>NZ_JAUSZL010000002.1:1830329-2135384 GCF_030817535.1 Streptomyces sp. V3I8 | reverse complement strand
CCTGACCGACAAGGGCGTCACCCAGATCGCCCAGCCGCTCCTGCACGACGTGATGGAGGGCGGCCGCCCCGACGTCATCTCCCTGGGCTTCCTGTTCGCCCTGTGGTCCGGCTCGCGCGCGGTGAACGTCTTCATCGACACCATCACCGTCATGTACGGCCTCGACGGGGTGCGCGGCATCGTCAGGACCCGGCTGATGGCCTTCCTGCTCTTCCTCGTCGCCCTGATGATCGGCTCGGTCGCCCTGCCGCTGATGGTCGCGGGCCCGGACGCCGTGGTGGACTTCCTGCCGTGGTCGACGACCGTGGTCCAGGTCCTCTACTGGCCCGTCGTCATCGTCCTGTCCGTCGTCTTCCTGACGACGCTGTACCACGTGTCAGTACCGGTGCGCTCGCCGTGGATCGAGGACGTGCCCGGCGCCCTCGTCGCCCTCACCATGTGGGTGCTGGGCAGCTTCCTGCTGCGCATCTACCTGACGAACACCGTCGAGGGCCCCACCATCTACGGCTCCCTCGCCGCGCCCGTCGCCGTCCTCCTGTGGATCGGTGTCTCCGCCTTCGCCGTGCTGGTGGGCGCCGCCGTCAACGCCGCCATCGACCGCGTCTGGCCGGCCGCCGCCACCGCCGCCGCCCGCGCCGTCAACGAGCGGCTGCGCGCCGAGCAGGCCGCCGACCTGGTGGCCCGCGCGGCCGCGGCCCGGGCCGCACAGCTCGACGACCCGGACGACCCGGACATGCCCTCGGAGTTCCCGGAGCGCTGGTCCCGCTTCCTGCCCCCGGAGGACGTGACCTCCCGCCTGCGGACCCACGCCAGGACGACCCCCAGACCCGGGGACGGGACACCCCCGCCGCAGTGACGCGACGGGGCCCTGGGGCGGCGTAACCTCCTGACCGTGGCCGAGCCGTACGCCGAGACGTCGCCGGCGGCGTACCGGGAACGGGCGTCGCGGCTCACCGGCGCGGTCGTGTGGACCCGTACCGCCGTGCCCGGTGACGCCTCCCCGGTGCTGCCCGACGGGTGCATGGACCTGCTGTGGACCGAGGGCCGGCTGTTCGTCGCGGGCCCCGACACCCACGCCTACGTGAGCGACGGCTCCGACGGCCCCGACAGCTCCGACGACCGCGGTGGCCCCGGCCGCGGCCCGGTGCGGTACGCGGGGGTCCGGTTCTTCCCCGGCACCGCGCCCTCCTACCTGGGCGTGCCGGCCCATGAACTGCGCGACCGGCGCGTCGACCTCGCCGACCTGTGGGGCGGGGGCGCGGCGCGGCGGCTGACCGAGCGGGTGGACGCGGCGGGGGACCCGGCCGCCGCGCTCGAGGCGGTGGCCGTGCGGCGGGCCGCCGACGCCGAACCGCCCGATCCGCGCCTCGGAGCCGTCGTCGCGGCTCTCGCGGCGGGGCGCGCGGTCGCCCCGACGGCCGAGGAAGTGGGCTGGAGCGCGCGGCAGCTGCACCGGCGCGCGCTGGAGGCGTTCGGGTACGGGCCCAAGACCCTCGCGCGGGTGCTGCGGCTGCAGCGCGCGCTGTCGCTGGCGAGAGACGGACTGCCCGCGGCCGAGGTCGCCGCGGTCACGGGATACGCGGACCAGGCCCATCTGGCGCGGGAGGTACGGGAGCTGGCGGGGGCACCTCTGGGGTCACTGCTCCGCCGCTGAGCCGGCCGCCGTGCCGGGCGCGCGGGACGTGGAGGTCGTGGGGGCCGTGAGGGGCGCGAGGGCGCGGGGGCGCGGGGAGCTGCGCGGGCGGCCCACCCCCATGCGCGCCCCCGCGCGGCGCCGGCGCTACACGGTGTCGAGATGGGCGAAGAGGTCGACGCCGTTCCCGTCGGGGTCGTGGACCACCGCGTACCGCATCCCCCAGGGCGCGTCGAACGGCTTGAGCTCCCCCGCGTGCCCCGCGGCCAGCAGACCGTCGTACGTGGCGTCCACCGCCGCGGGGCTGTCGCACAGGAAGGCCAGTCCGATACGGCCCCCGCCCGCCGGCGGCCGCCAGTCCGGGTGGAACGAACGGATGGTGTCCTCCGTGTCGAGCGCGAGACGCAGACCACCGGGCAGCTGTGCCTCGACGTGCGGCGCGCTCTCGGCCCCCTCGGGGAACTCGAGGCCGAGCCGGCGGTAGAAGGCGAGCGAGGCGGCCAGGTCGGAGACGACGAGACCGATGAGATCGAAGCGTGGAGCCGTTCGTGAGGTCATGGGACCACCGTAGGGACACCGGTGGGCACGGGTCTTGAAGGAATCGGACGCCCGTGCGGCAGGATGACGGCCATGACCCGTGCCGTGCGCGCCCTGCCGCTGTTGCTGCTCCCGTTCCTCCTCGTCGCCTGCGGCACGCAGGAGGCGAGGACGGGAACGGGAGCGGCAACGGGGACCGGCTCGGGGACGGGCAGCGCGGCCGACCCCGCCGAACTGGCGTCGCGCGCCGAGGCGTTGGGGGTGGCGCCGGAGCTGGTCTACGTCACGCGGGCACCCGGGTTCGCCGTGGCCGGGCAGTCGGTGGGCGTGTTCGGGGACGACGGCTTCCACGCGGCTTACTTCAACCGGAAGACCCGTGCCCAGGTGGAGATGTTCGTGGACCGGGGCACGCTGACCGCGAAGAACTGCCCCGCGGCGCAGCTCGGGCAGGGCGGCCCGACGCAGCCGGCCACCTGCGAACGCGACGGGAACCTCTGGTACCGCGAAGCGGCCGGCAGCCACGAGTACGCCGTGCCGCGCGACGGCCACGTCATCCGGCTCGTCGGTGACGCGGACCGGCTGGACCGTGCCGTCCTGCGGGCGGCGGCGGAGGCGGTCCACCGTCCCGACGCGGAGGAACTGACCGCGCTCCTGCCCCCGGCACCCGAGGGCTCGGCGACCGAGCCGGTCGAACGGGGCGACCTGCCACCGGTGGGCGACGGGGCGCCGGACAACGAGGTGGGCGCGTCCGGCTGAGCGCCGGCCCGAGGACCGTTCAGGAGGGCCGCGCGACAGGCGCCGTAGAGTCGGCTCCATGGCAGCACAGCACGCCGGACCCCGGCTCGTCGTCTACACCCGCACCACGGACTACCGCCACGAGTCGATCCCGGCCGGCATCGCCGCCGTACGGTCCCTCGGCGCCGCGCACGGTTTCACGGTCCACGCGACGGAGGACCCCGGCTTCTTCGACGCCCCCGTGGGCCCGTACGCGGCCGTCGTCTTCCTCTCCACCAGCGGCGACGTCCTGACGCCGGCGGGCCGGGAGCACCTCGCCGCGTACGTGGAGGCGGGCGGCGGCTTCGTCGGGGTGCACGCGGCGGCCTGCACGGAGTACGACTGGCCCTACTACGGCGAACTGCTGGGCGCCCGCTTCGCCCGCCACCCCGAGTACCAGAAGGGCCGGGTGGTCGTGGAGGACCACGACCACCCGGCCACCCGGCACCTGCCCGGCACCTGGAACCTCACGGACGAGTGGTACGACTTCCGCGCCGGCCCGCGGAATTCGGTACGCGTCCTGCTCTCTGCCGACGAAACCTCCTACGAGGGAGGCGGAATGGGCCAGGACCATCCCCTGGCCTGGTGCCACGAACAGGGCAGGGGCCGATCCTTCTACACAGCCCTGGGCCACGCGGACGAGGCCTACGACAACCCCGACTTCCGCACCCACCTACTGGGCGGAATCACCTGGGCATCCCGCCTCTGACCCCGAACTTCCAGAAACACGGCGTCTCTGAGGAGCGCGGCGAACGGCACAGTCCTTTGCCTTTCAAGGGCGCGGGGAACGGCGCAGTCCTTTGCCCTTCAGGGGCGCGGGGAACGGCGCAGTCTTCTGTCTTTCAGGGGCGCGGCGAACGGCACGGTCCTTTGTCTTTCAGGGGCGCGGGGAACGGCGCAGTCTTTTAGGGGCGCGGGGAACTGCGCGACCAGCCACGACGCACCCGCACCCGACGACCCCCGCTCCCAAGCCCTCCGCTCAACGCACCGCCGTACTCGCCCGCACAACCAACGACGTCGACAACTCCGTCCGGGTCCCCTCGGGCCGCTCCCCACCCATCATCCGCACCAGCAGACGCAGCGCAACCGCCGCCATCTCCGACAACGGCTGCCGCACGGTCGTCAGCGCAGGCGAGACCCAGTGCGCCTCGGGCAGATCGTCGAAGCCGACCACACTGACATCGCCCGGCACGGACAATCCCCGCTCGCCAAGCGCCCGGTACGCCCCGAGCGCCATCCGGTCCGAGCACACGAAAACGGCCGTGGGCGGCTCCGGCAGGTCCAGCAGCTCATGCATCCGGCGACGCGCGGAACCCTCGTCGAAGCTGCCGTACCGCAGGTACTCGGCCCGATGCCGCACCCCCGCCGCCGCGAGCGCCGACCGGTACCCGGCGACACGCGCGTTGCTGCACATCCGGCGCCGGTAGCCCGCGATGACGGCGACGCGTTCGTGGCCGAGCGAGAGCAGGTGCTCGGTGGCGGTCACCCCGCCGTGCCAGTTGGCCGCGCCGACCGACACGACCCCCGGCGGCGGCTCCAGCACCGGGTCGATCAGCACGAACGGGATCCGGTGCTGCTCCAGCCAGGCGTACTGGGGCGCGGTCAGCTCGGCGAGGTTGAGCAGCACCCCGGAGGAGCCGCGCGCGGAGAGCTTGTCCAGCCAGCCGCGTTCCGGGCGGCCGCCCCGGGTGCGGGTCAGCCCCGCCGTCACCACCACCTCCAGACCCGCGTCGTGCGCGGCCTCCTCCACACCGTGCAGGACGGCACCCGACCAGGAACTGTCGAGCGGGTCCACGACGAGATCGACCAGGCCCGGCGACTTCAGCCCGTCGAACCGGGGTCTGCGTACGTACCCCAGCCGGTCGAGCGCCTCCGTGACCCGCCGGCGGGTCTCAGGCGCCACGTCCTCCCGGCCGTTGACCACCTTCGAGGCCGTCGGCACCGACACCCCCGCCTCGCGTGCGACGACCGCGAGGGTCGGCCCCGCCACGCTCCCGGTACGCACCATGGAGCCCACCTCTCCGGCCCCGTCCCGAGGGCCCGCGAAAGTTTCGGGTAGAAAGCGCTTCCTATGCCGCTCCTACAGTAAGGCCGCCCGAACTCGCCGTGGAAGAGCGGGTACTCGGTGGAATTCCCCGGAGCCGAAACTCTCGAAATGCCGAATGTGCAGGTAGTGGCCGGTTCCGGACCGGCGGCAGGCCGGACGCGGTGCGGCTCGCGCCCGCCCGCCCACACGGTCCCCCGCACCCCGAAAAAGAAAGACCGCGCCCTCCGGGGGGCGCGGGGAACTGCGTGGTCGGCCCACGACGGGGCGCGGGGGCCCTCCTCGGAGGGCCCCCGCTTCAGCACTTCAACCGGAGGTCACGGCAGGGTCCATTTCTGGTTGGCGGCGGTGTGGCAGGTCCACAGGTGGACGGCGGTGCCGTCGTTCCATGTGCCGCCGGAGGCGTCCAGGCATTTGCCGGACTGGGGGTTGCGGACGGTGCCGTCGGCCTGGGGTGTCCAGGTCTGGGCGCCGGAGCCGTTGCAGGTCCAGAGCTGGATCTTGGTGCCGTCGGCGTTCGCTCCGCCGGACACGTCCAGGCACTTGCCGAGCGCCCGCAGCGTGCTGTCGCCGGGGACGGTCCACTTCTGCGCGCCGGACCCGTTGCAGGTCCAGATCTGCACCTTCGTCCCGTCGGCGGTCTGGGCGTTGTCGATGTCCAGGCACTTGCCGTTCACGCCCTTCACCTCACCCGAACGCGGCCCCGGCTCCTGGCCGCCACCCCGCTTGACCCGGATGTTGCGGAACGACACGTCGTCCCCGTCCCCGTGGTTCTGCAGCCCGACATGCCCCTGCCGCAGACTCCGTACGGGATCGGTGTTGGTGAAGTCGTTGATCTTCCGCCCGTTGAGGAAGATCTCCAACCGCTCCCCGGTGACCCGGAGTTCGTACGTGTTCCACTCACCCGGCGGATTCAGCGCGGCGTCCCGCGCGGCGACGTCCGCCGACTTGAAGCCGTACACGGCCCCCGTGGTGCGATCGACGGCGTCGGTCGCGTCGATCTGGATCTCGTAGCCGTTGTCCACCGCGGACCACGGGTCGTCGGAGGCCGGGAAGCCGATGAAGACACCGGAGTTGTCGTCCCCGGCCATCCGCCAGTCGAGCTTGAGCGAGTAGTCGCCGGTGAACTCCTGGCCGGAGTACCAGAACAGCCCCATCCCGCCCACGGAGGTGAGCGTGCCGTCCGCGAGGCCGAACTGCCCCGGCCCGGCCTGCTTCCAGCCGCTGGTCGACGAACCGTCGAACAGGGGCGTGTAGCCGGTCTCCGGTCGGCAGTCGGCGTCGGTCATCCCGGCCGCCCAGCGGATACCGCCGAGCAGGTGCCGCCGGAAGGCGGGGTCGGCGTACGACTCGTCGGTGTGCCCGCCGCCGGTGTAGAAGGCCCGGCCGCCCTGGTAGTCCTTGCACCAGGCGATCGGGTGGTCGCCGGACATGTTCCCGCCCGTGTAGCTGGACTCGTCGAGCGAGGCCAGGACATGGGCGGTGGTGCGCGGGTTGGTGCGGTAGTTGTACCACTCGTCGGTGCGCTGCCAGGCGGAACCGAGGTGCGCGGTGGCGTCGTGCGCCCGGTCCTCGACCTTCACGGTGGCGGACTGGATGGCCGGGTGCGAGTGGAACAGCGCGCCGGCCAGCCCCTCGTAGAAGGGCCAGTCGTACTCGGTGTCGGCGGCGGCGTGGACGCCGACGTAGCCGCCACCGCCCTTGACGTACCCCTCGAAGGCGGTCTGCTGGGCGGCGTTCAGCACGTCGCCCGTCGTCGACAGGAAGACGACGCTCTTGTACTGGGCGAGGTTGCCGGTGGTGAAGGTCCCGGCGTCCTCGGTCGCGTCCACGGTGAAGTTGTTCGCGGTGCCGAGGCCGCGCAGGGCGGCGATGCCCTCGTCGATCGAGTCGTGGCGGAAGCCCGCTGTCTTGGAGAAGACGAGGACCTTGTACGCGGGGTCGGCCGCGGCGCGTGCCGTCGCACCGGCGGATCCGGTGTCGGCGGATCCCCCGGTACGGGCGGAACCGGCGCCGACCGGAGCGGCGCCGACCGAACCGGTGCCGACGGACTGGCCCACCGCGCCGGGCAGCGCCGTGGCCTGTGGTGACAGGCAGAGCGCGGCACCGGTGAACAGGCCGAGGACTGCTTTCAGATAGGTACGCATGTCGGTCTCCTCCCTCCTACGGCAGGGTCCATTTCTGGTTGGCGGCGGTGTGGCAGGTCCACAGGTGGACGGTGGTGCCGTCGTTCCATGTGCCGCCGGAGGCGTCCAGGCATTTGCCGGACTGGGGGTTGCGGACGGTGCCGTCGGCCTGGGGTGTCCAGGTCTGGGCGCCGGAGCCGTTGCAGGTCCAGAGCTGGATCTTGGTGCCGTCGGCGTTCGCTCCGCCGGACACGTCCAGGCACTTGCCGAGCGCCCGCAGCGTGCTGTCGCCGGGGACGGTCCACTTCTGCGCGGCGGAGTTGTTGCAGGTCCAGATCTGCACCTTCGTCCCGTCGGCGGTCTGGGCGTTGTCGATGTCCAGGCACTTGCCGTTCACGCCCTTCACCTCACCCGAGCGGGTGGTGTCGCCCGAGGTGGTGAAGGAGAACTCGTCCAGGTCGAAGAGCGCGCCGCTGCCGCCCTTGAAGACCAGGTGGAGGGAGGTGGAGCCGCCGGGCTGGTTGCTCAGGCCGGCCGTCACGTCCTGGAAGGTCTCCCATCCGCCGGTCACGGGCACGGTCGCCGTGCCGAGCAGGGTGCCGGTGGCGGACCCGGCGCGGACCTCGATCGTGCCGCCGGCGCCCGCCGAGGAGACCCGGGCGGTGAACCGGGTCGCGTTGCCGAGGGCGTACGGCCGGAAGGAGATCCAGTCGCCGTTCTCGATGTTGCCGACGGTCTTCCCGCCGTGCGCGGGGGCGTGGGAGACGACGTCGACGCCGGACGAGGCGCCGTAGTGCTCGCCCTGCCGTTGACCGGGCTGGACGACGTGCTGGTCGTGCGCGGTCAGCGCGGGCTGTCCGGCGGCGCCCTTGTCGGTGTACTCGGCGTCGATCACGCCGAAGATGTTGGCGTTGGGGTCGTGCTCGCCGTCCGCGAGGGTCTGGAGCGTGCCGGTGCACCCGGTGGTCGAGGTCTGCGGATGGCCGTGGCTGTCGTGACCGACGATGAAGGTGACCTTCACCTTGGTGCAGTCGATCGTGCCGTCCTCGGGATCGGTCACCGTGACCTTGAAGGGAATCGCGTCCCCGAAGTCGTGGATGCTTCCGTCGAGCGGCAGGTCCAGCCGCACCGTGGGCGCGGTGTTGCCCACCGTGATCTGCACGGAGGCCGTCGCGGACTTTCCGGTGGTGTCCGTGACCTTCACCGTGGCCGTGTACTGGCCGTTGCTCGTGTAGGTGTGCGAGGGGTTGGCGGCGGTGGAGGTGCCGCCGTCGCCGAAGGTCCAGGCGTAGCCGAGGGCGCCGCCGTCCGGGTCGGTGCTGCCGGCCGAGGAGAACGACACGGCCAGCGGTGCCCCGCCCGAGGTGACGTTCGCCTTCGCCTGCGCCGTCGGGGCGAGCCCGTCCGTGACGTGCTCGATGCGGTACAGCGCCGAGTTCTCGTCGCCGCTGAAGTAGCCGGTGCCGTAGTCGAGGACGTACAGGGCGCCGTCGGGGCCGAAGGCCATGTCCATCACCTGGGTGCCGGTCCAGGGGAAGGAGTTGATGGACTGCACGGTGCCGTCGCCGCCGGCCTCGATGCGCTTGATCCAGCGGCGTCCGAACTCCCCGGCGAAGAAGTCGCCGTCGAACGCCTGCGGGAACTTCACCTCGGAGGTGGAGCCGGCGTCGTAACGGTAGACGGGGCCGCCCATCGGGGACTCCGAGCCGTTGCCGAACTCCGGTACGGACGCGCCGTCGTAGGGGATCCAGGCGGGCTGGACCGCGGGCAGGTCGGTCAGGCCGGTGTTGCGCGGTGAATTGTTGGTGGGCGCCGCGCAGTTGAAGGCGGAGCCGGAGGCGCCGGTGGCGAAGTTGTAGTCGATGTAGGCGTCGTTCCTGCCGGTGCAGTAGGGCCAGCCGTAGTTGCCGGCCTTGGTGATCCGGTTGAACTCCACCTGGCCGCCCGGGCCGCGGGTGGGGCTGGCGGTACCGGCGTCGGGGCCGTAGTCGCCGAGGTAGACGATGCCGGTGGGCTTGTCGACGCTCATCCGGAAGGGGTTGCGGAAGCCCATCGCGTAGATCTCGGGGCGGGTTCTCGCGGTGCCGGGCGCGAAGAGGTTGCCGCTCGGGATCGCGTACGACCCGTCGGCGTTGACCTTGATCCGCAGGACCTTGCCGCGCAGGTCGTTGGTGTTGCCCGCGGAACGCTGGGCGTCGAAGGCGGGGTTGCGGGTGGCACGCTCGTCGATCGGGGTGTAGCTGTCCGAGGCGAACGGGTTGGTGTCGTCGCCGGTGGACAGGTACAGGTTCCCGGCCGCGTCGAAGTCGATGTCGCCGCCCACGTGGCAGCACAGGCCACGGGAGGCGGGCACGTCGAGGATCTTCTTCTCGGTGGCGAGGTCCAGGGTGCCGTCGGTCTTCAGGACGAACCGGGAGAGCCGGTTGACCCCGTCGAAGGGGGTGAAGTCGGCGGCGGTGCCGTCCGCCGGGGCGTCACCGGCCGGGGTGCTGAGCTTGGGCGCGTAGTAGAGGTAGACGAACCGGTTGGAGCTGAAACCGGGATCCACGGCGACGCCCTGCAGCCCCTCCTCGTCGTGGCTGTAGACGTCCAGTCTCCCCGCGACGGAGGTGGTCCCCGCGGCGTTCGTCAGCCGGACCGTGCCGTCCCGGGCGGTGTGCAGGACCGAGCGGTCCGGCAGCACGGCCAGGGTCATCGGTTCGCCGGTCTCGGCCACGCCCTTCGCGAGCGTGACCTGCTGGTACTCGACGGCGGCGGCCTTCGGCCCGTCGGCAGGCCCCGCCTGGCGGGCGGTGTCGGCGGCGGCCGGGGACAGGGGCAGCAGACAGCCGACGGCGCAGGCCAGGGCGGTCAGTAGGTAGTGGACACGTCTGTGTCCGAGCGGGTTCTTGCGCACAGAGCTCTCCCGAAGTGGGGTGGGATGAGGACAGTCCTCAGCGGACTGCCAAGCGGTGCACAGGCGCGCGCCGTCGCGCCGTTCAGCCCGGTCGCAGCAGCGCTGTGACCGGTTCATTTCAAGGAAGTTAGCGACCTTTGTAGAACTCCGTAACCCGCCGGGCACAACTTCCCGATACTTTTTCCCCAGCGAGGACAAAGTGACGTGCGGACATGGCCGGAGGCGAGCCCCCGAAGGACCGCGCCCCGCTGAAGACTGCCTGGCGGGGGCGGGAGCGTCTTTCAGGGGCGCGAGGAACTGCGCGCTCGCCCACGACGCACCGGCAGATGTCGTGCGACCTCGGCGCCCCGGGTCTTCAGGGGCGCGAGGAACTGCGTGCTCGCCCACGACGCACCCGCAGGTGTCGTGTGACCTCGGCGCCCCGGGTCTTCAGGGGCGCGGGGAACTGCGTGCTCGCCCACGACGCACCCGCAGATGCCGTGTGACCTCGGCGTCCCGGGTCCTCAGGGGCGCGGGGAACTGCGCGCTCGCCCACGACGCACCGGCAGATGCCGTGCGACCTCGGCGCCCCGGGTCCTTAGGGGCGCGGGGAACTGCGCGATCAGCCACGACGCACCCGCAGGTCACCATGACGCGGAACCCCCCCCCGCTCCTCCAGGCTCCACCCCCGGCGACTACGCGGAGCGCACCGCCGTGGCGATCGCCGCGATCGCCGCAGGCCCCACCCGGCAGCACCCCCCGACCGCCCGCGCCCCCGCCCGCTCCCAGCCGGCCACCGCCCCGGCGGCGAACGTCGGGCTCCCCACCCAGCGACGGGCTCCGGCGTCCCACCGCTCCCCGCTGTTCGGATAGACGACCACCGGCTTGCCGGCGACCCGCGCGGCGACCTCCACCGCCGCCTCCACCTCCTCCGGCGCGCAGCAGTTCACCCCCACCGCCACCACCTCGTCGACACCGGCGGCCACCGAGAACGCCTCCTCCAGCGACTGCCCGGCCCGCGTCAGCCCCCCGGCGACGCTGTACGACAGCCACGCCGGCACCCCGAGCCCCCGCACGACCCGTACCAGCGCCCGCGCCTCGTCGACGTCCGGCACGGTCTCCAGCGCGAGCACATCGGGCCCGGCCGCGGCCAGCACCTCCATCCGCCGCCGGTGGAACCGCTCCAGCCCGTCCACGCTCACCCCGTACCGCCCCCGGTACTCGGACCCGTCCGCGAGCATCGCCCCGTACGGCCCCACGGACGCCGCCACCCACAACGGCCGCCGCACCCCCCGCGCCCCGGCCTGATGGGCGGCATCCCGCGCGAGCGAGACGCTCAACCCCAGCAGCTCATCTGCCCGTTCCTCCGGAACACCCCGCCGCGCGAACCCCTCGAAGGTCGCCTGGTAGCTGGCGGTGATCGCCACGTCCGCGCCGGCCTCGAAGTAGGCGAGGTGCGCCGCGGCGATCGCCTCCGGCCGCTCCACGAGCAGCCGCGCGGACCACAGTTCGTCGCTCAGATCGTGCCCGGCCGACCTCAGCTGGTTGGACATGCCGCCGTCGAGGACGACCGTCCCGGCGGCGACGGCATCAGCGAAGGAACGGGAGCCGTCGCCGACGGAACGGGAGCTGTCGCCAAGGGAACGGGAACTGTCGCTGGTCATGCACCGACGCTAGCCCGCACCCCGCGGCGGCGCGCAACCCGGCCGTCACCCCTACGGGTCGCGTGGCCCGCCGTCCTGCCACGACGTGGCGCGACGCGGTACGGCGCCGTACGCCGGTCCACTTCGGGACGCACGCCCGCCCTTGCTTCGCACCGGTTCTCCCGCGACCCGTTGACCTCCCCGTAACACACCCTTACCTTTTCGGCGTTCGGCATGACAGATGTTGTGCGAAATGTCGAACGTTTCTGTTGGCTTTTGTGTCTCCATCAGCGCCCCCAGCAGTGCCCCCACCCTCGACGGCCCCCCCGACGCCCCCGAAGGAGCGTGTCCGAGATGAGACGCCTGTACGCGGTACTCCTCGCCCTCTGCCTGGCCCTGGCCGGCGCACTCGCCACCGCGGGCCCGGCCCAGGCCGCCCCCCAGACCATCGCGAACGGCACGCAGTTCACCGACACCGGCGGCAGCCCGGTGCACGCCCACGGCGGCGGCGTCGTCAAGGTCGGCTCGTACTACTACTGGTTCGGCGAGAACCGGAACACCGACAACACCTTCCGGTACGTGGACGCGTACCGCTCGACGGACCTGAAGAACTGGGAGTTCCGCAACCACGTCCTGACCGAGGCGAGCAGTCTGGAACTGGCGACCGCGAACATAGAGCGGCCGAAGGTCATGTACAACGCGTCCACCGGCAAGTTCGTGATGTGGATGCACAAGGAGAACGGAGTCGACTACGGCGAGGCCCGCGCCGCGGTCGCCGTGTCGGACACGGTCGACGGCGCCTACACCTGGCAGGGCAGTTTCCGGCCCCTGGGCACCCACATGTCCCGGGACATCACGGTGTTCGTCGACACGGACGGCGCCGGCTACATGGTCTCGGCGGCCCGCGAGAACTACGACCTGCAGATCTACCGGCTGACGGCCGACTACACGGGCATCGCGAGCCTGGTCGCGGACCCGTGGCACGGCGGCCACCGGGAGGCCCCCGCCCTGTTCAAGCGGGGCGGCGTCTACTTCATGCTGACCTCGGGGGCGACCGGCTGGAACGCCAACCAGCAGCAGTACGCCACGGCGACCTCGATCGCGGGCCCCTGGACGGCGATGACGAACGTCGGCGACGCGACGACGTACAACTCGCAGACCGCCTTCGTCCTGCCCGTGCAGGGGAGTTCGGGCACTTCCTACCTCTACCTGGGCGACCGGTGGGGCAACTCCTTCGGCGGCACGGTCAACGACTCGCGCTACGTCTGGCTGCCGCTGACCTTCCCGAGCTCGACCACGATGTCCATGTCCTGGTCACCGGAGGTCACCGTCGACACGGCCGCCGGGACCGTCACCGGGACGAGTGCCACGTACAACTCGCTGATCGCCCGCCACTCCTCGAAGTGCGCCGACGTCACCAGCCAGTCGCTGTGGGCGGGCGCCCAGATCAAGCAGTACGCCTGCAACGGCGGCGCCAACCAGAAGTACTGGTTCAAGTCGGTCGGCAGCGGCTACTACCAGCTCGCGGTGCGGGGCAGTTCCCTGTGCGTGCAGGAGAACGCGAGCACCGTCACGCAGGAGAACTGCAGCGCGTCGTCGACCGCCCAGCAGTGGTCGCTCACCACCACCGGTTCCTACGTGAACGTCAAGTCCCGCGCGACCGGCGAGTGCCTGGACGTGAACGGCGCGTCCACGGCGGACTCCGCCGCGCTGATCACGTACACCTGCAACGGGGCGACGAACCAGCAGTGGACCAGGGGAACCTGAACCTTTCCCGGTCGGCCCTCTAGAAAGCGCTTGCCATCAACGGTACGGTCCAGCGGTCCGGGCGTGCCGGCCTGCCGCCTCGACGACTTGCCGGACCTGTTGGAGGAGCCGTGTCGCGACGCGCGACGATCACCCTGCTGGCATTGCTGACCGTCGCCTCGGCCCTGTCGGTCGCCCCGGCCGAGGCGAGGGGCCACGACTCGGGTCCGGGCCCGGGAGCGGGCTCGGGTTCGGGTTCGGACCTGGGCCCGGACCTGGGCCCGGCTCCGGTGCGTGGCCCGGAGGACTGCACCGGGACGGCCTGCCACTTCGACGTCCCGCCCGGCACGTACGACGTGCGGGTGCGGCTCGGCGGCGAGGCCGCGGCGAGCACCGCCGTCAGCGGCGAGACACGGCGCACGCTGCTCGCGGAGACGCCGACGGAAGCGGGCGCATCGGTGACCCGCAGCTTCACGGTGAACGTCCGCACGCCCGAGGGCGAGCCCACCGGTCCCGACGGCACGCCCGGGCTCGACCTGGTGATCGGCGGCTCGGCCCCCGCGCCGGCCGACATCCGGGTCACCCCGGCGGGCCGCCACACCCGGCAGATCTTCCTGGTGGGCGACTCCACGGTCTGCGACCAGCCCGGGGACCCCTACTCGGGGTGGGGTCAGCAGCTCCCGCAGTACCTGCGCAAGGGCGTCTCCGTCGCCAACTACGCGGATTCGGGGGAGAGCACGGTCAGCTACCTCGCCGATCCACGGCTCTTCGCGACCGTCCGGCCGCTCATCCGCAGGGGCGACCTGGTCCTCGTCCAGCTCGCCCACAACGACAAGCAGACGGACGAGGCGACGTACCGCGCGAACCTGGAGGCGCTCGTCGCGGGCGTCCGGGACAGGGGCGGGCGTCCGGTCCTGGTCACCCCGATCGTCCGCCGCTGGTTCAACACCGACGGCACCCTGAACAACGGCACGGCCCTCCTGGTGAACGGCCTCGGCGTGGACCACCCCGCCGTCGTCCGCGCGGTCGCCGCGGCCCACCAGGTTCCGCTCATCAACCTGACGGCCCGCACGAAGGCCCTGGTGGAGTCGCTGGGAGTGGAGGGCTCCAAGGCCCTGTACCTCTACGACGAGAAGCGCGACAACACCCACACGTCGACGCGGGGCGCGACGGCGTACGCACAACTGGTCGCGGACGAACTCCGCGGACAGTCCCTGCTCCCGGCTCACCTGCTGAGGTGACGGACCCGCCCGGGATTCCGTGCCCGGGACCACGGCCGGGTCCGAGGCGGGGAAGGAGCGGGGTGCCGGAGGAGGGCCGGGCATGCCCCGGCCGATTGGGGGATACGGTCCGTGGCGCGTGCCGCCCGCGGCGCGCGGTCACCTGTGACACCAGGAGCGGGAGCCCGGCACCGGACCGCGCCGCCTCGGGCGGGGCGCCCGGACGGTAGCGTTTCGCACGGTGGCGCCCGTCCTGCCTCCCCACGGGTGACGCCCCTGCTTCCGCTTCTCCTATCCCTTCGAGGTCCGGTGCGACGACTGCTCACCCGCCTGTGGCGGCTTCTGCGCCCCCTTCAGAACCGCGTCATGTGGCTCCTGAACGCCAAGTTCGTGGTCGGTGTGACCGGTGTCGTGCGGGACGACGAGGGACGGGTCCTGCTGCTCCGGCACCGGATGTGGCCTCCTGGCCGTCAGTGGGGACTGCCGAGCGGTTTCGCGCACAGGGGTGAGGACTTCCGGGCGACCGTCGTGCGCGAGGTCAGGGAAGAGACGGGCCTCGACGTGGAGGCGGGCGCCCTGGTGATGCTGAACAGCGGCCTCCGTACCCGTCTGGAAGTGGCCTACGAGGCACGCCTGGTGAGCGGAGAGCTGCGCCTCGACCCCTCCGAGATCCTGGAGGCCCGCTGGTGCCGGCCGGACGACCTCCCCGAGGACGTCCAGCCGGTGTGCCATCCGCTGGTGCGGGGCGAGACGGTGCCCTGACAGCGGCAGCGGCAGCGGCAGCGACAGCGGTACGGACGAACCCGCGGAGAGCGACGGCGGACGGTTCGGCGGCCACCGAACCGTCCCCCCACTACCGTCGCCCCATGAGCCCGCACCCCTCCACCTCCTTCGCCGCCCTCCACCGAGCGGACGGAGCCCCCCTCCTCCTCCCCAACGCCTGGGACCACGCCTCGGCGACGGCCCTGGCGGCGCAGGGCTTCGCGGCGGTCGGTACGACCAGCCTGGGAGTGGCCGCGGCCGCCGGCCTCCCCGACGGCCACGCGGCGACGAGGAACGCGTCACTGACGCTCGCCCGCCTGCTCGGCGGCGGCCCGTTCCTCCTCTCGGTCGACGCCGAGAACGGTTTCAGCGACGACCCGGAAGAGGTCGCCGAGGCGGCCCGCGAACTCGCCGCGGCCGGCGCCGCCGGAATCAACCTGGAGGACGGCCGCCCGGACGGCACCCTGGCCCCCGCCGAACTCCACGCGGCGAAGATCACCGCGGTGAAGGAAGCCGTACCGGACCTGTTCGTGAACGCCCGCACGGACACCCACTGGCTGCGGGACGGCGAAGGCGACGGCAACGGTGACGGCGGCGGTGACGGCGGCGGCCGGGCACGCGAGACGATCCGCCGCCTGGACGCCTACCGGCAGGCGGGCGCGGACGGTGTGTTCGTCCCCGGCCTGAGCGACCCGCCCTGCATCACCGCCCTGCTGAAGACCCTCGACGTGCCCCTCAACATCCTCTACACCCTGGCAGGACCGACCGTCCCGGCCCTCGCCGACCTCGGCGTCAGCCGCATCAGCCTCGGTTCACTCCTCTACCGGCGCGCCCTGGGCGCGGCCCTGGAGACGGCGGCCCTGATCCGCGCAGGCGAGCCCGTGGAGGGGGCGACGCCCACGTACGACGACGTGCAGGCCCTGCGGTGAACGGAGGGGAGCGGTCCGCCCGGAAGCGCCCCACCCGTGCGGGCATGCTGGTAGCGTTGACATTTTCGTGGGTACAAGAATCTGTGGACTCCGATCGGCGAGGGACCCAGGAATCATGGACATCCCCGGTACCAAGCGACTGGCCGCGGCCGTCGTGATGCGCAAGGGCCTCGTCCTGCTGGTGCGCCGCAGTGAGACCGAGCGCTTCCTGCCCCGGGTGTGGGGCGTGCCCTGCGGAAAGCTGGAGCCCGGCGAAAGCGCCGAGGACGGCGTGCTGCGGGAGCTCAAGGAGGAGACCGGGCTGCTCGGTGAGGTGGTCCGCAAGGTCGGCGAATCCTCCTTCATGAGCGAGTACCGCGGCCAGGAGACCAAGAACTTCCAGGAGAACTTCCTGGTCAACCCGCTCTCCCGGCACATCACCCTCCCCGAGCCGGACCAGACCCACCGCTGGCTGAGCCCGGACGAACTGCACACGGTGGACATCGACGAGTACAACCTGGACATCGTGCGCCAGGCCCTCACGAACTTCTGAGCAGCTCCGCGAGCGCGTCGAGCTCGCTCAGGTAGTCCTCCGTCTCCAGCGGCACCTTCGGTACGGCCCCCGGGTGGGGTCCCGCCGCCGTGAACACGTCGGTGTGCCGGCGCCGCCCGTTCCCTGTCTCCAGGAAGAGCGTCACGGTCGGCTCCGCCGTGTCGCACCACGCCCGGTGCAGGGTGTGCGCGGGCAGGGCGTAGGTGCTGCCCGCCGCGTACTCCGCGACCTGCGTGAGGTGCAGCCGGGCCGGACCCGTCGGTTCCAGCAGCCAGTCCGCCGAACCGCCCGCCAGGGATTCCCGATAGCGCTCCGCCCCGATCCCGTCGCTGCCGCTGCCGCTGCCGCTGCCGCTGCCGCTGCCGCTGTCGCTGCCGCGGGGCGCGTACAGCTCCATCGCCAGCCGCCCCCGTACGACGGAGGAGGCGAGCGGGGAACGATGGTTGTGGATGTCCTCCTTGCCGATCGCCCTCCGCCCGGGATGCCAGAGGTGGGCACGCAGCATGTGGTGGGGGCCGCCGTCGATGAGCAGGAGCTTGTCGAAGCCCAGGACATGGCGGTACGACAGCCGGGCACAGCCGTGCGGATCCCCCTCGCCGGAGGCCAGTTCGGCGATCAGCTCCAACAGGCGCTCCGGAGAGCCCAGTTCCGCCACGACCGCCCGGGCCGCCGCGAGCTGTACGTGCTCGGGCGGTTCGCCGTCCGGCATCTCGGCAAGCAACCGCCGTGCCGCCAGGACCTGTCGGCCACCCATGCACGTTCCTCCCGGTTCACCGGTTCACCGGCTCGTCGATTCAGTTCGTCGGTTCAGCCGTTCGGTTGCCGCGTCGACGGCTGGTACATCCATACGGCATGCGACCGCAGCGCGGAAAGACCTTGGTAGGTCATCCACATGGGCCGCCGCAGCTCGCTGTTGTCGTCGCGCACCCACGTCCATATGCCCTCCGTCTGGCCGGCCCAGACGGAGCTCGCCGCGCCGTTCAGCAACTCGCGCCACTCCTCCTCGACGCCGTCCTCGCGGGCGATCTCGCGGGCGCCGGGGGTGAGCAGGGCGCGGACGATCCAGGAGGCCGTGAAGTGCCGTACGTTCAGCACCTCGTGGCGGGACGGGTCGTCGGTGCGCGGCCTGCGTACCTCCTCGCGGAGGTTGGACAGGTCCAGGCAGGTGTCGTGCGGGGCGTCCGGGCAGGCCAGCAGCCAGCGCACGCCGTCCTCGCGGGCCGCGCGCACGTTGCCGCTCTCGCTGCCCAGGACGCGGGCCACGCGGTCCAGCGCGACCACCGCCTGGGCCGTGTGCAGGGGGGACGGCGGGCCGTGCGGGGACGTGAGCCGGTAGCCCCAGCAGCGGCGGTGCCGGCGTCGCGGGTCGGTGACCGCACCCTCGACGAGGTGGTCGCGCAGCAGCGGCAGCGCGGCCGAGTCGGGCGCCGCACGCAGCAGACCGCGCAGCACGGTCGTCACGACGTGTGTCAACTCCTGCCCCGTACGGTCGAGTTCCGGCGTGAACCGTGCCTCGCAGATCGCCACCTCCTCGGCGAGCCGTTCCCGGGACGCCCCCGCCCGGGCCAGTGCGCCCAGTACGTGCGCGGTGACCTCCGGGCGGGCCTCGGAGCCCTGCGAGCGCGCCGACCAGCCGCCGTCCGGCAGACGCAGTCGCCACAGCGTGTCCACCAGGTCGCCCGCGCCGATCCGCCCTTCGGGCATGCCCAGGTCGAGCATGATGTGCAGCCCGTACGCGGTACCGACGGAGGTGGGCCGGCCGGGACCGCTCTCACCGAGGGAGTGCGGCCAGCCGGTGAGGCGCCCGCGTACGGGGTCGTCGACCACGCAGATCTGTTCGGCGAGGGTGCGGTAGGCGGTGGAGAACAAGTCGGGGAGCGGGCCGGTCCCGGCCGGCCCCGCGCTGCCCGGGACCGGTAACTGCCCGGGTCTCGTCGCTGAGTTGAGCTCACTCCGGGCCCGGAGCAGCGCGGCGGACAGCCAGACCGCGAGGGCTGTGCCGAGCCCGTTCACCAGGGCGATGGCGTAACGGGCGGACTGACCGCCGAGGTTGTCCGGAAGGAGGCCGAACACCGACTGGAACACCGCGTAGCCGGCGGCCGCCGCGCCGAATCCGCCCAGCCAGCGCACGAGGCGTGCCGGGCGTGGTCCGTGCGGTACGTGCGGCTCCGGGTCGGGCCTGGACGGGCCGTGCCGTAACTGATGTTGGGACATGGCCCGCTCCCTCCCCCCCCTGGGCGGCACGTGGCACCTGCGAAGCTTCCAGTCTAAGTGGTTCGCGGGACGTGTGGGGCGGGGAGCGGAGGGGCTGTTTCCGCCGGAAGGCCGCACGGAAAGCCGCACGGAAAGCCGCACGGAAATCCGTAGACGGTGATGCCGGTGATGCCGGTGATCCGGATGTCGCCGAGGCGCCGGCGGCGGGCGTTGCTCGTGCGGGTCCGCGGTCCGAATTCGCTGAGGGCGCGCCGATCATCACACTCTCCGGCGTAAAGCACGGTTGTCCGGCGTAAAGCACGGTCGTGAAACACGGTAATGACGACGCCCGCGATAATCTCGTCCCATTGGTCTCCGCGCGACGCACAGGGGCGACATAGCGTGTCGCAGCACGAAATCAAACTGCCGACAATAGTCTGAGGTGTGCCTACCTAGAGGGAGTTCATGATGAGTGTGCGCGTCGCTGTGATCTATTACAGCGCCACCGGGAATGTCCACCAATTGGCCCAGGCGGTTGCGGACGGCGCTGTGAGCCGTAATGCGGAGGTCCGGTTGCGGCGGGTTCACGAGCTGGCCCCGGACACCGCCATCGACGCCAATCCGGCCTGGCGCGCGCATGTGGACGCCACCAAGGACCAGGTGCCCGAAGCGACTCTGGAAGATCTGGAGTGGGCGACCGCGTACGCCTTCGGCACACCGACCCGGTTCGGCGCGGTGACCTCGCAGCTGAAGCAGTTCATCGACCTCACCGGTGGCCTGTGGCAGGCCGGCGTGTTCAACAGCAAGCCGGCGACCAGCTTCACCTCCGCCATGAACCGTCACGGCGGCCAGGAATCCACCCTCCTGTCGCTGAACAACGTCTTCTACCACTGGGGCTGTGTCATCGTTCCCCCCGGTTACTCCGATCCCCTGCTCTACGCGGCCGGCGGCAACCCCTACGGCACCAGCTGGCCGAGCGGCGGCGGCGAGGGACCGGACGAGGCCACCCTGGAAGCGGCCCGCTACCAGGGCCGTCACCTCGCCGACATCGCGGAACGCCTCAGGGGCTGACCGCGCACCGCACCCGCCGCGCGGCGGCCGTTCGGCACTCCTGACGGCGGGGGTCAGCCGATCGGGGCGTACAGCACTCCCAGCTTGTCGATCTCCGTGCCCGCCCGGCCCGTGAAGCCGGTGATCTGCCAGCCCGCCGGGGCCGTGTACGTCACCGTGTCCGTCGTGGGCGAACCGGTCGACAGCGTGCGGGACCCGTCGGTCGTGAAGGCCGCCGAGAAGATCCGGGTCCGGCCGTCCTTCCGGCCCTGCGTGAGCTTCACCGAGGTCAGGTGTTCGCCGGTCGCGAGGGTGAGGGAGGCGGCCGTACCGCCCGTACCGCCGTGGGTCAGGGACGTACCGCCGTCCAGTGTGAGCGACAGCCCGTCCAGGCGGGAGCCGCCGCGGAGGGTGAGCGAGCGGGGCGACGGCGTCGCCGGGAGGTCGTCCGCGTCGTTGAACGCCGTGCCGTGCGGGCCGCCGAGGAAGTCGCTCGCCCGGAGCTTCGCGGGAAGGGTCCAGGAGAAGCCGACGGTGTGCGGGAAGTGGTCCGAGAGGTTTCCGCCGGCCGCGTCCAGGAACTTCGCCCACTCGTCGGCGTACCGGGTCGCCGAGAGGTTCACCAGCCCGCTGCTCCGGTGGAGGACCTTGTCGACGACCTCGCAGGTGTCGGGCGGCGCGGTGGTGGGGCAGACCAGCGCGTCGCTGCCCTGCGCGGGCGCGCTGCCGCCGCGCACCAGTTGGACCCACGCGTCGGTCAGTCCGTTCTCGCTCGCGAGGGTGCGGATGTTGTCGCCCGCGCGTGTGTACCGCGTGTTGGTGTCGCCCATGACGATCACCGCGTTGCCGGCCGAGTTCGCCCGGACGAAGTCCGAGAGCTGCTCGATGTTGGCGCGGCGGGCCGCGAGGGCGTCGGCCGTGTCGTCGGCGTTCGTGTGCACGTTGTAGAGGTCGACGAAGACGCCCTCCGCGAGCCGCACCCGCGCGAGCGAAAACCCTTTCGGCGTAAGGCAGTTGGTGCCCGTGCAGTCGTTCCACCGCACCCGCTCGAAGTCCTCGAAGGGGTGGTCGGAGAGGGTGTTCAGACCGTCACCGAAGGGCACGCCGCCGCTGGTCGCCGTGCGGTACGGGTGGTTGTCGCCCGCGTACAGCGCCGCGTGGTGGTTGAAGTCCTCCTGGACGTTCACGATGTCGTACGCGCCGAGCCGCGGGGAGATCAGCGGGGTGTTCACCGAAGGATTGCCGGAACTCAGCCCGTCGGGGAGGCCCGCGACGTTGTACGTGAGGACGTCGAAGGTGCCGGAGGAAGGGGCGGCGGCGGGGACGGCGGCGGTGGCCGTGGTCGCCGCGGTCGTGGTGGGTCCGGTGGCCGCCAGCGCGCCGGCCAGCAGGGTGGCTGCGAGTCTTCTCATGGTGGGGTGCCTCCGGGCAACAGAGAAAACAGGGGAGAGCGGAGAGTCAACTAGTGTGCTTTACAAGGCCAGTTGGGGGAAGCGCAACGGCCGGGGTGAGCCGCCGTGCCGGAGTCGTCCGGAGATCACCTCGGTGTCGTCCGGTGTTCATGTTTCGCATCGAGTCTCCATAGCGCGCGACCGCACCGGCGGCGGCGCCGGACACAGGAGGCCGACATGGGGCACGGACACAGTCACGGGCATGGGCAGCACAGCCATGGAGACCACCATCACGGTCATGACCACGGCCACGGCCACGGCCACGAGAGCGCTCCTCTCCCCGCCGCCTTCGACACCTCCGTACCCGACGAGGCGCTGAGCCCCGACCAGCGGTCGCGCCGTTCCATGCTCCGCCGCGCCGGTCTGCTCGGCGCCGGTCTGGCCACCGCGGGCGTGCTCGGCGGCGCGGCGAGCGGGACCGCCGCCGCGCAGACGCCGGCCGGCGCGCGGACACCGGGCGGCGGTGGCCGCAAGGGCAAGGGCTTCCTCTGGCTCGCCGGTGACCACCACATCCACACGCAGTACAGCAGCGACGGCAAGTACCGCGTCGTCGACCAGGTCCGCCAGGGCGTCAAGCACGGCATGGACTGGCTGGTCATCACGGACCACGGCAGTGTGGCGCACGCCAGGATCGGCGTCGACAAGGTCAACCCGGACATCAAGGCCGCCCGTAAGGCGCACGAGGACACCCTCGTCTTCCAGGGCCTCGAATGGAACATCCCGGGCGCCGAGCACGGCACGGTCTTCGTACACCCCGGCAAGAACGAGGTCTCCGTCCTCAAGCAGTTCGAGACCGACTACGACGGCAGCGTCAACAACGCCTCCGGCTCCTCGCCCGCCAACGAGGCGCTCGCCGTCGCCGGCCTCGCCTTCCTCGGTGACCAGGTGAAGCGGCGCAAGGTGCAGGACGCGCTCATGCTCGCCAACCACCCGGCGCGGCGCGGTGTCGACTCGCCGCACGAGATCCGCGCCTGGCGCGACGCGACGCCCGCGAGCCACCAGATAGCCGTCGGTT
This sequence comes from Streptomyces sp. V3I8, assembly GCF_030817535.1. Classification (NCBI taxonomy): domain Bacteria; kingdom Bacillati; phylum Actinomycetota; class Actinomycetes; order Kitasatosporales; family Streptomycetaceae; genus Streptomyces; species Streptomyces sp. V3I8. Next base: position 2,112,854 of record NZ_JAUSZL010000002.1, on the reverse strand, counting down.
TCGAGGGCGCCCCCGGGCACCAGGCGGCCGGGCTTCCCGCACCCCTCGGCATGGGCCGGGCCCGCGGCATCTACGACAACAACCCCGGTGTCGACTCCTTCGCCGGCTACCCGCTGGAGAGTTACCGCACCTGGGGCGGCTTCGACTGGATGACCGCCACCGTCGGCGGCCTCTGGGACAGCCTGCTCGCCGAGGGCAAGGCCTGGTGGATCAGCGCCAACTCCGACTCGCACCAGGTCTACGCGGACACCGCCGCACGCGGCGGCGGCGACTTCAACGCCGACGGCCGCTACCAGGACCCGGTCTACAGCGGCAAGATCGACATCACGCAGGGCGACTACTGGCCCGGCCAGTACAGCAGGACCCACGTCGGCGCCGAGGACTTCTCGTACGCCGCCGTGATGGACGGCATCCGCGCCGGCCGCGTCTGGGTCGACCACGGTCAGCTCATCAGCGGCCTCGACGTCCGCGTCTCCGGCGGCAGCCGCTGGGCCACGCTCGGCGGCGCCCTGCACGTCAAGAAGGGCACGAACGTCACACTGACCGTGGACATCGCCCTCGCCCAGGACACCAACTGGGCGGGCTTCGTCCCGAAGCTGGCCCGCGTGGACGTCATCCAGGGCGACGTCACCGGCCCGGTCGCGGACAAGGACACCTTCACCGCGCCGACCGCCAAGGTCGTCAGGTCGTACGAGATCGACAAGACCAGCGGCACGGTCCGGGTCACCTACTCCCTCGGCCGCGTCGACCGCCCGCTGTACCTGCGCCTGCGCGGCTCGGACGGCAACCGGTCCGCCGTCGGCGCGCGCGGTGCGGCCGTCGACCCGGCCGGTCCCGCCATCGACGTCGTCGGTGACGCGGACCCGTGGAAGGACCTGTGGTTCTACTCCAACCCGGTCTGGGTCCTGCCCGCGTGACTCGGCCGCCTTACGTCAGCACGGTCGACACCGGCGTACGTGAGCTGCGCGCCGCCGACCACCTGCTGCTGGAGCTGGCAGCCGAACTCGCCCTGCCCGAGGGCGCGTTCGGCTGCACGCACCTGGTGCGCGGGGATCGGCCGCGGGTCGTGCTGTCCTTCGCGACGACGTCCGAGGACACCGCGCCGCGCCTTGCGGCCAAGGGGTACGGGGTGACGGCCGGCGCGCCCGACGGGGTGGGCCGGGCCGTCGTCTACCCGGGCTCGCCCGAGCTGACCGGCACCCTGACGATCGCGGAGCTGCTGGCTCGCTCCGCGATCGGCCGGGTGGTCGTGCTGGGCTCGTCCGGTGCGCCCCCGCCGGGGCAGTCCGTGGTGACGCGGGATCACGTACGCCCGCAGTGGCAGGACGGCGAGCTGGTCCTGACCCTGATGCCGGCGGTGGGGGGTGTCCTGGTCCCGTTCGAGGTCCCGGACCCTACGCCGTGCTGCGCGGACCACTGAGGTCGAGAACGAAGTCCGCCCAGGCGGTGGGGGAGAGGGCGAGCTGCGGGCCGCGGGTGTTCTTGGAGTCACGGACATGGACGGCGCCGGGGCAGGCGGCGACCTCGACGCAGTCGCCCTCACTGCCGCTGCTGTACGTCGACTTGCGCCAGGCGAGGGCCACTTCGACGCAGTCGTCGCCCTCCGAGCCGCTGTAGCTGCTCTTGAACCAGGTGAGTTCGGTCGTGTTGCTGTTCATAGTGCCCCTCGCATCTGCTGGAGCAGGCTCACCGTGTCCTCTGGGGTGAGTGCCTGTGAGCGCATCTTGGCATAGCGCTGCTGGAGCACGCTGATCGCTTGGCGGTCACTGATCAGGTGACCGGTCTTCTGGCCCTCCGCGTAGGCCAACCACTCGTGCTCGGCGGTTTCGAGCAAGTGCATGGGACCGTCGAGGCCCGCGTGCACGGGCTGGCGGAGCGGCATCAGCTGGATCTCGACGTTCCAGTGCCGGTCGTTCACGTCGAGCAGATGGCCGATCAGCTCTCTCGTCACGTCCTCGCCGCCCGTGTGCCGCTCCAGGACGGCCTGTTCGACGATGAAGCTGAATGCCGTGGGTCGCTCCCGGCTCGTGCTGAGCAGTTCCTGTCGGGCGAAGCGCGCGGCCACGCGCTGTTCGACCAGCTCGTCGGTCGGCCGTAGGGGCACGCTCCACATCACCGCTCGCGCGTACGCCTCCGTCTGCAACAAGCCTGGAATCACCCGGCACTCGTACGTGCAGAGGGCGATCGCCTGCTCCTCCAGGTCCGCCCATCTCCGGAACCAGGACGCCAGGCCCGGCTGCCGCGTCGCGTACTTCGCCGCCGCCCGCAGTACCCCGAACGCGTCCAGCACCTCCTCCGCCCGCTCCACGTACACCCGTGGCGGCAGGCGTCGGCCCTGCTCGATCGAGGCGACCGTCGCCGGCTGGTACCGCACCAGCGGTGCGAACTCCTCCTGCGTCAGCCCCGCCCGCTTGCGGAACGCCTTGTGGACGAGGCCGAACGTCTTCAGACTGTCCGACGGTTCGGGCTCGTTCGCCGTGCTGTTGGTCATGAGGCAATCGTCACGGAAAGTCACTCCGACTGTCCACGGAGTGAACTCGTACGGGGTGGGACGTACGGGTGTCGGACCTGGTCGACGACCCCGCCACCCGGGACCTTTGACCCATGCAAGGAGAAACCGGGGTCCAAGTACCCGTCACCGTACGTACGTTCACCCAGCTCTTCAGCTGCACCCCGCGAGGGGCCCGTCTGGCGAGGCGTCTGGCCGCGAACAGGATGGACCTGTGGGGGTACGCGTACGACAGCGGGGCGAGTGAGTCGGTGGCCCTGGTCGTCGCCGAACTCGCGGCCAACGCGGTGCGGCACGGCCGGGTCAGGGGCCGTGACTTCCGCGTACGGCTGCTGATGCGGGCCGGCGAGGACACCGTACGGGTGGAGGTGGCCGACGGGGTGACCGAGCGCCTGCCCGCACCGAGGGAGTCGCCCGGCGCGGACGACGAGGGCGGCCGGGGCCTGTTGCTCGTCACCGCGCTGGCCGACCGGTGGGGAACGGACCTCTGTACGGGAGGCACGCACAAGGTCGTGTGGGCGGAGATCCGGGTGCCGGGCCGCTGAGGAAAGCCGACTGGTGGCCTGCGGTCTCAAGTCCCACTTCCGGTCAGGCCGTCTCCCGTTCCGCCGCCGAAGGCTCGGGCGCGGGCGGCAGCTCTGTGGCCAGGGCAAGGCTCCGGACCTGCGGTGACAGCAGCGCCCCGGCCGCCGCCAGCACGACCAGGGCCGCGCAGCACGCCAGCGCCTCGCGGATGCCCAGCGCGCCGGCGACCGGACCGGCCGCGAGCAGCCCCAGCGGGGCGAAGCCCAGGGCGCCGAACCAGCCGTACGAACTGACGCGGGACAGGGCCTCCTCGGGGATCTCCCGCTGGAGTGCGGTGGACCAGAGCACCGCGCCGACCGCCGTGGTGACGCCCGAGCAGCACATCGCGGCGGCGGTCGCCCAGGGCGGGGCGGACGCGGCGAGCAGCGCGATCGGCAGCGCGGCCGGGAACGTGGCCAGCACCGCCAGCCGTACGGGCCGCTCCACCCGGACCCGTACCGCGAGACCCGCGCCGGCGACGGTGCCCAGGGCCTGGGCCGCCACGATCAGCGACCAGGCCCGCGCGCCGCCCAGGTGCTCCTGCGCCACCAGCGGGCCCAGGACGCCGATGGTCGCGTTGAGGCCGGCGACCACCACGGCGGAGTGGGCGACGACGACCCACAGCCACTGCCGGGAGGTGAACTCCCGCCAGCCCTCCTTCAGGTCCTCCCACCCCGACGACGCCTTCGCCCGGCGTCGCGCGGAGACCCGCAGCCGGGCGGTGAGGACCGCGCTGACGACGAAGGACGCGGCGTTGACGGCCAGCGCCCAGCCGGCCCCGAGCCATGCCACGACGACGCCGGAGAGGGACAGGCCGAGCAGGAGGGAGGTGTTGGTGCAGACCCGCAGCAGCCCGTTGGCCCGCTGGAGCCTGTCCGGCGGGACGACCAGCGGCACCAGCCCGTCCATCGCCGGTGAGAACAGCGCGGTCGCGGTGCCCGCCACCACCGCCAGTGCGCACAGGGCGGTCAGCGGGGCGTGCCCGGACAGCACCAGAGCGGCCAGCCCGGCGTAGGCGGCGGCGCCGACGGCGTCGGCGGTCACCATCAGCCGCGCCCGGGGCAGCCGGTCCGCGATCACCCCGCCCAGCAGGACGAACACCAGCTGGGGCAGCGCCTGGCAGGCCAGCACCAGCGACAGCCGGCCCGGGGTCGCGCCGGGCAGCGCCAGCACGGCGAAACCGAGGGCCACGCGGGCGAAGCCGTTGCCCAGGACGGAGACGGTCCGGGCGGAGGCGAGCAGCAGGAACCGCGGTTCGTTCCGGAGGGCGCGCTGAGGCGACGGGGCACGGTGAGGCGATACGGCAGACACGGCGCCGCACTCTACGCGGCACGGCGCGCGGCACGCACGGAGCAGGCAGCGCCGGGCCGGGCCGGCCGGGGCAGGGCCCGGCCGGTGAACAGCCGATCGGCAGCGATCAGCCCGGCGACCCGGTCGTCGCGCGTCGGCCCTCCCGGGTCCCGGGTCCGGGCCGCCGGTCCACGGGACCCGGTCCACGGGCGGCGGGGACGCCCGGCCCGCCCACCAGACGGTGCCACCGCCGTCAGACGCTCTGCGCGGTCGAGGTCGAGGTCAAGGCCGAGGTCGAGGTCGTGGCCGTGGCCGCAGGACGGCGTCGTACGGCTGCCGCCGCCCAGCACAGGAGCAGCCACACCCCCGCCACGGCGCACACCGCGCCCCAGCCCCCACGGCTGTAGGCGGGTCCGGCCACAGCGGAGACGAGGGCGCCGCCGGCGAAGGCGGAGACGACGTACGCGGTGTTCGCGGTCGCCGGGACCGAGGTGGTGGTCAGGACCAGCGTCTGGTTGGCGATCTGGGAGGCCACCAGAGCGGCATGGACCATGACGGCGGCCGCGCACAGCGCCACCATCGTGTGCCCGCCCAGCCAGAACAACAGCACGGACACGGCCGCGAGCAGGTACGAGACGGTGACGACCTTGGCCGCGCCGAAGCGGTCCACCAGCCCGCCCGCGAGCGGGGCCATCGCGCTCGCCGTCAGGCCGAACAGGCCGAACAGACCGGCCGTCGCGGTGGACAGACCGTACGAGGAGTTCGTCAGCAGGAGGGCGAGGGAGGTCCACACGGCGCTCCAGGCTCCGTACATGCCGGCCTGCCGGACACAGGCGCGCCACAGATCGGGGGAGCGGCGCACCAGGCCGGGCATCGCGGCGAGTCCCGCGAACAGCGGACCCTTGCGGCGGCGCCGTTCGACGGGCAGCACGAACGAGGTGATGACACCCATCAGCGCCGTCAGCGCCGCCGCGCCCGCGAACACCGCCCGCCAGCCGAAGGCCTGGCCGAGCACGCCGCCCAGGACCCGGGCCGCGACGATGCCCATGAACAGGCCCGCGACCACGGCGGCGACGTGCCGGGCCCGGTGGTGGGCAGGGGCGCGCTCGGCCACGAGCGGCACGAGCAGCTGCGGTACGACGGTGACCGCCGAGGCGACGAGCACCGCCGCGGCGAGCATGTGCGTTCCGCCGGACACGGCGCCCACGAGCAGCGCGGCGGCGGTGACCAGCGACAGGACGCCCACCATCCGGCGCCGGCTGAAGCTGTCGCCGAGGGGTGCGAAGAAGAGGAGGCCGAGCGCGTAGCCGAGCTGGGCGACGGAGGCGATCCACGCGACACCCGAGGCCGTGGAGCCGAAGTCCCGGGCGATGAGGGGAAGCAGCGACGCCGCGAGGTAGACGTTGGCGACGGTGACGGCGGTGCACAGGGCGATCAGGGGCAGGAACAGACGCGAGACAGGGCCGGCCGTCTCCCGGCTGACGGCCCGAGTCTCCTGTACGGGGGCGGCTGACGGCATCACTGAGGTGGCTCCTTGTGTATCAACTAACCAGTTGGTTGCAATGGCGAGTATGGAGTCACCTGCGGAAACATGTCAACCAACTAGTTGGTTGTGAGATGTGGGGCTAGTCTGTCCCCATGGCAGCAAAGGACCCCGAGGCCACCAAGGCCCGGATCTTCGAGGCGGCGACCGCCGAATTCGCCGACTACGGCATCGCGGGCGCCCGGGTGGACCGGATCGCGGCATCGGCCAAGGCCAACAAGCAGTTGATCTACGCGTACTTCGGCAACAAGGCCGAACTGTTCGCGCACGTTCTGGAGCGGTCCATGGTCGACCTCGCGGCCTCCGTCCCCGTCGACCCCGACGACATCGAGGGCTGGATGGACCGGCTGATGGACTACCACGCCGCGCACCCCGAACTGCTGCGCCTGCTCTTCTGGGAGGGCCTGGAGTACGGCACCTCCGAGCTGCCCCACGAGGAGCAGCGCCAGGAGCACTACTCCCGCAAGGTCGCCGCGCTGCGCGACGGCCAGGAGCGGGGCGTGGTCGGCAGCGCGATCCCGGCCCCCGACCTGCTGTTCCTGCTGGTCGCGATGGCCAACTGGGCGTCCTTCGTGCCGCAGATGGCCCGCATCCTCGTCGGAGGCGAGGACGCCGACGCCCAGCGGTTGCGCGACTCCATGAAGGAAGCGGCACGCAGGCTCATCGCCCGCTGAAGTCCTGAAGCGCCTGCGGTCCCGCGGCGGACGGGCCATGTCGTTCAGCCGCAGGCGTTCCCGACGTGTTCGTGCCGGTCGTGCCGGTCGTGCCGGTTGCCGCGGCGAGCAGGACGGCGATCGGCAGGACCAGGGTCCAGGGCGCGGGCCGGCCGGTGGCGAAGGCTGTCACCGGCTCGACCGCCGACGGTCCGGCCGAACTCACCCGGCGCCGCGTCGGGCACGTCCACCTGGAGGGACCGGCCGTCACCGTTGTACGGGTGGACGCTCACCTCGTCGACGATCGAGCCGACCGACCGGCCGGGGTCCGGGCAGACGCCGGGCGGGCACGGCGGCCGTCCTCTCCGGCTGGACGGGGATCGTGGTGCGGGTGGACGACTTCCGACCCCCGCCCGGCCGGTGGCGGTGTCAGCCGCCGCTCTCCGAGAACGCGGTCTCCGAGAACACGAAGGAGAACTCCGCCGGTCGCGCCCGCAGTTGGTACTGCGGCAGCGCGCCCGGGCCGCAGGACTGTGAGCCGATGCCCTGCTGGCCGTGGTCGAGGTTGACCCAGACCGTGTCGCCGGGCGTCAGGTCCGTCAGATGGTCCGCCGCGTCCAGCTGCTCGCTCGTCCAGCGGCGGGCCGTGAACCAGAACGCACCCCCGCCCTCGGCGCGCAGCGCAGGGAAGCCCGGCCCCCGGCCGATCTCCGCCCAGCGGACGCCGGAGCGGGCGCCGTTCTCCTGCGGGCGGACGTACGGCGTCTGCAGGTCGTCCACCGTGGACTCCCAACGGCCCAGCATCGCGGCCGTGCCGGTGTCCGGGTACGCCTCGCCCGGACCACCGCCGTGCCACCTCACCCGGTCGCCGTCGAACAGCCCCAGGCGGACGCCGAGCCGGGGCAGCGGCACCTGCCAGTCGCCCTCCGGCGTCACCGACACGGCCAGCTTCAGCCTCGTCCCGTCGGAGGTCCACCGGTAGACCGTGCGCAGAGCCAGGTCCGACGCGGCCGGCGCCACCCGGGTGCGTACCGTCAGGGCGTCCTCGGACAACTCCACGGCTTCCAGGCGGTGTTGCATCCGGTGCAGGCCGAGCTTGCGCCACAGCACGCCGTAGCGGATGTCGGGCTGCCAGGCCGCGCCGAAGTCGTTGTCGGTCGGGGCCCGCCACACGTCCAGCTTCAGGCCGGTGACGTCGATCCCCCCGACGGTCGCCAACTCACCCGTGCGGGCGGTGAACACGGCCGGTCCGAGCGCAATGCCTCCCCGGCCGTCGGGAACGGGACGACGGCGGGCCGTGACACCGATCAACTGACGTGGCGCACGCCATAGTTGGATCCATGCCACCACATGCCCCTTCGGTCCCCAGGGCGTGTCCCCGGCGAGTACCGCCCGGACCGTCCACCTGGTCTCCGTCTCGTGCACGTCCACCGGGGGCTCGGGCAGCTCCACGTCGGCGGAGTCGCCCGGCGCGAGCGCGGGCACGGTCAGGGTGCCGGTTCCCACCTTCTCGCCGTCGACGTCGTACGACCACTCGAAGGCCAGCGCCGACAGGTCCGCGAAGTCGTACCGGTTGGTGATCCGGACCACGCCGTCGACGCCGTCGCCCTCCATGCGGACCGGCTCGACGACCTTCTTGTACTCCAGGAGTCCGGGGGAGGGCGTGCGGTCCGGGAAGACCAGTCCGTCGCAGACGAAGTTCCCGTCGTGCAGCTCCTCGCCGAAGTCACCGCCGTACGCGAAGCCGTACCGCTCGTCCTCGATGCCGTGGTCGATCCACTCCCAGACGAAGCCGCCCTGGATCCGGTCGTGCGTCTCGAAGAGCCTCTGATAGTCGGCGAGTCCGCCCGGTCCGTTGCCCATGGCGTGCGCGTACTCGCACTGGATGAAGGGGAGTTCGCGCCGTTTGAGCGGGCCGCCGTCCTGGCCTCGGCCGATCCGGTCGACCTCCGCGTGGTCCGCGTACATCCGCGAGTACACGTCCGTGTCACGGCAGTTCCGGTCGCCCTCGTAGTGGATGAGCCGCGAGCCGTCCCGGCCGCGGATCCACTCGGCCATGGCGGTGAGGCCGCGGCCGGTGCCCGCCTCGTTGCCCAGCGACCAGATGACGATCGAGGGATGGTTCTTGTCGCGCTCGACCATCCGGGCCGCCCGGTCCAGGAGCGCCGGGGTCCAGCGGTCGTCGTCCACCGGGTTGTCGCGCCAGTCCTGCTCGGTGAAGCCGTGGGTCTCCAGGTCGCACTCGTCGACGACCCACAGCCCGTACTCGTCGCACAGGTCGAGGAAGGCCGGGTGCGGCGGGTAGTGCGAGGTGCGCACCGCGTTCACGTTGTGCCGCTTCATCAGCAGCACGTCCTCGCGCATGGTCTCCAGGTCCAGCGCGCGGCCGTGCTCGGGGTGCCACTCGTGCCGGTTGACGCCCTTGAAGAGGACCGCCCGGCCGTTGACCTTGATCAGGCCGTCCTCCAGCACGACCGTACGGAACCCGATGCGCAGCGGGACCCGCTCGCCGGGCGTGACCAGCACGGCGTCGTACAGGTACGGCGTCTCGGCGGTCCAGGGCCGCACCGGCACGGTGATGACCTGTCCGGTCTCGACATCGATGTCCAGGCCCGGCACGAGGACGCGGCCGTCGACGTCGGAGTCGACGCGCAGGCTCCCGGTGCCCTCGCGGTGGTCGTAGGAGGCGTGCACGAAGAAGTCGAGCGCACTGCCCGCGGGCCGGTGCAGCAGCGTGACGTCCCGGAAGATGCCGGGCAGCCACCACTGGTCCTGGTCCTCCAGGTACGAGCCCGCCGACCACTGGTGGACCCGCACGGCCAGCACGTTCCCGGTGGGCCGCAGCAGGTGCCCGACCGCGAACTCGTGCGGCAGCCGCGAGCCCTTGAACTCCCCGATGTCCGTGCCGTTCAGCCACACCCGGGCGCAGGACTCGACCCCGTCGAAGCGCAGGACGGCGCCCCCGGCCCCCTTGGCATCCGAGACATCGGGCCAGTCGTCCGGCAGGTCGAAGTACCGCAGATGGTCTCCGGTCGGGTTCTCCGTAGGCACCCTCGGCGGGTCCACCGGGAAGGGATAGAGATGGTTGGTGTAGATCGGCGCACCGAACTCCCTGTCACCGTTGCCCTGGAGGACCCAGTGCCCGGGCACCGCCACCTCCGCCCAGTCCCCGCAGTCGTACCCCCGCTCGGCGAAGGAGTCGTCCTCGGCGTCGGCCGTCGCCGACAACCGGAACCGCCAACTGCCGTTCAGGGAGAGGGAGGCGGCGTCGGAGGACGCGTACCACGCCCGGGGCGGCAACACGCCGCTCCCGGGCGAGACGTCCTCGACGTACGCGACGGACGGGGACGGGTACGCGACGGCCGGGGACGTGAAATCGGGCGGGGTGGTGCGGAAAGACATCGTTCTCCTAGATCAGCCCTTGATGCCGGTCTGCGCGACCCCCTGCACCAGCCAGCGCTGGAGGAACAGGAACACGAGCACCAGGGGCAGGATGGAAATGGCGGTGGCCATGAAGATCAGATGGAAGTTGACCGTCTGGTTCGTCATGTACGAGGAGAGCGCGACCTGCACGGTCCACGCCTCCTGGTCCTGGCCGATGACCAGGGGCCACAGGAAGGCGTTCCAGCCGCTGATGAAGGTGATGGTCGCGATGGCGGCGAAGAAGTTCAGCGAGTTGGGCACGACGATGCGCCAGTACGCACCCCAGTACCCGAGCCCGTCCACCCGCGCCGCCTCCTCCAGTTCTTTGGGGAACCCCAGGAAGTACTGCCGGAACAGGAAGCAGGTGAAACCACTGAAGAGGCCCGGAACGATGAGACCTTGCATACTCGACACCCAGCCGAGCGACGAGACCAGCACGAAGCTCGGTACGAAGGTGACGGCGGCCGGCACCATCAGGGTCACCAGGACCGCGTAGAAGATCCTGTCGGCGTGCTTGTACGGGATGCGGGCCAGGCCGTAGCCCGCGAGCGAACAGACCAGCAGGGTGCCGAGGGTGTGCAGGACCCCGACGACCGCCGAGTTCGCGAGGGACCGGCCGAACGGCACGGTCGTGTCGTCGAACAGCTCGGTGAGATTTCCCCACTGGATGTCGGCGGGGAACCACTGCCAGTCCTCGCCGGTGATCTCGGCGTCCGTGGACAGGGCGTTGCGGACGATCAGGTAGAAGGGGACGAGGAAGAGCAGCGCGCAGACGGCGGTGGCGAAGTAGAGGCCGGCGGAGCCGAGCACACCACGCCGGGTACGGGGCGGGTTCACGGTCGTCATCCGGAGTCGTCCCTCCTGCCGAAGCCCAGGAACCTGCCCTGGAGCAGGGTCACCATGCAGATCAGCAGCGTCAGGACGACCGCGCCCGCGCTGCCCGCTCCGTAGTCCTGGTCGTCGCCCAGAGCCGTGTAGTACAGCTCGACGAGCGGCGGGCGGCCCCAGGTCGTCTTCGCGAGCAGGTTGAAGAACTCGTCGAAGGCCTGGTAGGCGGCCACGAGCAGCAGCAGGACCACGGCGGTCGAGGTGGCCCGCAACTGGGGCAGGGTGATGTGGCGGAAGGTCTGCCAGCCGGGCCTGGCACCGTCGATGGCGGCGGCCTCGTAGAGCTCCGGCGGGATGTTCTGCAGGGCCGCCAGGAACAGGATCATGTAGAAGCCGGCCTGCAGCCACAGCCGGACGGACACGACGACCAGCCAGTACCAGGGCGGGTTCGGGTCGGCCAGCCAGGCGGTGTTCGCGACGCCGAACCAGCCGAGGACGGTGTTCATCAGACCGAAGCGGACCCCGCTGAAGACGGACATCTTCCAGATCAGCGAGGCGGCGACGAAGCTGCACGCCGTCGGGAGGAAGAAGACCGACCGGAAGAACGCCTTCAGGAAGCGCAGCCGGTGCACCATCAGGGCGAGGCCCAGCGACAGCGCCCAGGTGACCGGCACGATGATCGCGGCGAAGACGGTGAAGGTGACGAGCGAACCGGTGAAGTCGCCGTTCGTCAGCATCAGCCGGTAGTTGTCGAAGCCGACGAACGTGTCGGGGGTGACCGTGTAGCGCGCCTCGAAGAAGCTGAGCCACAGACTCCAGCCGATGGGGACGTAGACGAAGATCACCAGGCCGGCGAGAAACGGCCCGGTGAAGATCCAGAAGCTGAGCGTGCTGCCCCGTACGCCCTTGCGCGGCCCGGCCTCGGCGGCCTCGGCCGGCGAGGGGCGGGTGGCGTCACGTGTCGTGGTGGTCGACATGGCGCTGCCTGTCCGCCGGCTTATCCGAACAGCTTCTTGAGTTCGCGGTCGACCTTCACGTCCGCCGCGTCGAGGGCCTTCTCCGGATCCATGCCCTTGCGGACCGCGTTGGCGACCACTTCCTCCAGCGCCGTGATCATCGCCTGCGTCCAGGAGATGTTGTCGAAGCGTCCGTAGTCGGTGAAGAGCTTGACGCCCTCGGCGGGCAGACCCGACTTGAGCTTGGTGGCGGACGCGGCGATCGAGGTGCGCGGGGGTATGTGGAAGCCGTAACCGAGCGCCCAGTCCTCCTGGTACTTCTTCCGGTCGATCCACAGCCACTTCACGTATTCCTTGGCCAGATCCACGTTCTTGCCCTTGGCGTTGACGAACATCGACCAACCGCCGTTGTAGACAGCGGGTCTGGCGCCGGAGGCCGCCGGGGGGAAGGGGAAGACGCCGAGGTCGTCGCCGAGGGCCTTCTGCATCACGGGCATGGCCCACATGCCGCACCACTGGATCGCGGTGAGTCCCTGGACCAGGGCCGAGGGGTCCCAGTAGTCGGCGGGGGCGTCCAGGAGCAGGTGGCCGCTGGTGAACATCTTGCGGTACGTCTTCAGCGCCGCCGCCACGTCGTCGGTGTGGTACGCGATCTCGTTCCTGTCGTTCAGCTGGTCGGCGCCGGCCGCCCAGACCAGGGCGTAGTTCGTCGACACCATGTTGTTGCCGAGGAACAGGCCCTTCACCTTGTCGGTGGTGAGCTTGTCCGCCGCCTCGGCCAGCTCGTCGAGGGTCTGCGGTACCCCGAGACCGGCCTTCTCCAGCAGCGACCTGCGGTAGAAGAAGAACTGCGGGTCGTCGATCATGCGGACGCCGTAGACCTTGCCGTCGACGGTGTGGGACGTGATGTCCGCCGGATTGAAGTCGTCCTTGACCGGGGCGAGGATGTCGTCCAGCGGCGCCACCTGGCCGCTCCTGATCAACTGGAGCTGGGGGTGGAACTCGAAGACGTCCGGGGCGTTGTCGGTGAGCAGCGACGAGAACAGCTTGCTCTCGAAGTTGGTGCCGGTGATCCACTGGGTGCTCACGCGGGCCCCGTCGTAGGCCTTGGCGTACCGCTTGACGGCCTCCTGGGTGCCGGCCTCCCCGTACGCGTGGAAGTACTGCACGAGCCCCTTGCCGGAACTGCCGCCGCCCTCACGGCCGGTGTTGCCGCCGCAGGCGGCCAGCGGGCCGAGGGCGGCGAGGCCCGCGGTGGCCCGCAGTACGGAGCGACGATCCCAGTTGCTGCTGCTCGGTGCCGACATCCTGACGTCCTTGTCTCGAAGGTGGCTGCGGCTCGACATCCCTGTGCGGTGCGGGACGTTAACCTTCGGGTAATGCTTCGGCAAGGGGTTGGACGAAGCCTGCGCGAAGCGTTGCGCGCCGTTAGGAATGCCGGACGCAAAGGTGTGCGGGCCATGCATCAAGGGGCCGGACGCCTTTGATCCACAAGGTTCGGATCAAGCGTGGCGTGGTGCGTCGTTGCGGATGCACATGGTTGTTCCGCCGGCCTGTCACCGGCCTGTCGCCGGGCCGCTCCGGCGCCCGTCGTCACGAAGACGGTGCTGTACGGCCTCTCGCCGGGACGGGGCGCCGCGTGGCGGCGGTCCTGCCGCCCGGGAGTCTCGGGCCCACCGAGTCGAGGGCCCCTTCGAGCGCGAACGTCGCCGCGCCCAGGCAGACCGGGTCCGTGGGAATGGGGGACAGGACGATGTCGGTGCCGGCCAGTGGCCGCTTGAGCGCACGCCGGGCCACGGCCTCGCGCACCTCGTGCAGCAGCGGCTCGCCGAGCGTGGCCGCGACCCAGCTGCTGAGCACGATCACCTCGGGGTCGAGGAGGTTCACCAGGTCGGCGACGGCGGCGCCGAGACAGCGCGCGGTGTCCCGGAGCACCTTCATGGCCACCGGGTCCTGTGCGGCGACCGCCCGTGCGAGGGCGTCGATCGTCGCCGTCTGGTCCTCGGGGTGCAGCAGCGGACTGCCGGGATCCGACTCCCGCAGGTTCAGCATGATTCCGGGCGCGCCGACGTACGTCTCCACGCATCCGCGGTTGCCGCAGTGGCAGGGCCGCCCGTCCAGCACGAGTGTGGTGTGCCCCCACTCGCCGGCGCTGTTGCTGACCCCCCGGTGCAGCCCGCCGCCCAGGACGAGCCCGGCGCCGACCCCCGTGCCGAGGTTCACCACCACGGCGTCCCCGCGCCCGCGCGCGGCCCCGAACCACAGCTCGGCGACCGCGCAGGCGCGCAGCGGGTTGTCCAGGTACAGCGGAAACGCGATGTGCTCGGCGAGGAGGCCGAGCAACGGCACGTCGTGCCAGTCCCAGTTGGGCGCGTACTCCGAGACCCCGGCCTCCCGGTCCACCTGCCCCGGCACGCTGACGCCGACCCCGAGCACCCGTGCGGCCTCGACCCCGGCCTGCGCGACCACCGACCCGACGGCCGAGGCGACCTGGCCGACGACCTGTTCCGGGCGGATCTCACCGGGGCGCATGTCCTCGTCGGCCCGGGCCAGCACGGTCAGCGCGAGGTCGAACAGCTCGACGCGCACGTACGTCTCCGCGATGTCGACGCCGATCAGGGCGCCCCCCGACGTGTCGACGGCCACGAGTCCCCGCGGGCGCCCGCCCGCGGAGTCCTCGAAGCCGACCTCCGTCAGCATCCCGAGGCCGAGCAGCTCACCGACGAGCGTGGCGACCGTGGCGAGACTCAGCCCGGTCGCGGCGGCCAGCTCCTGCCGGGACGTGGGCGAGCGGGCGATGATCTGGCGCAGCACCCCGTAGCGGTTCGCGGTACGGATGTCGCGCGATGTGCGCTTCACCAGAGCGTGCCCCCTCGATCCTCCGGGCCGGTCCAGGTCGCTCCGGGCCGGTCCGGGCAAGTCCGGGCCGTGGCGGAGCCGACGACGACCCCGGCGCGGCGCCAGGCTATGACCGCGGTGCGCTTTCGACAAGGGCTTGGGAAAAGGGTTGCGCGAAGCCCTCCCCGTACGCCGAGGCGGGGGTGGCCGCGCACCGCGGAGGCGGGGATCACGGCTGCGACGGCCGCCCCAGCACCTCGCTCACGAACGTGTTCCGGAACGTGCCCGTCGGGTCGAGTTCCTCCGCGAGAGCCGTGAACGCGCCGATCCGCGGATAGCGGGCACGCAGCGCCCCCGTCGGCACCGCGAACACCTTCCCCCAGTGCGGCCGCGCGTCGAAGGGCGCCAGTGCCTCCTCGATCCGCCGCACCACCGGCAGCACGGCTCCCGCGTCGTCCACCCAGGTGAAGTGGAACGCCACGGTGTCCCGCCCGTACGACGGGCTCAGCCACTGACGGTCGGCGGCCACCGTGCGCACCTCGCAGATCTGCAGCACCGGCGCGATCGTCTCCCGTATCGCGTCGAGAGCCGCCAGGGCGTCGACGGCGTACGGGCGCGGGAGCAGGTACTCCGACTGGATCTCGGAGCCGCTGCTCGGGGTGAACTCGGGACGGAAGTGCGGCAGCCGCTCGTGCCAGGGCCCCGGCACCCCGAACTGCTGGGTGCAGTTCACGGCGGGCATCCCCGGTACCGGATGCACCGCCTCGGTGGCGGGCTCGGCCCACGGGAAGCCGTCCCACGGCGCGTCGGTACGCCGCTTGACCCACGCGTGCACGAACTCCGACCGCCGCCAGTCGGTGAACAGGCTGACGCTGTACGCCGATGCCGAGACCCTCCCGAAGTCCAGGCCGGCGAACGGCAGCCGGCCGAACACCTGCTGGGCGACCTCGAAGGCCGGCTCCAGGTCGAGGGTGAGCGCGGTGACCACACCGAGCGCGCCCAGCGAGGTCACGGCCCCGTCGAAGCGGGCGTCGTCACGGCCGACCGTCAGGGCCGACCCGTCGGCGAGGACCAGCTCGACCTCCCGTACGGGGGACGCCAGCGAGCCGTTCGCGTTGCCGGAGCCGTGGGTACCGGTCGCCACCGAGCCCGCGACGGAGATGTGCGGCAGCGAGGCCATGTTGGGCAGCGCGAGCCCTCGCGCGTGCACCGCCCGCGCCAGCTCCGCGTACCGCACCCCGCCCGCCACCCGGACCGTACGGGCCGCCGTGTCCACCTCGACCGACGGCGGCAGCGCGGTCAGCGAGAGCAGCACGCCCCCGTCGCCCGGGTCGGCCATCAGGTTGAACGAGTGCCCGCTGCCGAGCACCCGCACGCGCCGGCTGCGTGCGATCAGCGCCTGGAGCGCGCCGGGCGAGTCCGGCCGCTCCAGCTCCTTCACGGAGTACGTGACGTTCCCCGCCCAGTTCGTCAGTCCCTCGGCCATCCCTCGCCCCTCCCGTCGGTGCCGTGCCCAGGAAGGACGGCCACAGCTGGAACCTACCCGGACCTGATCAGGGGCCCCGGCCCCGCCCCCGGCGGAGGCGGGGCATACCGTGAGGAGTCGAACACGGTCGCCGGGAGCGAGGAGGACGGGATGGGCAGCCGAACCGCGCTGGTCGAGGATCTGATGGAAAGGTTCCCGCACGTACCGCGGGAGGCCGTCCTCAAGGAGGACCTCCTCCGCGGGGGCGTGGCCTTCGACGACTCCGCGCTCAGCGACAACGAGGGCGGCGACGTCAAGCCGAAGTCGTACTTCATCTTCTCCTTCGACCACGGCACCCTGCCCGAGCTGGGCGAGGCCGCCCTGCGCCGCCCGCCCGAGGAGATCATCCTCACCGGCGGCCCGTACGACCTGCGGCGGACCGTGGTCTCCGTACGCGTCAACCCGTCCTCGCCGTACCGGGTCGCCGCGGGCCCGGACGGCCTGCTCGGGCTGTACCTCGACGGGAGGCGGATCTCGGACGTCGGGGTGCCGCCGATGCCGGAGTACTACCGGCACAAGCTCTCCAACGGGAAGTCCGTCATGGAGGTGGCCCCGACGATCCAGTGGGGCTACCTGATCTACCTCACGGTCTTCCGGGTCTGCCAGTACTTCGGCGCCAAGGAGGAGTGCCAGTACTGCGACATCAACCACAACTGGCGCCAGCACAAGGCGGCCGGCCGGCCGTACACCGGAGTGAAGGACGTCGACGAGGTCCTGGAAGCGCTGGAGATCATCGACCGGTACGACACGGCGAAGACGTCCACCGCGTACACGCTGACCGGCGGCGCGATCACCTCCAAGCTGCAGGGCCGCGACGAGGCCGACTTCTACGGCATGTACGCCAAGGCCATCGAGGAGCACTTCCCGGGCCGGTGGATCGGCAAGGTCGTCGCCCAGGCGCTGCCCCGCGACGACGTGCAGCGGTTCAAGGACTACGGCGTGCAGATCTACCACCCCAACTACGAGGTGTGGGACCGCCGGCTCTTCGAGCTGTACTGCCCCGGCAAGGAGCGCTACGTGGGCCGCGAAGAGTGGCACAGGCGCATCCTCGACTCCGCGGAGGTCTTCGGCGCGCGCAACGTCATCCCCAACTTCGTCGCGGGGGTCGAGATGGCCGAGCCCTTCGGATTCACCACGGTCGACGAGGCGATCGCGTCCACGACGGAAGGGCTGCGGTTCTTCATGTCGCAGGGCATCACGCCCCGCTTCACCACCTGGTGCCCCGAGCCGACGACTCCGCTGGGCAAGGCCAACCCGCAGGGCGCGCCGCTGGAGTACCACATCCGGCTGCTGGAGGCCTACCGGTCGACGATGGAGGACTTCGGGCTCTCCTCGCCGCCCGGGTACGGCCCGCCCGGACCGGGCAACGCGGTCTTCTCGGTGAGCTCGTTCATGGACAGCCTCCCGGCGAACGAGGAGCCGGGGAAGGAAGAGGAGGGCACGGGGAAGGTCTCCGTGGGCTGAGGGACCCGGCGGGCCTGGTGGGCTCGGTGGGTCCGGCGGGGCACGCGACAGGCGGTAACCGGATTTGGCGGTGCCGCTTGTCAGTTGTGCGGAGCTCGTGAAAAGCTCGCCCCGTCGCGAGACATCCCCCGCAACTCCCGTACTCAAAAGGTGAGTTGACCCCCCTTGTGGATGCAGGTGAAGCTCCCGCCCATGCCAGACCTGCCGACCCCTCAGGACGCCGCCGAAGCCAGTTTGTTCTCGGAGTGCTGGGACGCGGTTCTTTCCTACGCCGACCTCTGCACCGCCGGCTCCGCCGACGCACGCCCGCTGGCCTCCCAGGCCTTCTCCCGCGGCATACGCGAAGCGCGTGCCGCGGAGGCCGGGACGGGTGGCAAGCACTTCGGCCGCCGGGCGCGCGCGCCCCGGCTGCCCCGGATACCGCTCCTGCTGACCGCCGTGCGCCGGACGGCCGCCGACTGGGAGGCCCAGGGGCAGGGCGGCCGCCTCGACCCCGACCTGCGCCTGTGGCTCAACTCCGACCACGCCGAACGCTTCTGCGGTCCGCCCCTGCACCGGCCGCTGGCGCTGCGTGGACTGCGGGACATGCAGGAACCGGACGCCGCGCTGCTCTGGCTGGCCGAGGTCGAGGCCATGCCGGCGCCCGCCGTGGCCCGCCGGCTCGGCCTCGATCCGGCGGGCGTCGCCGAGGAGCTGCAGCAGGTGCGCGGGGTGTTCCGCGACCGCTGCCACCGCAACCACCTCGACACCCCGCTCTCCGAGGAGTGCCGCAGCTACGCGCGGCTGCTCGACGCGGTCACCCGGTCGCCCGCCGCCGACGTGCCCGAGGACCTGTCGCGGCATCTGGCGCGCTGTGTCGAGTGCGCGGAGGCCGCCGCCTGTCTCAAGCACGCCGGGGGCGGGCTGCCCGGGGCGCTCGCGGGCGGGGTGATCGGCTGGGGCGGGCTCGCCTACCTGGAGCGCCGGCGCCGGGCCGTCGAGTCGGGGCTCAGCCGCAGCGCCGCCGACGACCCGGACGACCCGGCCGGCCGGCCGGAGGAGGGCGGCGGCCGGGCCCGTGTCGGGCGCGCCGGACTGCTGGCCGCCGCGGCCGGGGTCTCGCTGCTGGCGCTCGCCGTCACGCTGGTGCCCTTCGGCCCGGACGACGGCTCCGAGGGCTCCGACGTCACCACGGAGGCGGGACGGCAGCCCGTGGGGCAACAGGTGCCCTCGTTCGACGCCCTGCCGTCCGGGTCCGGGCCCAAGGCCGGGTCGGTGGGCGGATCGACCTCGTCCACGTCGAGCCCGCGGACCCCCGCATCCGGTGCGGACACCGGCTCCCGGTCGCAGAAGGAGGCCCAGGGCGACGCCTCGTCCTCCGCCGAGCAGGACGGGGCGCCCCGGCCCGACCCCAGCGAACCCGCCGTCTGCCACGCCAGGTACGACCTGGTCAGCGAGTGGCCCGACGGGTTCCAGGCCACCGTCACCGTCAGGTCCGACTACGCCCTCGACACCTGGCTCGTCGGCTGGACCTTCCGCGACGGCCAGAAGGTGACCCAGATGTGGGACGGGGACTTCGCCCAGAAGGGCTCCCGCCTGACCGCGAGCGCCGCCGACTACAACAAGTCCGTCGCCGCGGGCGGCTCACTCGCCGTGGGCTTCCTGGCCTCGTGGCGCGACGCGAACTCGACACCGGTGGACTTCACGCTCAACGGACGCAGCTGTACGCATTCGGGCTGAGCCGCCGAGGCGGGCCCGGAAAACTGGTTGGCCCGGGCGGGGCGGCGGGCTAGGGTCTGGTTGTCCGCGCGGTGGGTCCGCCCCGCCGCCGATGCCGTGCCGACGCGATCAGGAGGTGTGAACGATGACTGTCTCTGTGGTGGGCGCTGCCCGCATCCGGAAGTTCATCAAATCCACCTCCGTGGTCTCCGGCTGACCTCTCCTTTCCTCCCGCGCCAGTGAGCGCGGTGCCGGGGCCACCCTTCGAAGGGTCACCCCTTGTCTTTCTCACCCTCTCTCTCTTCTCCGGCTTCTTCGGCTCATCCGCTCGCGCCCTACGGCTGGGACGATGCGTGGGCCGCCGCGTTCGCCCCGCACCTCGAGCGCGGGCTCGTGCCGGGACGGGTCGTACGGGTCGACCGCGGGCAGTGCGATGTCGTCACCGTCGACGGGCCCGTGCGGGTCGACACCGAGTTCGTCACGCCGAACGACCCGCTCCGGGTCATCTGCACCGGTGACTGGGCCGTCGTCGACCCGGGCGGGGACCCCCGCTATGTGCGGGAGTACCTGCCGCGCCGTACCGCCTTCGTGCGGTCGACCTCGTCCAAGAGGTCGGAGGGGCAGATCCTCGCCGCCAACGTGGACTTCGCGATCATCGCGGTGTCCCTGGCGGTGGAACTCGAACTCGGCCGCATCGAGCGGTTCCTGGCACTGGCCTGGGAGTCCGGGGCGCAGCCCCTGGTCGTACTGACCAAGGCCGACCTGGTGCCGGACGCGACGGGCCTCGGCCATCTCGTGCAGGACGTGGAGACCGCGGCGCCGGGCGTCCAGGTGCTGCCGGTCAGCGCCACGGACGGAGCCGGTCTCGACGTGCTCGGCGCCCTCGTGTCGGGCGGTACGTCCGTGCTGCTCGGTCAGTCGGGCGCGGGCAAGTCGACGCTCGCGAACGCGCTGCTCGGCGAGGACGTGATGGCCGTGCAGGCGGCACGCGACGTCGACGGCAAGGGCCGGCACACGACCACGACCCGCAACCTGCTCGTGCTGCCCGGCGGCGGCGTCCTGATCGACACCCCCGGCCTGCGCGGTGTCGGGCTCTTCGACGCCGGCAGCGGAGTCGGACAGGTGTTCGCGGAGATCGAGGAACTGGCCCGCGGGTGCCGGTTCCTGGACTGCGCGCACGTGGCCGAACCGGGCTGCGCGGTGCTGGCCGCGCTGGACTCGGGCGTGCTTGCGGAGCGGCGGCTCGAGAGCTACCGCAAGCTCCTGCGCGAGAACCAGCGGATCATGGCCAAGACCGACGCGCGCGCCCGCTCCGAGCTGCGCAAGGAGTGGAAGCGCCGGGGAGCCGAGGGGCGGGCCGCGATGGAGGCCAAGCGCGGTACCCGGGCCTGGCGCTGAGTTCCCGGGGGTGGGGGTGGGCCGACCGGCTCCGCCCTCCCCCCCCGGCTCCGTTCCCGCCCCCGCCCGGTCGCAGGCGCCGGCAGCGCCGCGTCCGAAATCCGCCAGCCCGCCGGCCGGTGGCGGCGCAGACTGGAGGGGTGATCGACGAGGAGACCGGATACGGAGCCGTACGCAGCCGGGACGCCCGGTTCGACGGGGCGTTCTTCTTCGCCGTGCGGACGACCGGGATCTACTGCCGGCCGAGCTGCCCCGCGGTGACCCCGAAACGCGAGAACGTGCGGTACTACGCCACCGCGGCGGCCGCGCAGGGCTCCGGCTTCCGGGCCTGCCGCAGGTGCCGCCCGGACGCCGCGCCGGGGTCCGCCGAATGGAACGTGCGCGCCGACGTCGTGGGGCGCGCGATGCGGATGATCGGCGACGGCGTCGTGGACCGCGAGGGTGTCGCCGGACTCGCCGTCCGGCTCGGCTACAGCGCCCGCCAGGTGCAGCGGCAGCTCACCGCCGAACTGGGCGCAGGACCGGTGGCCCTCGCCCGCGCCCAGCGCGCCCACACCGCACGCGTCCTGCTGCAGACCACCGCGCTGCCGGTCACCGAGATCGCGTTCGCGGCCGGATTCGCGAGCGTGCGGCAGTTCAACGACACGATCCGGACCGTGTACGCGACCACGCCGACCGGGCTGCGCGCCACCGCGCACCGCAGTGGCGCGCACCGCAGTGGCGCGCACCGGGGAGGTGCGACGCGTGGCCGTGCCGACCGGGGTGACGCGTGCCCCTCGGCCACCCCGTCGGCGGGCATCACGCTGCGCCTCGCCCATCGCGGCCCCTACCAGGCCGCCGCCGTCTTCGACCTGCTCGGCGCCGGGGCCGTCCCGGGCGTCGAGGAGGTGACGGGCGCCCCCGGGTCCCGTACCTACCGCCGGACCCTGCGGCTGCCGTACGGCACGGGGACCGCCGCCGTCGGGGAGCGGCCGGCGGGCGCGTCCGCGCACGGCAGCGGCTGGCTCGACGCCCGCCTGCACCTCACCGACCTGCGGGACCTGACCACCGCCGTGCAGCGGCTGCGCCGCCTCTTCGACCTCGACGCCGATCCGTACGCGGTGGACGAGCGGCTCGGCGCGGACCCGCGGCTCGCCCCACTGGTCCGCGCCAGGCCGGGGCTGCGTTCGCCCGGTGCCGCCGATCCGGAGGAGCTGGCCGTCCGCGCACTCGTCGGACGGGACGGGGCGGCGCGGCTCGCGCGGACGTACGGGAAGGCGCTGGACCGGCCCAGCGGGACGCTCACGCACGTCTTTCCCGCACCGGTCCTGCTCGCGGAGTCCCTCGCGGAGTCCGGTGGCCCGGTGGGCGCCCTCGCCGCCGCCCTCGCGGACGGGAGTCTGCGGCTCGACCCCGGTGCCGACCGGGAGGTGGCGCGGGCCGCGTTGCTCGCCCTGCCCGGCCTGGACGCAGGTGCCGTGGCCGTCATCCGCACCCGCGCGCTCGGCGACCCCGATGTGGCCCCGCCCGGCGCACCCGTTCCCGACGCCTGGCGTCCGTGGCGTTCCTACGCCGTACAGCACCTGGCAGCGGCCCGGCCGAAGCCATGACCACAGCCATGACCGGAACCACGATCAGAGCCACAGCCGGAAGGCGAGGACAAGTGACCACGTACTACACCTCCTTCGACAGTCCCGTCGGTGAACTCCTCCTCACCGCCGACGGGACGGGGACGCTCGACTCCCTCTCCGTGCCCGGCCAGAAGGGCGGGCGCACGGTCGGGCCCGGGTGGCGGTGCGCGCCGGAACTCTTCAAGGAGGCCGAACGACAGCTGGCCGCCTATTTCGCGAACGAACTCAAGGAGTTCGACCTGGAGTTGCGGACGAACGGCACCGAGTTCCGGGAGCGGGTCTGGAACGCCCTCGACGCCGTTCCCTACGGGACGACCACCACGTACGGCGAGATCGCCGCGCGGATCGGCGCCTCGCGCGTCGCCGTGCGGGCCGTCGGCGGGGCGATCGGCGCCAATCCGCTGCTGATCGTCCGCCCGTGCCACCGCGTGATCGGCGCGGACGGATCCCTCACCGGGTACGCGGGCGGACTGGAACGCAAGATCCGGCTCCTCGCCCTCGAAGGCCGGGCCCCGTCTACTCCTCCAGCCCCCAGCTGTGGATCCGCCGGGGATGGACGCGGATCAGTTCCTCGCTGAAGAGCGGACCCAACTCGTGCGGTCCGGTCAGCAGTTCGGCCTCCCCGCGGATGTCCACCCCGCGCACCCTCCAGGGACGGACGCTGACGATGTCGTCGATCACGAGGGCGACCTTCGGGTTCTTCTGGAGGTTCCGCCACTTCTTGGTGGTCCCCATGGCATAGCCGCCGATGAGGAGCGTCCCGTCGTCCTGCGGATGGAAGCCGACGGGGTTCGCCTGCGGCTGGCCGTGCTGGTCGACGGTGGCGAGGCGCCCCAGCCGCTGGGATTTTAGGTACGCCCGTTCGACTTCACTGAATGCGGTCATGACTGCAGCCAAACACGGTTCTCACGCCCTCCGCACCGGATCCTGACCCCAGGTCCCAGGACCTGCCCCCAGGATCGTTCGGCGGAAGGCGGCAACACATGGTCGAGGTCGGACGAAGAGACGCCGGCCGGGTCCTGGCCGGCGTGGCCGGTGCCCCGGCCCTCACCCTCACGGGCACGGCCGCGACCCACGCAGGGCCCGAGCGCCCAGGCCCACGGGCCGCCCCCGCGTACTGGACCGGCACCCGGGAGGCCGCCGCCTCCGGCACCGCCGCCCTGCTCCCCGACGCGTCGATCCGCGACGCCGTGCACACGAGCGCCGGCGGTACGGCCGTCCGCGTACGGGTCTCCAACCGGCTCGGCACCCTGCCGCCGGTGCTCGGCGCGGCCACCGTGGCCAGGCAGGAGCCGAACGCGCCCAGGAGCCCGAACGCCCTGTCCGGCACGATGCGCACGCTCGCCTTCGGCGGCCGTAGGAAGATCACCGTGCCGGCCGGCGAGGACGTCGTCAGCGACGCCGTCCCCCTGCGCGTCCCCGCCGCCGCGAACCTCCTCGTCACCCTCCGCACCCCCGGCGGCTCCGGGCCCGCGACCTGTCACCGCGACGCGCTGCAGACCGGTTTCGTCGCCCTGGACGGCCGTCGTGCCGCGGAGCCGAGCGGCGGGGCGTACAGGGCCACGACCGGTTCCTGGTACTACGTGACCGGTGTCGACGTACGCCGTCCGGCGGCCGAGAGGGGCGCGGGCGCCGGTGTCCGAACGCCGCGGGCGCCTGGTCAGCCCCGGATCACCGCGCCCAGCCACGCGCCCGCGATCAGCAGGCAGGCGAACAGCTCCACCAGCACGCTCGTGCCGCCCAGGCGCATCACCGACCGCACCGACGCCACCGCCTCCCCGTGCCCGCCGAGCCGCAGCCGCTCGGCGAGGTAGGCGCCACCGAGGTACCCGGGTATCGCGCCGAGCACCGGAACGACGAAGAAGCCGAGCAGCGCCCCGACCCCCGCGCACACCGCCGTCCGGGGGGTGGCGCCGCTCGAACGCAGTCTGCGCGGCGGCAGCCGCCAGCGGATCACCCGGGCGACGAGGAGGGTGGCGGTGGCGGCCACCAGCACGCCCCAGGAGAGCGGGCGGGGCTCCTCGAACGCCCACCACAGGACCGCGGCCCACACGAGCCACGAGCCCGGCGCGCCGGGCACCAGCACTCCGGCCAGGCCGAGCAGCAGCACCACGCCGACCAGCAGGAGTTCCCACGCTCCCATCTGTCCAGGGTGCCGGAGGACGGGCCCGACCGCAGATCAGTCCCGCGGGCCGCGGGCCACCCAGCCCTTCTCGTACGTGTGCCAGCCGAGCTGGAGCCGGGTCGTCACGCCCGTCAGCTCCATCAGCCGCTTCACCCGGCGCTGCACGGTCCGCAGGCCCAGGTCGAGCTGTTTGGCGACGCTCGCGTCGGTCAGTCCGGCGAGGAGCAGGGAGAGGATCTCGAGGTCGGTGCCGTCGGGTCCGTCCCGCTCCTCCTCGACGACCGCGTCCGGGCCACCCGGCGTGCCGAGGCGCAGCGGCAGGGCGTCCCGCCACACCGACTCGAACAGGCCCGACAGCGATTCGAGCAGGCCGCTCGCGTGCACGACGAGGGCGGCGGGCTCCAGGGTCCGCGAGGTCGTCAGCGGCACCATGGCGAGCGTCCGGTCGGCGACGACCAGCTTGGTCGGCACGGTGTCCACGACCCGTACCCGCTCGTCACGGCCGAGCGCCGCGGAGAGTTCGCTGATGCCGCCCGGCAGGTCCAGGACCGGGCGTTCGACCACCACGCGGTAGCGGACGCCCCGGCCGGCGGCCTGCTCCTCCGCCTCGTTGTCCGTCCCGGACACGACGACGGGATCGCCGGTGACCAGGGCGCACACCTCCTCGCTCGCCCCGAGCTGGAGCTGCAGGAACCGCTGGGCCACCGCGGCGGCGCCGGTCACCACCTCGACCAGGTCGTGCGCGGCGGGCTCGACGGCCTGCGCGCGGTACTCCTCGGCGAGCAGCGCGGCCGTCAGCTCCGCCTGGTCCAGTTCGTGGCGCCGCTGGGTCAGGAGCGCGCCGAGCGCGACCCCGGGCGGGGCGGCGACCCACCGGCCGGGCCGTGCCGACGACTGCGCCGCGAGTCCGTGCCGCTCCAGTCCGCGCAGGGCCCGCTCGGTGTCGTGCTCGCCGAGTGCGAGCCGCCGCGCGAGATCGGGCACGTCGGCGGCGCCCACGGACACCAGTGCCCGGTACGCCGACTCGTGCGTGTCGTCCAGCCCCAGCGCTGTCAGACCTGTCGCTGCCAGCATGCGGCGACCCCCTCCCCGGAAGACCGGCCGTGGCGGAAAACGGCCACGGCGTAAAACCGCCTCGGCACATCATCGCCGTTCGGTCCGGGTCTCTGCCAAGGTGGCGCCGGGGCGTGCGACGTCGCGGGGCCGGCGGGGACCGGTCAGGACCGGCCAATCCGCCTTGTTCGCCCGCCCGCGCGGATGAACGGGGCGACGGGTGGAACCCGCCCCGTGAACCGGCCGGGACGCCGTAGGGCCGGCCGGCCAGAGCGTGACGTGGGCCCGTGCGTACGCCGGAGCCCCGTCGCACCGGCGCCGCCGGGCGGTTCTCCCGTGGGGGGTGGGATCGCCCGGCGGTCCTGTCCGGCCGGTTTTTCCCGATGCCCCGTTTCCGGCGGCCTTCAACGGTGACAATCAGGGACATGAGCCAGCAGGGGGAGAGGCCGACCGGTCATCAGGACGACTGGTGGGGACAGCTGTACGACGACTCCACGGGAGACACGGGCCCCGCACCGGCCCCCGACTCCCTGGACGACCGCTTCGTCTCGGCGACGCACACACTGGACACACCCCAGGACCCCACCACGGTCCCCCCACCCCGTCAGGTGCGCGACCAGCCCTCACGGCCCGCACGGGACGTGCATCCCGCCGGGTCGCCCGCGCCGGAGCCGGGCTCCGGGTCCGGGTCCCGTCAGGGGCGCGGGGAACTGCGCGGGCAACCCCCACGGCCCGCACCGGACGTACATCCCCCCGGGCCCCCGTCCGACCTCCCGCCCTGGTGGCCCCCGACCGGCCCCCCGCCGACGGCGGTGCCCCCGCAGCCACGGGCCGCCGACCCCCGGGGCCCGGCGCCTGCGGACCCGCCCTCCGACCCCCTGCGCCGCAGCGGACTCCAACGGCAGCGCGCCCCCTGGGAGCCCCCGCTCCCCGGGCCCCCCGCGGACACCACGCTCACCGACCGCCCCGCGGCGGGCCCCGCGGCCGGGCTCGCGATCAGCCCCGCCGACGGGCCCGCCCAGGACGGGCCCGCCCAGGACGGGCCCGCCCAGGACGGGCCCCGTGTCCCCACACCCCTCGACCACGTCGGCTCGGGCCCGCCCACCTACGCCCCCGAGCCCACCGCCCTGCCCCCGGCGGACCCGGACGCCCTCGACGACCTCGTCGCCGACACCGTGCTGGACGGGGCCTCGTACGGCACGAGCACCCTCCGAGCCGTCTCGGTACGCGGCGACTCGGCCCGCTACCGGGGCGAACCCCGCAGGGACTCCCTCCTCACCGCCCGCTTCGGCTCCGGCGACACCGCCCTCGTCCTGGTCGCCATGGCGACCGGCGCCCGCGCCACCCCCGACGCCCACCGCGCCGCGGCCGAGGCGTGCCGGTGGATCGGCCGCGCCGTCGGCCGCAGCCACGCCCGGCTGGCCGAGGACATCAGGGCCGCCCGCCGCGGCGACCTGAAGTCGGGCCTGCACCGCCTCACCGACCGCAGCCTCGGCAGACTGCGGGCCGGCGCCGCCGAACAGGGCGTGGAACCGGAGGAGTACACCGCGAGCCTGCGCTGCCTCCTGCTCCCCGCCGACCCCGAGTGCCGTACGCGCGTCTTCTTCGGCGTCGGCGCGGGCGGCCTGTTCCGGCTGCGGGACGGCGAGTGGCAGGACATCGAGCCGCGTGTCGCCGAGACCACCGGCGAGGCCGTCGTCGGCTTCGGATCGCTGCCGCACGAGACCCCCGACGGCGACCGGCTCACCATGGACCTGAACATCACCACGCCCCCCAGCCCGTACGAGCCCGCCCCCGAGCCGTCGCCCCGCGACCCCTTCCGCTTCCGGGCCTCCGTCGCCCGCCCGGGTGACGCGCTCCTCCTGTGCAGCAGCGGACTCGCCGAACCCCTGCGCGGCGAGCCACGTCTGGTCGAACACCTCACCGCACGCTGGTCGGCGGGACCGGCGGGCGGCCCGCCCGGCCTCGCCGCCTTCCTCGCGGACACCACGGTCCGGGTCAAGGGTTACGCCGACGACCGGACCGCCGCCGTCGTCTGGGAGGCGTAACCGCGTCCGCTGTGAGCAGATGGGACCTGAGGGAATCCCGTGACAGCGAACGACGGGGAACGACAGCGAACGACAGCAAGGGGCGCGTGACTCATGGCCAAGCAGAACGTCGCCGAGCAGTTCGTCGACATCCTCGTCCGCGCGGGCGTCGAGCGCATGTACGGGGTGGTCGGCGACAGCCTCAACCCGGTGGTCGACGCCATCCGCCGCAGCCCCGCCATCGACTGGATCCACGTCCGGCACGAGGAGACGGCGGCCTTCGCGGCGGGCGCCGAGGCCCAGATCACCGGCAGGCTCGGCTCCTGCGCGGGCTCCTGCGGCCCGGGCAACCTGCACCTCATCAACGGCCTGTACGACGCCCACCGCTCCATGGCCCCCGTGCTCGCCCTCGCCTCGCACATCCCGTCCAGCGAGATCGGCCTCGGGTTCTTCCAGGAGACCCATCCCGAGCAGCTGTTCCGCGAGTGCAGCCACTACAGCGAGATGATCTCCAGCCCGAAGCAGATGCCCCGGCTGCTGCAGACCGCCATCCAGCACGCGGTCGGCCAGGGCGGCGTGAGCGTGGTGACGCTGCCGGGCGACATCGCCGACGAGCCCGCCCCGGACAAGGCCGCCGAGACCGCGCTCGTCACCTCCCGCCCCACCGTGCGCCCGGGCGACACCGAGATCGACCGGCTCGCCGCGATGATCGACGAGGCCGACAAGGTCACCCTCTTCTGCGGCAGCGGCACCGCGGGCGCGCACGCCGAGGTCATGGCGTTCGCCGAGAAGATCAAGTCCCCGGTCGGGCACGCCCTGCGCGGCAAGGAGTGGATCCAGTACGACAACCCGTACGACGTCGGCATGAGCGGACTCCTCGGGTACGGCGCCGCCTACGAGGCCACCCACGAGTGCGACCTGCTGATCCTGCTCGGCACCGACTTCCCGTACAACGCCTTCCTCCCCGACGACGTCAAGATCGCACAGGTCGACGTGCGGCCCGAACGCCTCGGCCGGCGCTCCAGGCTGGACCTCGCGGTGTGGGGCGACGTGAAGGAGACCCTGCGCTGTCTCACCCCGAAGGTGAGCCCCAAGAGCAACCGCCGCTTCCTGGACAAGATGCTCAAGAAGCACGCCGACGCGCTCGAAGGCGTGGTCAAGGCCTATACGCGCAAGGTCGACAAGCACGTCCCGATCCACCCGGAGTACGTCGCCTCCGTGCTCGACGAACTCGCCGACGACGACGCCGTGTTCACGGTCGACACCGGTATGTGCAACGTGTGGGCGGCCCGCTACATCTCACCGAACGGCCGCCGCCGCATCATCGGTTCCTTCTCCCACGGCTCCATGGCGAACGCCCTGCCGCAGGCCATCGGCGCCCAGTTCACCGACCGCGGCCGGCAGGTCGTCTCGATGTCGGGCGACGGCGGATTCTCCATGCTGATGGGCGACTTCCTCACCCTCGTCCAGTACGACCTGCCGGTGAAGGTCGTCCTCTTCAACAACTCCTCGCTCGGCATGGTCGAACTGGAGATGCTGGTCGCGGGGCTGCCCTCGTACGGGACGGGCAACAAGAACCCCGACTTCGCCGCCGTCGCCCGAGCCTGCGGTGCCTACGGCGTACGCGTGGAGAAGCCCAAGCAGCTCGCGGGCGCCCTCAAGGACGCCTTCCGGCACAAGGGCCCGGCGCTCGTCGACGTCGTCACCGACCCGAACGCCCTGTCCATCCCGCCGAAGATCAGCAAGGAGATGGTCACCGGCTTCGCCCTGTCGGCGTCGAAGATCGTCCTCGACGGGGGAGTGGGCCGCATGGTCCAGATGGCCCGCTCCAACATCCGGAACGTGCCCCGGCCGTAGACCGGTGCGGGGCCGTCAGTCGGCGGGCACCCAGCGGCGCTCGGAGCCCTCCGAGCCGTACCAGTAGCGCGGCAGGCCCTTGATGGAGCTCGTGCGGAACGGGCTGCCGTGGTCGTCGATGCGGACCGTGCCGGTGCGGCCCTCGGAGGACCAGTCGAGTTCGAGGTACCAGGAGCAGTCGCAGGTCTCCGTCCGCGCGGTGACCAGCAGCATCTCCGGGTCCGCGGCGGACACCCGGTAGGGCATGCGGACCGCCGGGATCGGCGTGCCGCTGTCGTTGCCGGGGACCGAGTGGGCGATCGGACGGTCCTTGTCCAGGTCGACGGCGAAGGAACGCGGCGTCATCGAGCCGCCGCAGCCCTGTTCCATGGCGTAGACGGTGCCGACGACGGGCGCGGCGCGGCCGGCCACCCGGACCCGCAGCGCGGTCAGGACGACGGCGGTGGAGGTCCGGCCCTGCACCGAGATCTCCACGTTGGTGTCCCGCCCGTGCACGGCACCCTGGGTCGCGGCCCAGGTCCCGGCGTCCTGCGGGGCGGGCGGCGGCGGAACCTGCGTGGGCTCCTTGCGGATGACGTAGTCGTGGCCGCAGCCGGACTGCCAGGCCTGCGAGTTCGCCGTCCAGGTGAGCGGTACGCCGACGGATCCGCCGCCGTTCGCCTTCGCGTTCTTCGAACTCCCGGAGTTCCCCTCGGTCCCCCTGTTCGTCGTGCCCTTCGAGGGCGCGCCGCCCGCGCCGGGGGACCCGGACACCCCGCCGGCGGCGTCACCGGCCGAGGACGAGGGGCCGGTCCGGCCGGGGGACGGGCTCGTCGACGGGCGGTGCCGTGTGTCCGGCGCCCCCGTCGTCGGGGACGGGCCGACGCTCCGGGAGGCGTCGTCGGACGACCCGCCGGCGGAGAGGGCCGACAGGCCGCCCAGGGTGATGATCAGCGCGGAGGCCGCGGCGACGGTGACGGTCAGCCGCCGGCGGTACCAGGTGGGCCGGCCGACTCCCGAACCGGCGTCGGACACGAGCCCGGCCGGAGGGCTCGGAACGGACGGGACCGCGGGGCCCGGTGCGGACGCGGCCCCGGCTGTCTCACCGTCGGGCTCCGCCTCGTCCGGTGCGGCCATCTCGGCCGTGGCGGGCGCCGGGTTGTCCGGCGGGGCCGCCGCCTGTGTACGAGGCCGCTGACGGGCCGCGACCGCCAGGATCCAGCGGCGGTGGAGTTCGAGCCGCTCGGCCGGTGTCGCCCCGCACAGCACGGCGAACCGTTCCACGGGGGCGAAGTCGACCGGTACCGCGTCACCGGCGCAGTAGCGGTGCAGCGTCGAGGTGTTCATGTTCACCCGGCGTGCCAGCGCGCCGTAACTGCGGTCCGTCCGTGCCTTCAGACGTCTCAGCAGTTCCGCGAACTCCTCGACGTCGTCGTCCCGAGTCGACACCGTTCCCCCGTACCCGTCGTCGCCCAGCCTCCTGGGCCGTGTCCCGTCCTGGAAGAGCATCCCAGGCACTCCATGTACCTGCACGTCAGGAGGGATGGGATGGTTCCACCGTCGTGGAAACGCCGCCGTCTGTTGCGCAGGGGCCGAGTGACGGCTGATGCTTCTGGTGTCGCACCGACCGCCGCCGGACCGACCAGCCGGCGGCAGCCCACGACGGGCCCTCGCGGCGGCACCCGACCACCCACGCACATGCGCCCGGCTTCGCCGTGCACGCAGTACGCACAACAGGGGGACGACATTCCGATGACCGATCCAACGACCAGCCGCACCCGGACCGTGGCGCTCACCGCACTCGCCGCCTCGGCCCTCGCCGTGGGTACGGCGCTCGCCGGCCCGGCCGGCGCCTCGGTGAGTACTTCGGCGAACACCTCGGTGAGCACTTCGGCGAACACCTCGGCGAAGGCCACGACCACCGTCACGGCGAAAGCTCCGGCGCCCAGGTTCCTGTCGGCCTCCCAGCTGCCCCCGCACGCCACGTCCGCCTGGACCGCGGGGAAGGTCACGCCCGGGGTCCCCGACGAACTGGTGTTCTGCCTGCAGGACGCGCTGCCCGGCTACGACTCCTCGTACCGGGATTTCCGGACCGACCTGGAGACCAACGCCCAGCAGCTCACCGTCGTCGTCGGCAGTAACGCCAAGGCCGGCGCCCTCGCCGCGCGGCTGAACAAGGAGATCAAGGCCTGCGCGGCCAGGGCCGAGCAGGGCGACCCCGAGATCGAGGCCACGTACAAGGACTACGGCGCGCTGCCCGTCGAGGAGGGTGCCCGGGTCCACGGGCTGCACACCAGTGCCTCCTGGGGAGCCACCGACATCAGCCTCTACTCGGTCGGCCGGGACGGCCGCACCGTGACCGTCGTCAGGTGGGCGCAGATGGGCGGCTTCTCCGACGCGCCCGTGAAGGCCTTCAAGAAGACGACGACCACCGCGGTCGGCAAACTCCGCTGACTGCCCCACAGAGCCGGGGCCGCCCTCACGCCACGGGGGTCGAGAGGGCGGTTCCCACCATGCCCAGCAGCACGACCAGCACCACGACCAGTACGACAACGGGGAGTACGAAGCAATGACCAGCACCACCATCACGCGCACGCCGGGCCGCCGCGCCGCTCTTGTCGCCGGCCTCGTCGCCGTGACCGCCCTGCCGCTCGCGATCACGGCCTCGGCCTCGGCCGAGGCCACGGGGGGTTCCGCCAAGGCCACCGTGTCCCGGTCGGTCAGCGGGCAGCCGACGGACTCGGTGACCCGGATCGCCGACTTCTACGGGGCGTACATCGACGCGCAGAGCGACCCGGACACCGGCGGGAAGCTGGTGACCGAGCTCCGTAAGTACTACGTGCGGGCCGACTACCTCGAAAAGCTCGAGGCCTGGGAGGAGAAGAACCACGCGGACGGTGTCCTGCGGGCCCAGAACGTGCCGCAGAAGTGGACGGTCAGGGACAACGGCACGACGGACTACACGGAGGCGGTCGTGACGCAGACCTGGGGAGACGGGACCACGACGAAACTCGTCGTCGACATGACCCGTGACCACAAGATCATCCACATCGGCGCCAAGGGAATCGCCGGCAAGGGGATCGGCGGCAAGTAAGCGCTTCAGGCGCGCGGTTGCCGTTGTCCGGGTCGGCGGGTCGGCCCTGCGACCGGCGGATCAGGTCTGCGGCCGGTCGGATCAACCCCGCGGCCGGTTCTCGACCGGCTTGTGTACGACCGGCTTGTGTACGGCCGGTGCGGCAGGCGGGTGTCGGCGGACGGGGCGAGCGCCGGCACTCGCCCCGCCGACCGGGCACCGCGGGCTCCGGGGGGTGCGCCACGGCCGGTTCGCCGCCGCCCCGCGGGGCGGTTGTCCCGGGCCCGCATCCGTGGTCGCGGGGCGCGGAGGGGGGAACCGGCCGGGGTCGCACCGGCCGTTCCCGACGGTCCGCCGCGCGGCACCGGTCCGCCGACGTACGCCGCGCCGGTCCCGCACACCGGAGGCCGCACACCGGAGGCCGCCGCCCGCGAGGCCTTCCGTGCGGTCGCGCAGAGGTGTACCCGTCCCTGGACGGACCGCCTCCGGCACAGGCCACCGGCACATCCATGACCCACGCTTGAGGATCCGGCATGACTGCCGCCGTCAAGGGCGGGGCATGCATCCCCGTGAACGTGTTCGAGCAGGAGGGGTACCGACAGCACGGCGGGGGCCATGAACAGGTATGCGCGAGGGGGCGGTCCCGCTTTATCCGGGGCCTCCTCGGCGGAAACGACGAAGAAGGCCACGGCCGTGGAGGCCACGGCGAGGACCATGCCCGACCAGCAGGACTCCTCGCACCTGAGGCGCCGGCTGCGGCGCTGCGACCTGCGGGCGGTGCCCGAGGTCCGCAGGGCGGTGCGGGACCTGCTCGCCCAGTGGGGGCGGCCCGGCAGGTCCGAGACCGCGGAACTGCTGACGAGCGAGATCGTGACCAACGCGCTCGTCCACACCGATCAGGAAGCGCTGGTGACGGCGACCGTGGGCCCGCGCGGACTGCGCGTGGAGGTACGGGACTTCGAGGCCCGCAAGCCGCGGCTGCGGGTGCCCGACGTACGGGACGGCACGCACGGCAGGGGTCTGGTCCTGGTGCAGTCGCTGGCGGACGCC
This sequence comes from Streptomyces sp. V3I8, assembly GCF_030817535.1. Lineage (NCBI taxonomy): Bacteria > Bacillati > Actinomycetota > Actinomycetes > Kitasatosporales > Streptomycetaceae > Streptomyces > Streptomyces sp. V3I8. Next base: position 2,079,391 of record NZ_JAUSZL010000002.1, on the reverse strand, counting down.
TGGGGCGTCCGCGTGCACGGTGTGGGGAAGGCGGTGTGGTTCGAACTGGACGGGGGCACGGCATGAATCGCCGCGCCCCCGTCCACAGCCGGGCCGTCGTGCGGCCCGGGTCCCGCTCAGCCGAACTGCTGCTCCAGGTCCTTCAGCTTGCGCTCGAGCGAGTCGAGCCGCGGAAGGGCCATTGTGTCGTCCTCCGCGGTGAGGTCGACCGTCGCCGGCTCACCGCTGCGGCGGACGGGCTGCAACGAGGGTCGGGCGGCGCGCTGGGGCAGTTCCGGCGTTGATATGGCAGGCTCCGCGGCGGACTGCGGGGCCGCCTGGGCCGCCTGGAGTTCCGCCTGACGGCCACCGCGGCCGATCATGCCGCGGTGGCCGCGGGTGATCGCCTTGATGCGGGCACGGTCGAGCTTCTCCTGGTCGCGGCGACGCAGCCGGTTCTGCTCCTTGTCCCGCTTGTCCTCGCGGACTTCCTCGACCGCCTCGTCCAGGCTGCGCACGTTCTCGAGGAGCATCAGCGACCAGGCGGCGTACGTCTCACGCGGGGCACGCAGCCACCGTACGATCCGGATCTGCGGCAGCGGGCGGGGCACCAGGCCCTGCTCGCGCAGCGCGGCACGGCGGGTCTGCTTCAGCGCGCGGTCGAACAGGACTGCGGCCGACAGGGACATGCCGGCGAAGAAGTGCGGAGCGCCCGCGTGGCCCATGCCCCGGGGAGCGTGCACCCAGTTGAACCAGGCGGCGGCCGCCGCGAACGTCCACACGAGTATCCGGGAGCCGAGCGCGGCGTCACCGTGGCTGGCCTCGCGCACCGCGAGGACGGAGCAGAACATGGCCGCGCCGTCCAGGCCGAACGGCACCAGGTACTGCCAGCCGCCGGACAGGTTCAGATTCTGCTCGCCGAAGCCGACCAGGCCGTGGAAGGAGAGGGCGGCGGCGACCGCGGCGCAGCAGAACAGCAGTACGTAGGAGGCGGTGCCGTAGACGGCCTCCTTGCGCCTGCGGCGCTCTTCCGTGCGCTCCCACGAGTCTTCGGCGTGGGTCTTCTCCCCGGCGCGCTTGCCACGCGCGAGCACCGCAACCGCCGCCAGCAGGCCCAGGAGCAGCACGGCGCCGGGTAGCAGCCAGTTCAGCGATATGTCGGTCAGTCTCATCTGGGGTCCCTTGCATTGGGATAGGGCGTAACGCCCGTCATAGTGGCCCAATCCCGTGGGTCCTCAGGGGGTTTCGGAGCAAGAGGCCGCCAAGAGAGTGCAAGGGGATGCGAGTGGGCGGCATTCTCCTCGAACTGCCGCTTGAGGAGCGAGAGTTGAGTGCGATTTACATTACCCTTACGGGTGGTTCCACGGAAAGTTCTTGCGGCGGGTGAGGGTTTTGTGAAGCAGTCGTAACCTGGGCGGCCGCTTCCGTGGTCAAGGCGCCCGGTCCGACATCGAGTTGATCTTACGTGATGTTCGCAGGACGCCTGGAGCGGGGCTCAGGCCGCCGAGGGCCGGGCCGCCGCCGAGGCCGCCTCGGCCGTCAGCTTCGCGATGCGGGTGGCCTCGGAGTTGCGGGGGCAGTTGGCGCAGGTGTCCTCGGCGTCGAGGGTGTAGTAGAAGCAGCAGCTGGCCCGGTCGCGGGTCGGCAGGCACTCGCCGTTCGAACCGGTCACCTCGCGGAAGCCGGCCGTGCCGACGTACGGACGGGTGGCGCCGGGGAACAGCCGTTCCAGTTCGGCCGTGGCGCGCTCCTGCTCACCCATGAGACCGGCTACGTGGTGGAGGCTCTCGACGACCTCGTCGGTCACCATGGCCCACAGGGCACGGCCCCGGCGCCGCGTCCGCGGACCGAATCCGTCCAGGACCGGTTCGAGGTGCTCGGCCACGGCGGCCCGTACCTCCGCGCGCAGGGCCTCTTCGTCCGGGACGACGCGGGCGCCGGGCAGTACGGCCGCCGGGTCGTCGGGCAGGCAGGCGAACTCGCCCACCCGTACCGCGATACGGCCGGGCATGCGTTCGAAGGTCACGTTCCGCACGGGGAAGCGGGGGACGCGGCGCAGCACGAACCACGGCACCGTGATCAGCAGACAGGCCGGCCAGGCGTACCGGTGCAGTCCGAAGCCGGCGATCACGTCCGGGCGGCCACGGCGGCCGTGGTCGGCCAGCACCTGCTCGTCGTCCCAGGCGAGGAAGGCGTCGAGGTCGGCCCCCGCCTCCGCGAGCCTCGCGACCGCGAACCGCCCGTCGCCCGTCGGGGCCGGTTCGCCCGGGGCGAGCTCCGTCACTCCCAGGGCCGGGAACACCGCGGTCATCCGCGTGTACGCCTCGGTGAGGGGTGAGTACGGAGCCGCGTGCGCGAGGGTACGGGGCGCGGTCGCGGCCGGGGCGGGAGCGGACATGCGGGACCCCGTTTCGTGATCATCGACCAGGTAAGGCTTACCTTACCGGATAGGGTCGAGGTTTACCCTGTTCTGTCGGCCCCCGCCGAACACCATTCGAATTTCCCCCACCAGTACCGCCCACCCCGCCAGGAGGCTCCCGTGAGGCACCCCGATGCACACGAGGACGCACACGAGACGCATGCCCCGGCCGGGGCCGCGGCGCGGTCGTACCAGCAGTCGTACCAAGGGGAGGCGCGTCCCGAGGCCGCTCGTCCCGAGGCTGCTCGCCGCGCGGAGGCCGGTCCGGGGACGGGCGCTCCGCGGGTGCCCGCGCAGGCGCGGTCCGGCTCCGAGGCCGGCGGCCGGGCGGCCGGGGCGGGACGTACCGGGGCCCCGCGTGACGGCGACGTCCCCGAGACCGCGACCTCCTCGGTCCCTGTTCCCGCCGCCCCCGCCCCTCCCGCCGTGCCCGCGGCCCGTGGCGAGCACACCCATGGCGAGACGCCGATTCCCCGGCCGCGGGTGACGCGGGAAGGGGTACGGGAGCAGCGGACGCCCGGTGCCTCCGAAGGTCCCGGCGGTTCCGGCGGCCTCGGTGATCCTGGTGGCACCGGCGGTCCTGGTGACACCGGCGGTCCCGACGTTTCCGGTGGACGGGCGGCGCCGTACGGGCTGCGGGTGTCCGAAGCCCGTACTCCGCACCCCGCCACCCCCGCCTCCCTGTCCGGATCGGCCTTCGCCGCCGCGGCCCCCCGGCCCGTGATCCAGCGGGCCTCCGTGCGCGGCCAGGTCCTCGACGCCCTCCGGTCCGCCCTCGTCGCGGGCGACCTCGCCCCCGGTGAGGTCTACTCCGCCCCGGCACTCGGCGAACGTTTCGGCGTCTCGGCGACCCCCGTGCGCGAGGCCATGCAGCAACTCGCGATCGAGGGCGCGGTGGAGGTCGTGCCCAACCGCGGCTTCCGGGTCATACGGCGCGGGGCCCGCGAACTGGCCGAGCTCGCCGAGATCCGGGGCCTCGTGGAGATGCCGGTGATGCTGCGGCTGACCCGTACGGTGGCCGCCCCCTGCTGGGCGGAACTGCGCCCGCTCGCCGAGGCGACCGTGGCGGCGGCGTCCACCGGCGACCACGCGCGCTACGCCGAGTCGGACCGCGTCTTCCACGCCGCGGTCCTCGCCCTCTCGGGCAACCGCCAGCTGGTGCAGCTCGCGGACGACCTGCACCGCCGGGCCCAGTGGCCCCTGGCCGGCGCCCCCACCCGCCGCCCCCGCGCCGACCTCGTGGCGGACGCCGCCCAGCACGCGGCCCTCCTCGACGCCCTGGCCGCCGAGGACGTCGCCACCGCCCAGTCGGTCGTGCGGAAACACTTCGCAACCGGCTGACCGGTCCCGCACCGCCTGACCGTCCCGCACGGGCCGGCCACCGCCCCGCTTCCGGCGGCCGGCCGCGTCTCCGAGGTGCAAGCCGCTTCCGTGAACCTCAAGGCGTCTCTCAAGCCGCTTCCGTGAACCTCAAGGCGTCCCTCAAGCCGTCGCCGCCGGCGGGACCAGCTGGTCCGCCAGCCAGGTCGGTACGCCGCCGAGGAGCCGGAACAGGCGTCCCGCTTCCGCCCGGAGGCGGGACGCCTCCGGTTCCGTCTCCGCGTCGGCCAGGGACGCCAGCGCCGGGGCCGTACCGACCAGGTAGCCCAACTCCTCCCGGATCCGCAGGGATTCGGCGAAGCCGTGCCGGGCCTCCGCCAACTCGCCCTCCCGCAGCGCGAGCCCGGCCAGATGGCGCCACGTGAAGGAGAGGAGCAGCGGATCGTCGTGCGCGGTGGCGCCGGCGTGGGCGCGGCGGTAGGCGGCACGCGCCGACTGCGGGGAGTGCGCCAGGTTCTCCGCGAGCAGCCCCCGCCGGAAGTCGAGCAGCGCCCGTCCCCGCGCACCCGGCGCGATCAGGGCCGCGGCCCGCCCGAGCGCGGCCCGCGCCTCGTCGGCGCGGTCCCGCACCGCGAGCAGCGTGGACGCGTACGCGAGCTGCCCCCGCTCGCACGCGGCCGCCCCCCGCTCGTCGTCGCTCCGGGCCAGTGCCTCCGCCGTGCGCAGCGCGTCCTCCGCCTCCGCCCACCCCTGCTCGGTGTAGAGGCACCGCTCGACGAGGAGCGAGGCCCGCTGCAGGGCGGCGGCCGCCGTGCGCGGTTCGAGGAGCGCCGCCGCGTCGGCCCAGCAGGCGCGTGAGCGCAACCGCCATACCGCGGTCTGGAGGGGATCGTCTCCTGAAGTCGTTCCGTGACCAGACATGGCGGAATGCGCCACGTTGCCCTCCCCGAGCACGCCATTGAGCTGTTGAGTGGTGGCGGCATCTCAGCACGAATCATCGCGCCCGGCCAAGGGGGTAGGTGAAGGATTTCACAAAGTCGTGGGAGAGATCATGGGACAGATCGTGGGATAGGTCGTGGGACAGGTAGGGGAATAGGTAGTGGGGCGGATCGTGGGACAGAGGCGTCACCCGGTGCCGGTCCGGGCGGCCGGCCGCACCTGGACACCAGGGACGACGTCCCGCGCGGGCCCGTGACCTCAGCTCATCCGCAGCGCCAGGAAGAAGTCCAGCTTGTCCTCGAGCCGGGACAGATCCCGGCCCGTCAACTGCTCGATGCGCCCGATCCGATAGCGCAGCGTGTTGACGTGCAGGTGCAGCCGGGCCGCGCAACGGGTCCAGGAGCCGTCGCAGTCGAGGAACGCCTCCAGCGTCGGGATCAGCTCGGCGCGGTGCCGGCGGTCGTACTCGCGGAGCGGGTCCAGGAGCCGGGCCGTGAAGGCGCGGCGCACGTCGTCCGGCACGAACGGCAGCAGCAGTACGTGGGACGCCAGCTCCTGGTGGCCTGCCGCGCACACCCGCCCGGGCCGGGCCGCGGCCACCCGGCGTGCGTGCCGGGCCTCCTCCAGCGCACCGCGCAGCCCCTCCGCCGAGTGCACGGCCGCGCTGACGCCGAGCGTGAGCCGCCCGTCGCCGTCGAGCCCCGCCGACAGCGGCTCGCGCACGGCCTCCAGGATCACGTCGGCGAGCAGCCCGGTCTCCGAACCGTCGTGCTCGGAGGAGACGGCGGGCAGGGGGACGAGCGCGACGGCCTCGTCACCGATGTGGGCGACCGCGATCCGGTCGGACGGTTCGGGTCCCGACGACAGCGGGTCGATCAGGATCTCCTCCAGCACCGCCTGCGCCACCGGACCCCCCGCGAGTCCTCCCGCGCCTGCCCCGGTCCCTGCTCCCGCCGGCCCTCCCGCAGGTCCCGCGGACCCCTCGGACCGTCTCGCGCCGCTGCCCGTCCCGGCCCGGGCGGCGGAAGGCCCACCTCCCGTCTCGTCCCATTCGACGCGGGCGACCACGACCTGCCAGTGCGGGGCCGCGCCGAGCCCCGGCAGCAGCACGGGCGCCGCGACCCGCAGCCGCGCCGCGATCTCGGTGGGCGCGGCCCCGGCCTGCACCAGTTCCAGGACCTCCTGTGCGACCCTGCGCCGCACGGTGCGCGCCGCGTCCCGGCGCTCCCGCTCCACGGCGATCAACTGCGTCACGCCCTCCAGCAGGTCCAGCCGTTCCGACGGCCAGTCCCCGGCGTCCGCCTCGACCGCCAGCAGCCACTCCGACAGCACGGTCTCGCGCACATCGCGCGCGCCCGCCGCACCGCCGCGGCCGCCGCCGCGCACCGGGAAGAGCGAGTACGTCGTCGGGCCGACCGCCACCCGGTACGGTCCGCGGCGGCCCGAGCGGACCCCCGCCAGGTGCTCGCCGGCCAGCGCCGCGCGGACCCCCGCGGGCAGCGGCGCCTCCGTGAGGTGCGAGCCCGCGATGAGGCGTCCGGCGGGGGAGAGTACCCAGGCGCGCAGGTCCAGGTCGGAGCCGAGCAGGTCCAGGACCACGTCCGGGCCGCCGCCCGCGGGCCCCGAGGTCATCATCCGGCGGTGCCGGTCCACCACGGCCGCCAGGTCCCCGGCCCGCTCGCCGGAGACCTGCCGTACGACGTGCTCGGTGATCGTCGCGAAGGCCACCGACTCGTTGACGGCGAACAGCGGCAGCCGGTGCCTGGCGCAGGCCGTCACCAGGTCGTCGGGGATCGCGCCCAGCTCGGCCTCACCCGCGGCCAGCGCCGTGACCCCGGCGCCCGCGAGGATCCGTACGAACGGTTCGGAGTCGCCCGCGCCGCGGCGCCAGGCGAGGCCCGTGAGCACCAGCTCGCCGCCCGAGAGGTACCGGCTCGGGTCCCGCAGGTCCGTGGTCATCACACCCCGCACGGTGCGGTCCAGCTCGTCCTGGCCGCCGAGCAGCCGCAGGCCCAGCGCGTCCGTGTCCAGCAGTGCGCGCAGCCGCATCTCGTCGCCGCCGTTCTGTCTCGAAATCCGTGGTGGATGGGGAACCGATGGAGGGGGTGGAACCGATGAAGGGGAGAAGGGGGAACCGATGGAGGAGAGAGGGAAGGAACCGATGAAGAGGAGGAACCGATGAAGGGGGGAGGCCGATTCCGGCCGGTGGCCGGCGCGCAGCGGACTGCGTCCGGCGTTTCCGAGGGAAAGCCAAGAGGTTACTGATGGCCTCCGTTCATACGAATCTACAAGATGCGCGCCCTGGCCAGCCAACTCCTTCATGGTTTCGGTGACTGACTCCATTGGCGGAACGCGCTGTGTACTGGCTCCCATCCACGTGAACACCTCATGAACGAGCCGGGCCCGCCGCACACGATCTGGCTTGATCAGCATGCTCCACGAGACGAAGAAGAGAGCCGGTCATGGACTTCCTTCGCCCCGCCAGCTGGGAGGAGGCGCTCGCCGCGAAGGCAGCGCATCCCACCGCTGTGCCGATTGCGGGCGGCACCGACGTGATGGTCGAGATCAACTTCGACCACCGCCGCCCCGAGTACCTGCTGGACCTGAACCGGATCGGCGAGCTGGGCGACTGGGAGGTCGGCGAGGAGTCGGTCCGTCTGGGCGCCTCGGTCCCGTACACGGCGATCATGGACAACCTGCGCGGCGAACTGCCCGGTCTGGCCCTGGCCTCCCACACCGTGGCCTCCCCGCAGATCCGCAACCGCGGCGGGGTCGGCGGCAATCTCGGCACCGCCTCCCCGGCCGGCGACGCCCACCCCGCCCTGCTCGCGGCGGGTGCCGAGGTCGAGGCCGAGTCCGTCCGGGGCTCACGGCTCATCCCGATCGACGACTTCTACACCGGGGTGAAGCGCAACGCGCTCGCCCCCGACGAGCTGATCCGCGCCGTCCACATCAAGAAGGCGGACGGCCCGCAGCAGTACTCGAAGGTCGGCACCCGCAACGCCATGGTGATCGCGGTGTGCGCCTTCGGCCTGGCCCTGCACCCCGGCACCCGTACGGTCCGCACCGGCATCGGTTCCGCCGCGCCCACACCCGTACGGGCCAGGGCGGCCGAGGAGTTCCTGAACGCGGCGCTCGAAGAGGGCGGCTTCTGGGACAACCGCAAGATCATCACGCCGTCGGTGGCCAAGCAGTTCGCCGAGCTGTGCTCCGGTGCCTGCAACCCCATCGACGACGTCCGGGGCACGGCGAGCTACCGCCGCCACGCGGTCGGCGTCATGGCCCGCCGCACGCTGACCTGGACCTGGGAGTCGTACCGCGGCCCCGACAGCACCGCACAGCAGAAGGGCAGGGCCGCGTAATGCGTGTCAGTTTCACGGTCAACGGCCGTCCGCAGGAGGCCGACGACGTATGGGAGGGCGAGTCCCTGCTGTACGTGCTGCGGGAACGCATGGGCCTGCCGGGCTCGAAGAACGCCTGCGAACAGGGGGAGTGCGGTTCCTGCACGGTCCGCCTCGACGACGTGCCGGTCTGTTCGTGTCTGGTCGCCGCCGGCCAGGTCGAAGGGCGTGACGTCGTCACGGTCGAGGGCCTCGCGGACTTCGCCAAGCAGCGCGCGGAGCACGGGGGTTGCGCCTCCGCGGCTCCCGGTTCCTGCGGTACGCCCTTGGACGCGGCCAGACAGTGGGAGGCCCGTCCCGCGGACTCGCGGACCGGCGAGGGCACCGAACTCGCCCCCGTCCAGCAGGCGTTCATCGACGCCGGAGCCGTCCAGTGCGGCTTCTGCACCCCGGGCCTGCTGGTCGCGGCCGACGAGATGCTGGAACGCAACCCGACCCCGACCGACGCGGACATCCGCGAGGCGCTCTCGGGCAACCTCTGCCGCTGCACCGGCTACGAGAAGATCATGGACGCGGTCCGCCTGGCGGCCGCCCGGCAGGGAGAGGCGGTCCGACGATGACCACCCGCACCGCTCCCCTCGGCACCCCCACCAAGGTCACCCAGGGTTCGGGGGCCAGGGGCGGCATCGGCGAGTCCACCCTCCGTCCGGACGGCACCCTCAAGGTCACCGGTGAGTTCGCGTACTCGTCCGACATGTGGCACGAGGACATGCTGTGGGGCCAGATCCTGCGCTCCACGGTCGCGCACGCGCAGATCCTCTCCATCGACACCGGCGAGGCCCTCGCGACGCCCGGTGTGTACGCCGTCCTGACGTACGACGACCTGCCGACCGCCGTGAGGAACTACGGCCTGGAGATCCAGGACACCCCGGTACTCGCCCACGGCCGCGTACGCCACCACGGCGAGCCCGTCGCGATCGTGGCCGCCGACCACCCGGAGACCGCCCGCCGGGCCGCCGCCAAGATCAAGGTGGAGTACCGGGAACTGCCCGTCGTCACGGACGAGGCCTCGGCGACCGCGCCGGACGCCCCGCTGATCCACGAGGACCGGGACGACCACCACATCGGTCACGTCGCGCACCCGAACATCGTCCACCGCCAGCCGATCGTCCGCGGTGACGTGGAGGCGGCCCGTCGGCGCGCCGACCACATCGTCGAGGGCGAGTACACCTTCGGCATGCAGGACCAGGCGTTCCTGGGCCCCGAGTCGGGTCTCGCCGTGCCCGCGGAGGACGGCGGCGTCGACCTGTACGTCGCCACCCAGTGGCTGCACTCCGACCTGCGCCAGATCGCCCCGGTGCTCGGCCTGCCCGAGGACAAGGTCCGGATGACGCTCTCCGGGGTCGGCGGCGCGTTCGGCGGCCGCGAGGACCTGTCGATGCAGATCCACGCCTGTCTGCTGGCGCTGCGCACGGGCAAGCCCGTCAAGATCGTCTACAACAGGTTCGAGTCCTTCTTCGGCCATGTCCACCGCCACCCCGCGAAGCTGCACTACGAGCACGGGGCGACGAAGGACGGCAGGCTGACCCATCTGAAGTGCCGGATCGTCCTCGACGGCGGCGCGTACGCCTCCGCGTCCCCGGCGGTCGTCGGCAACGCGGCGTCCCTGGCAGTCGGCCCGTACGTGCTCGACGACGTCGACATCGAGGCCGTCGCGCTCTATTCCAACAACCCGCCCTGCGGGGCGATGCGCGGCTTCGGCGCGGTCCAGGCGTGCTTCGCCTACGAGGCGCAGATGGACAAGCTCGCCGACGCGGTGGGCATGGACCGGGTCGAGTTCCGGCAGCTCAACGCCATGTCGCAGGGCACGGTCATGCCGACCGGCCAGAGCGTCGACTCGCCCGCCCCGGTCGCCGAACTCCTGCGCCGCGTCAAGGCGATGCCGATGCCGCCGCAGCAGCAGTGGCTCGCGGCCGGTGAGCAGGCGGACGTCCGCCAGCTGCCCGGCGGTCTCTCCAACACCACCCACGGCGAAGGCGTCGTACGCGGTGTCGGCTACGCGGTCGGCATCAAGAACGTCGGCTTCTCCGAGGGCTTCGACGACTACTCGACCGCCAAGGTCCGCATGGAGGTCGTCGGCGGCGAACCCGTCGCGACCGTCCACACCGCGATGGCCGAGGTCGGCCAGGGCGGTGTCACCGTCCACGCGCAGATCGCCCGCACCGAGCTGGGCGTCGCCCAGGTGACGATCCAGCCGGCCGACACGCAGGTGGGGTCGGCCGGTTCGACCTCCGCGTCCCGTCAGACGTACGTCACCGGCGGCGCCGTGAAGAACGCGTGCGAGCTGGTGCGCGAGAAGGTCCTGGAGATCGGCCGCCGCAGGTTCGGCACGTACCACCCGGCCTGGGCCACCGCCGAACTGCTCCTGGAGGGCGGCAAGGTCGTCACCGACGCCGGCGAGGTGCTGGCCGACCTGGTGGACGTGCTGGAGGACGAGGCCGTCGAGGTCGAGGAGGAGTGGCGGCACCGGCCGACCGAGGCCTTCGACCTGCGCACCGGACAGGGCGACGGCCACGTCCAGTACTCGTTCGCCGCCCACCGCGCGGTCGTCGAGGTGGACACCGAACTGGGTCTGGTGAAGGTCGTCGAACTGGCCTGCGCGCAGGACGTCGGCAAGGCGCTCAACCCGCTGTCCGTCATCGGCCAGATCCAGGGCGGTACGACCCAGGGACTCGGCATCGCGGTCATGGAGGAGATCATCGTCGACCCGAAGACGGCGAAGGTCAGGAACCCCTCCTTCACCGACTACCTCATCCCCACGATCCTCGACACGCCGACCATCCCCGTCGACGTGCTCGAACTCGCCGACGACCACGCGCCGTACGGGCTCCGCGGTGTCGGCGAGGCCCCGACCCTGTCGTCGACCCCGGCCGTCCTCGCGGCGATCCGTGCCGCGACGGGCCTGGAACTCAACCGGACACCGGTCCGTCCGGAGCACCTGACCGGTACGGCGTAGGCAGGCCGCCGCCACTGTGCCCGCCTGTCCGCAGGGCGGAACGGGTGGGCACAGTGGCGGCACCCCGGCACCGGGCACCCGTGCATCACGGCACCCGCAGCCGGTTCAAGCACAGCACCGCGTCTCGCCTCGGGCCGTCCCCCGGGTCGTGCACCTTCCCAAAACCCGCGCCGCCACGGCGGTACCCGCGGGTGCCCCTATGAACCTTGGGAGAAGGCACCATGGCCCAGCAGTCACTGGAGCCCAGGACCACCGCCGACGACGCGGGTGAAGGAACCCGCGTCCCGGCCGGCCGGTCCTGGCTCGACCGCTACTTCCACATATCCCTCCGAGGCAGCACGGTCGCGCGTGAGGTGCGCGGCGGCATCACCACCTTCATGGCGATGGCGTACATCCTCCTCCTCAACCCCCTCATCCTGTCCGGCAAGGACGCGGCGGGGAACACCCTCGGCCAGCAGGCGCTGATCACCGCGACGGCGTTCGCGGCGGCCTTCACCACGCTCCTGATGGGCTTCTTCGGCAAGGTGCCGCTCGCCCTCGCCGCGGGACTGTCCGTCTCGGGAGTCCTCGCCTCGCAGGTCGCGCCCCAGATGACCTGGCCGCAGGCCATGGGCATGTGCGTGATGTACGGCGTGGTCATCATGCTCCTGGTCGTCACCGGGCTACGCGAGATGATCATGAACGCGATCCCGCTGGCGCTGAAGCACGCGATCACCATGGGCATCGGCCTGTTCGTCGCCCTCATCGGGCTGGTGAAAGCGGGCTTCGTCCACCAGGGCGAGGCGACCCCGGTCTCCCTCGGCGCGACGGGCGAGCTGGCCGGCTGGCCGGTGCTGCTCTTCGCCGTCACGCTGCTCGCCATCTTCATGCTCCAGGCACGCGGCGTCCCCGGCGCGATCCTGATCGGCATCGTCGGCGGCACCGTACTCGCCGTCGTCCTCAACGCGACCGGCGTCATCGACCCCGGGCAGTGGGCCGCCGGCGCACCCGAGTGGCACGGCAGCGCGGTGTCGATGCCGGACTTCTCGGTCTTCGGGGCTGTCGAGTTCGGCGGCTGGGGCGAGGTCGGCGCGATGACGGTCGGCATGATCGTCTTCACGCTCGTCCTCGCCGGGTTCTTCGACGCGATGGCCACCATCATCGGCGTCGGCACCGAGGCCGGGCTGGCCGACGACAAGGGCCGGATGCCGGGCCTGTCCAGGGCGCTGTTCATCGACGGCGCGGGCGGGGCGATCGGCGGCGTCTCGGGCGCCTCCGGCCAGACGGTGTTCGTGGAGTCCGCGACCGGGGTCGGGGAGGGCGCCCGGACGGGCCTGTCCTCGGTCGTCACCGGTCTGTTCTTCGCGGCCTGCCTCTTCTTCACCCCGCTGACGGCGCTCGTCCCCGGCGAGGTGGCGGCGGCGGCGCTGGTCGTCATCGGCGCCATGATGATGACGAACGCCCGCCATGTGGACTGGGCCGACCGCGCCACCGCGATCCCGGTCTTCCTGACCGCCGTGATCATGCCGTTCACGTACTCCATCACGGCGGGGGTCGCGGCCGGGGTTGTCAGCTACGTCGCCATCAAGATCGCGCAGGGCCGGGCGCGGGAGATCGGGCCGTTCATGTGGGTCCTGACGGCGGTCTTCCTCGTCTTCTTCGCCCTGAACCCGATAGAGAGCTGGCTGGGCATCCACTAGCCGCACCTCGGCACAGGCGCCCCGTCAGGGGCGCGGGGAACTGCGCGAGCAACCACGACGCACCCGCACATGCATCCGCAGAGGAGACCGAACGATGCTGGACATCGCCGAAGACCTGCAGCACTGGGTCGCGGAGGGCCGCGACTTCGCCGTGGCCACCGTGGTGGCGGTCGGCGGCAGCGCCCCCCGCCGCCCGGGCGCCGCCCTGGCCGTGGACGCCGCCGGCACGGCGATCGGCTCGGTCTCCGGCGGCTGCGTGGAAGGCGCGGTCTACGACCTGTGCCGACAGGCGCTGGAGGACGGGGAGCCGGTCCTCGAACGCTTCGGGTACAGCGACGAGGACGCCTTCGCGGTGGGCCTGACGTGCGGCGGGATCATCGACATCCTGGTGACCCCGGTGCACGCCTCCTCACCCGTCCGCGAGGTGTTCGCGTCGGCACTGTCCGCCGCCGCGCGCGGGGAGGCGGCGGCCCTGGCGCGCGTCGTCTCCGGACCGGCGGACCTGCTCGGCCGCGCCCTCCTCGTACGCCCGGCCGGCTCCGGCGGACCTGGCGGACCCGGTGGTCCGGGCGGCCCCGACCGCCCCGGCGGCCCGTACGAGGGCGGGTTCGGGGCGCATCCCGAGCTGGACCGTACGGTGGTGGAGGAGGCGCGGGCCTTCCTGGACGCGGGGCGCACCGGCACCCTGGAGATCGGGGAGCGGGGCTCCCGTTGCGGAGCACCGCTCACGGTGCTGGTCGAGTCCTCGGTTCCGCCGCCCCGGATGATCGTCTTCGGCGCGATCGACTTCGCCTCCGCCCTGGTCCGCGTCGGCACGTTCCTGAACTACCGCGTGACGGTGTGCGACGCGCGTCCCGTCTTCGCGACGGCCGCGCGCTTCCCGGAGGCGGACGAGATCGTCGTCGAGTGGCCGCACACCTACCTGGAGCGCACGGAGGTCGACGCCCGCACGGTCCTATGCGTGCTGACGCACGACGCCAAGTTCGACGTGCCGCTCCTCGGACTCGCACTGCGGCTGCCGGTCGCCTACGTCGGGGCGATGGGCTCCCGCCGCACACACCTCGACCGCAACGAACGCCTGCGGGCCGTGGGCGTCACCGACAGGGAGCTGGCGCGGCTGCGGTCGCCCATCGGCCTCGACCTCGGTGCCCGTACGCCTGAGGAGACGGCCCTGTCCATCGCCGCGGAGATCGTCGCGAACCGGCGGGGTGGCAGCGGGGTGTCGCTGACCGGGGCGCACACGCCGATCCACCACGACGCGTCGCCGGTGCCGACGCGCCGCATCGGATCAGTGGCCTGACGCCGGCCGGCCTCCTGGTTCCTCTGGTCCGGCGCACGGTGCACGGCGTATGGCGCACGGGGAGGGGCGAGGGGCGTCAGAGGTGGGCGAGGAGCCGTTCCAGCGGGCGTGGTGTCCGGTCGAGGTCCAGGCCGGCGACGAGCTCGCGGGCGTACTGGGCCTTGCGGCCGGCGTGGGTGCCCATGAAGCGGTGCAGGTGCTGCTCCACGGTCCACCCCCGCTGAGCGGGCTGGTTCTGGAAGGTACGGAACGCGCGCAACTCACCCTGTTCCTCCACCACTTGCTGGATGACGTCGGCGCCCAGCGACCTGATCAGCTCGTCCTCCAGGTCCGCGTCGCACAGGTAGAACCCGAGCGACTCCAGCTTGTCGGCGGTGAGGTCGGAGCCGACCCCGGCCCGTTCCAGCGCACGCCGGAAGAACCTCTCCTCGCCGACGTCGCACAGGCCGGCCAGCCGGGCGTCGAGCCCCTGGGGGCCGCACAGATCGACGAACCGCCCGATGCTCATCGCGCCCCCGAGCGGCACCACCGCGACGCCTTCCCCGTCGAGGTCCCGGCCGTGCCGGGCGGCCAGTGCCTCGACGGCCACCTGGTCGCTGCCGCCCTCGACGAGCACGACCGTACGCAGTCCGGCGCCGTCCGCCAGTTTCCGGGCCCTGATGCCCGCCGCCGACGCCCCCGCACCGCCGGCCGCCCACTCGACGACTGCCTGACGAAACCGCCCCATGTCGTTCATGGGCCCCAGTCTCGCAACCACGGGCGGCCCCGATCCACAGACTTTTCGCCTTCAAGTACCTCTGCCACGGCGCGATCGGCCCGTACCGGACGGCGGTGCACGAGGCGGCAGCGGCCGGGGAGTTCACCCCGGACCCGGCGGAGATCGCCTGGTGCGGCCGGCTGACCGAGGCGGAGTTCCGGCGGGCGCTGTGGCAGTGGCCGTTCGTCCCGGACAGCCGGGAGGCGTTCACGAAGTACACGGAGCTGCCGGGGGTCTTCGCACGCGGCCACGACGGAGGCTCCTCGAGCCGGGGGCCTTCTGGCCGGGTGCGGCCTTTCGGCCGGACGCGGGCCAAAGGGCACACCTCCTCATGGACGTGCCCTGCCGGTCATGGGCGTGCCCTGCCAGCCATCGGCGTGCTGCCCTGCCGGGGAGGCAGGCGTCCTCTCAAGGACGCGCCAGCAGCCGGTTCACGGCTCGGCCGAACATCAGCCGGCCCGCCCGGCCCAGCAGCGGGTCGACGATCCGCGGCAGTCCCCGCACCCGCACCTCCTCCCGCCACATCACCTGCGAACCGTCCCCCCGCGCCGTCCGCACCTCGATCTCGGCCCACCCGAGGACGAGGTGTCCGCGTTTGACGAGACGGCACAGGCCGGGGGCGCCGTCCCGGGGCGGCCGCCAGACGACGACCTCCATACGGTCGTCGAACGCCAGCCGGCCCACCCCGGTCCGGGCCACGAAGACGGTGCCGGCCCCGCGCGGCGGCGGCGTGAGGACCCGGATCCGCGTCAGCGGCACCACGTCCGCGTGCCGCTCCCACACGGTGAGCCGCCGCCACGCCTCGTCGGCACGCAGCGCGGTGTCCCGGAACACAAGAAAGAGAGCCACCCCGGAATCGTAGGCACACGGCGGCGGCGACGCCCCGCAGCCCCGCGCTCCCGGACGGCCCGGACCTGGGTCCCCCGGTATGCCACATTTATCATTTATCCGTTTTAGTAGGTTTCGTACACTCTTATGGCGGTGACTCGGGCAGCACACCGGACTCAGAAGGAGGGTGCTGAAGGATGATCACGCAGGAGCAGATCCCGGCCGTACTGGAACACCCCGTGTTCGATGCCGAGGGCAGCAAGATCGGAGATGCGAACCACGTCTTCTTCGACGACGCGACCGGCCGCCCGGAATGGGTCAGCATCAAGACCGGCTTCTTCGGCACCAGCGAGTCGTTCGTGCCGATCCGCGACGCGGTCATGGTCGAGGACCATCTGGAGGTGCCCTACTCCAAGGGCAAGGTCAAGGACGCGCCGAACGTCGACGTCGACAGCGGCGGCCACCTGTCCGAGTCGGAGGAGGTCCGGCTGTACGAGTACTACGGCATGGCCTGGGACGACGCCTGGCAGCAGGCCAATCAGCCCGGTGAGAAGGGGTGGGCCCGGTCCGAGACCGGCACCACGGGGGTGGCCGGGACCAGAAGCATGGAAGCCGGCACGGCCGCCATGGGGACGGGTACGGACCGGGGCGCGGACATGCGGGGAACCGAGGACGGGGCGATGACCCGGTCCGAGGAGCACATGCACGTCGGCGCCGAGCGGTACGAGACGGGGCGGGCGCGGCTGCGCAAGTACGTGGTGACGGAGGAGGTCCAGCAGACGGTCCCGCTGCGCCACGAAGAGGTACGCCTCGAACGGGAGCCGATCACCGACGCGAACCGCGGCGACGCCATGGCCGGCCCGGAGATCTCCGAGGCCGAACACGAGGTCACCCTGCACGCCGAACGCCCGGTGGTGCAGACCGAGACGGTTCCGGTGGAACGGGTGCGGCTGAGCACCGAGGAGGTCGCGGAGGAGGAGACCGTCACCGGCGAGGTCCGCAAGGAACGGATCGCGGCGGAGGGCGTGGAGGACGACGAAGGTGGCCGCCCTCGCCCGTGACCGTGCGGTACCGCGGCAACGCGGCAATCCGGCATGCGACGGCCCGCCCCGAACGGGGCGGGCCGTCGCATGCCGGATTGCCGGAGAGCGATGAGTTCGGCGCGGGGGCGGAGTCACCACCCGCGAACCATCCGCCGTGCTCTCCGGAGGAACACATGACAGCCAAGGCATTGCCGCCCGTCGTCGACACCGGGGCGTGGCAGCGCCATCTCGACGACCTGCGCGCCAGGGAGAAGGCCGCGACCCGGGAACTGGACGCGATCGCCGCCCAGCGCCGCCGACTGCCGATGACCGAGATGCCCGACTACACCCTTGAGGGTGAGGAGGGGCAGGTCCGGCTGGCCGACGTCTTCGGCGGCAACTCCCAGCTGATCGTCTACAACCACATGTGGTTCCCCGGCAAGGAGTGGCAGTGCCCGGGCTGCACGGGGTTCACGGCGCAGTTCACCCGCCTGGAGTTCCTGGAGGACTACGACGCCAGGTTCGTCGTCGTCACCCAGGGCCCGATCGACCAGGCCTTCGCGTACAAGCGGCGGACCGGGAACAGGATGGCCTGGTACTCCACCGCGAACAGCCCGTTCGGCACCGACGTGGGTGCGCCGCCCGGCGGCGGATTCGCGGTCAACGTCTTCCTCCGCGACGGCGACACCGTCTACCGCACCTGGCACACCGACGGCCGGGGCACCGAGCAGCTCAGCCACACCTTCGCGCTCATCGATCTCCTGCCGTACGGACGGCAGGAGGACTGGCAGGACTCGCCCGAGGGCTGGCCCCGGTCACCCACCTACAGCCGATGGATCAGCTCCGAGGCCGTCGCGGCACGCTACGGCCCCGGTCCGGACGCCTGACCTTCCGGGGCACGGGGCTGGATGACGCGGCAGGTACGGGCGGAAGGGCTGCCGCGGCGCTGCGACGGTGAGGTTTCGGCCCGACCCGGGTCCGGGTGGGGGCACCGCTTCCGGCGGTGCCCCCACCTCGCGGTCGTCCCGCGGCGTCGGACGGTGCAGCGGACATTCGCACGCATCACCTCGTCAGGCGACGCAGATCCCTGGCACGGCCTGCTTGCGAAACAGGTGCGGGGTGGCGACGAGGCCGGCCGGGTAGAGCTCGCGCGTGCGGCGCACCGCGGGTGCGCAGGCGGTCGGCGTCTTCGTCACCGACCCGGCGGACAACGACCAGGGACGCGAGCGGACAGGGGCCGTGGAGCATGCCGCGACGCTGAACATGCCGGGAGCCCGGGAGCCCGGGAGCCCGGGAGCCCGGGAGCCTGGAAGGCCGCCTCTCCCGGCCGGGCCGCGCCGGGCTGCTCCTGCGCCTGTCAGGTGGCGTTTCCCGCCGGGGTCCGGGCGGCATCGGGGGCCGGGACGGTGCCTGCGTCCTCGGCGACCGCGGTCTTCGCCGGTGTCCCGATCCCCAGCTTCTCCAGGATCTTCTTCTCGATCTCGTTGGCGAGGTCGGGGTTGTCCTTGAGGAAGTTGCGCGCGTTCTCCTTGCCCTGGCCGAGCTGGTCGCCCTCGTACGTGTACCAGGCGCCGGCCTTGCGCACGAAGCCGTTCTCCACGCCCATGTCGATCAGGCCGCCCTCGCGGCTGATGCCCTGGCCGTAGAGGATGTCGAACTCGGCCTGCTTGAAGGGCGGGGCCACCTTGTTCTTGACGACCTTGACGCGGGTGCGGTTGCCGACCGCGTCGGTGCCGTCCTTCAGGGTCTCGATGCGGCGGATGTCCAGGCGCACCGAGGCGTAGAACTTCAGCGCCCGGCCACCGGTCGTGGTCTCCGGCGAGCCGAACATCACGCCGATCTTCTCGCGGAGCTGGTTGATGAAGATCGCGGTGGTCTTCGACTGGCTGAGCGCGCCCGTGATCTTGCGGAGCGCCTGGCTCATCAGACGGGCCTGCAGACCCATGTGGGAGTCGCCCATCTCGCCCTCGATCTCCGCGCGCGGCACCAGGGCCGCGACGGAGTCGATCACGATCAAATCGATCGCGCCGGAGCGGATCAGGATGTCCACGATCTCCAGTGCCTGCTCACCGTTGTCCGGCTGGGACAGGATGAGGTTGTCGGTATCGACGCCGAGCTTCTTGGCGTACTCGGGGTCGAGGGCGTGCTCGGCATCGACGAAGGCCACCTGGCCGCCGGCCTTCTGCGCGTTCGCCACCGCGTGCAGGGTCAGGGTCGTCTTGCCGGAGGACTCCGGACCGTACACCTCCACCACCCGGCCGCGCGGCAGACCGCCGACGCCGAGGGCGACGTCCAGGGCGGTCGATCCGGTGGGGATCACCTCGATGGGCTCGTTCGGCCGCTCACCCAGACGCATCACCGCGCCCCTGCCGAATTTCCGCTCGATCTGTGCGAGCGCGGTGTCCAGCGCCTTTTCGCGGTCGGTACCTGCCATGAGCTTTCACCCGGTCCGATTGAGTGGCGCGCCGCACGTCGGAGGACGTGAGCGTCTACTGCCGACAACGGACGTCTCGGAGATCCCAGTAAACGAACATCCGATCGATTTTCGTGTCCGGTGAAAGGTACCAAACGGAGGGAAGCGGGGCGGGCCGCACACCGGACCGCTCCGAACGCGGACCGCTCCGCCGCCCGATTCCCCTCACTGAACCGCGCCGCCGTCGAACGGCGTACGCATCACGTGGAGTGCGTGGCCAGCCTTGAACCGGCCATGGAAGGGCCTGACCCGGCAGCAGTTCCACGCCTCCATCGTCGCGGCCTGGAGGAAGTGCCCAACAAGATCAGGTTCGGCAATGCCGTCGCATGGGCCCTGAACATCGGCCGGATCGAACTCGGCCGGGTCACCGGCTGGTGCCGTGACCGCGAACGTTCGCGGTGTCGGCGGCCGTGCCGTCGGCCCGCCGGTGTGGCGGTGGGAGTTCAGCCCACCTCGTCGCGGACGGCGGAGTCGAGGTCGGTGGCGGTCAGGTGGAAGGTGTCGGCCGTCTCCGTCGCGTCCATGTGGAACGGCGCGTACCGCTGGTAGTCCATCTCGGCCATCTCGCGGGCGATCGGCACGATCAGCCCGGCCGTACGCGTCACGGAGCGCGGTATCCGGATTAGTTTGACCGGTGGCCGGCCCGCCGCGACGGCGTAGCGCCGCGCCAGCTCGCGAATGGTGACGGCCGGCGGGGACGGCACGTGCCAGGGTCGGCCCCACGCGCGTTCCTCCGAGGCCAGCGTGATGAGGGCCTGTGCCATGTCGCCGTTGAAGGTGAAGGTGTGCGGCATGTCCAGATGGCCGGTGATCCAGGCCGCTTTTCCCTTCTGCAGGGCCGACTTGATGAGCAGGGAGTAGATGCCGTTGGCGTCCTTGCCGATGTAGTCGGAGCCGCGGACCTCGACGGTGCGGATCCCTCCGGCGAGGGCCTGTTCCCACATGCGTCTGCGCAAGCGGCCCTTGTGCCCGGTGGCGGCCATGGGGGTGTGTTCGTTCATCCGGCCACCGGGCTGCGGACCGTAGGCGTAAAGGCTGCCGGTCAGCGCGAGGACGGCGTCGTTCGCCTTGGCGGCGGTGACGGCCGCCGTCTGCAGGGGCGGCAACAGGCGCTCCCACGCCGTGTACGAGGGTGGATTGGCGCAGTGGTAGATCACTTCCGCGCCGCGGGACAGCTCGGTCAGGCGGGACGGGTCGGACGCGTCTGCGGCGACCCGGTCGACCAGCCGGTGCTCGGGGCCGGAGCCGCTGCGGGTGACGATCCGGACGCTCTCGCCGCGCTCGGCGAGCAGGCGGGCGACGTTGGTACCGATGGAACCGGCACCGATGACGACGTGCTTGGCCATGACGGTTTCTCCTTCTTCGGGGTGTCGGTCAGCCGTCCACGCCGGAGCCGGTGCAGGTGGGCACGTCGGCGAGCATGCCGGCGGTCTGCGGGCTGAGCTCGTTGCGGCGCCGGCGCAGTTCCTGGACTTTGGCGTTCAGGTCGAGATCCTCGACGACACCCTATTGATGTGGTAAATCATGACTTACTGCCCGTTCCTAACCTTGTTAGATTTCCTAACGCTGTTAACTATGGCGTGCGTCGTCGGCGCGGTCAAGGCGGTGACTAGGGTTCGAGGACACCATCGAGGCGAAGTGACGGACCATGCCGACCAGCACGAGACGGGCCCGCGAACGGGCGAACACCCGGGAGCGGATCATCGAGGCCGCGCTGCACGTCCTCGAGACCGAGGGCATCGCGGCCCTGACGATCCGGCGCATCGCCACCGACGTCGAATACTCCGCGCCCGTCGTCTACCAGCACTTCGCCAACAAGGACGCGCTCGTACTGGAGCTGGTCGCGCACGGTCACCGCCTCATGCTGACCGAGTTCCACCAAGCCGCGCAGGAGCCCGACACGGACCGGCGCATGACGCGCATCGCGTCGGAGTACGTCCGGTTCGCCGGTGAGCACCCCCACCTCTTCCAGGTCATGAACGACCCGGTGGTCGACGCGGACGAACGCCGGCGCGTCGCGGAACCGGCCATCGACGTCCTCAGGGAGCTGCTCGCCACCTGGTCGGCTGCACACGACGTGGTCCTGGCCGATTTCGACCAGGCCTGCGAGATCCTCTGGGGCACGCTGTACGGCATCGCGTCGCTCGGTCACCTCGGCGACGTAGGCAGCGATCGCGCCCGCCGCCTCGCCGAACAGGCGCTTCGCGCGATCCTTCTCGGCTGGCAGACCGAGGCGCCGGCGAACGGCTAGGTGCTCCGACCGCTGTGGTTCGCCGGGTTCGGGGGGAGGACCGGAGTGTTCGTCGAGAGCGCCTTCCTGATGAGGTGTCAGGTGTGTTGCTGAGCCGGTCGGACCCGGTCGGGCGGCGTATACCGAGTCGGGCGGCGGGCCGAGGCGACCGGCGCCGGGGGTGCACACCACCGGTGTGCACCCCCGGCAGCAGTGCGGTCAGCTGACCCTGGTGATGCTGTACGGGGTCAGCGTGACCGGCCCGACGAGACCGTTGGCCTGTGCGGCGCGGATGGACAGTGCGTCGGAGAGGGTGCGCAGTCGGTTGATGAGGGTGGTCGAGACGTGGACGGTGAGGGTGTTCCTGCCGGCATGCAGGTAGGCGCCGATGTCCGCTGTCGCGTTCAGCTGGTTGACGGTGGGAACCTCGGTGCCGTTGACACCGAGAGTGTGGGAGGTGGTGTAGGTGCCGGTCCCGGAGGTGTTCTTCAGCTTCGGGATGTCGGTCCAGGGCCGGAGCCGGTCGACGTCGACGTGGACCGGCTCCTTGAGCTCGCCGGGTGTCACCGGGTGTCACCGGGTGACACCGGGTGCGGGGAAAGTTTCGGCCCCGCTCAGCCGCTCACCACACCGAGCAGGACCCGGACCGTCTCCGCCATCGTCTCCCGGCCCCTGGCGACGTAGGGGCGGGGGTCGGTCAGGTCGGGGCGCTCCGCCAGCGCCTCGCGGACCGCGCCGGTGAACGCGACGTTGAGAGCGGTACCGATGTTGATCTTCACGATGCCCGCCTGAACGGCTTGTCGCAGATCGTCGTCGCCGACGCCCGACGAACCGTGCAGCACCAGAGGTACGGGCACGGCCTCCCGCAGGCGTTCGATGAGCGCGTGGTCCAGAGTCGCGGAGCGTTCGGTCATCGCGTGGCTACTGCCGACGGCGACGGCCAGGGCGTCCACGCCGGTGTCCGCGACATAGCGCGCCGCCTCCTGCGGGTCGGTGCGCACCCCGGCTGCGTGGGCGCTCGCGGGGGCGTCGGGCTTGCCGCCCACATAGCCGAGTTCGGCCTCCAGCCACAGGCCCGCACCGTGGGCCCACCGGACCGCGGCGCGGGTGGCGGCGAGGTTCTCGGCGTACGGCTGCGCCCCGGCGTCGAACATCGCGGAGGAGAACCCCGCGTCGGCCGCCGTGCGCAGCAGCCGCATGTCCGTCACATGGTCCATGTGCAGTGCCACGTCGACGTCACAGGCCTTGCCGACCTCGGCCGCTGCCCGCGCGATCGGCTCGACCCGGCCGCCGTGGAACCGTACGGCGTTCTCGCTGATCTGCAGGATCACCCCCGGGGCGCCCGCCGCGGCTGCGCCGGCGGTGATCGCCTCGGCGTGCTCCAACGTGATCACGTTGAACGCGGCGACGGCCCGGCCTGCGGCGGCGGCCTTCGAGACGAGTTCGCGCGTGGGAACCAGGGGCATAAGGGTGTCCCCTCGCTTTCATGTCGGTTCGGTGGGTACGGGCCGGTGCCGGCCCGTACCGCTATGTGGTTCGGGCCGGTACGGATCTGCGGGCGATCAGGACTTCTGCGCAGCCGGACTCACGTCCGCGCCGTCGTCCGCCGCCCCCGGGGCCACGGAACTCTCGCCGCTCTTCTCGTCGCTGTAGACCATGAGGGTCGAGCCGGCGAGGGCCAGCACGATGCCGAGGGTGCCCCACACGTTGGGGAGCCTCTGGTAGACCGCCAGGGACAGCACGATGGTCAACACCGGCGCCAGTGCGTTGGTGACGGGAGCGACCACCGTGGCCTTGCCCCGGCTGAACGCCATGACCAGGAACAGCGCGCCGACCGCGTTGAGGACCTGCGTCACCGCGGTGAGCGCGGGCGCCTGCCACGGGGCATCGGAGGGGAAATCACCCATCATCACGAACGCCACCGGCACCAGCAGCAGTCCGCTGATGGTCATCCAGCCGAAGGTCGTCGCGTCGTTGACCCCGACAAGCGCGGCCTTGCGCATGCAGAACGCCTGCACGCCCCAGGCGACGCAGATCAGGATGGCCATCAGCAGCCACGGGCCGTGCGAGTTCGAGTCGTCCTTGCTGCTGGGAATGCTGAAAAGCACGATCGCGGCCAGCGCCGCGACGACACCTATGAGGGCGAGCCGGTTGATCCGCTCACGCAGCAGCGCCATCGCCATGAGGACGGTGATCACCGGGGAGAGCGAGACCAGGGGGAAGATCAGGTACGCCGGACCGTTGGCGAGCGCCTGGAAAAGCAGCAGCTGTCCGCCGGCGCCGGTCAGTCCCGCGATCAGTCCGTACCCCGCGGCGACCGGCCGGCGGTCGAACGTGTTGCCGCGCATCGCGAAGTACGCGGGGATGAGCATCGTGCAGGCCCAGATGATGTAGATCATCTCGTTGGGATAGCCGTACCTGCTGTTCGGTTCGCTCGAGAAGGCGCCCCACACACCCCAGAACAGGACCAGCAGCGACGCGTACACGATCCAGCTCTTCGTACCTCTGTTCATCGGTTGTCCTCTCCTGAGGCAGGGGGCCCGGGGGTCATGCGCAGCGCGTCGAGCGCGGGCCGGTCGAGCGAGGTTCCGGCGAGTTTTGCGGCGTACAGGGCAGCACCTACGACAGGCTCGTAGAGAGGGTGTCGCAGCTCGTAGTGGGTAGAACGATTTTTCAGCCCGGAGGTGAACGCCTCCAGAACCAGGTGGGCGCCGAAGGTGCCGCCGGAGTAGGAGACCGGTACGGTCTCGTCCGGGCCGAACTCCAGCCGTTCGCGGGTGACGTCGACGAGCAGGGCGAGTTCCCGGCCCGCGCCGGTGAGGATCTCCGTGGCGACCGCGTCGCCCAGAGCGGCCGCCTCGGCCACCGAGCGGCTGAGCGCGGCGATCCGGCTCCGGTCGCCCTGCCACCGGTTGTGGACGACGTCGATCACGTCGAGGTCGGAGGCGAGATGCAGGTGGCGCCGGAACACCTCGGCCAGGGGGCCCTCGGGGAGCCGCCCGTCACCCATCCGCGAGAAGGCGTTGAGACCCCGGATCGCGATCCAGTGCGCCGATCCCTCGTCGCCGAACATCTCGCTCCAGCCACCGATGCGCACGCCCCGGCCCAGCCGCTCGCCGTAGGTCATCGAACCGGTGCCGCTGATGACGTTGATGCCGTCGACCGCGCCCAGCGAACCCGCCCAGCCGCAGACCATGTCGTTGTCGCAGGTGTAGCGGTCGTGCCCGAGCACCGCTCGCGGGGTCGCGTTCAGGACGGGCAGATCGCGGGCCGCCTCCCCGTAGCCGGGCAGCCCGAAAAAGGCGTACTCGATGTCGGCGGGGGCCAGCCCGGCCGCCGTGCAGACAGCTTCGACGCCTTCCTTCAGCACACGTCCGACAAGCTCGATGCCGTGGGAGAAGTAGTACGAACTTGCCGCCTGTGCTCGCGCCACGACCTGTCCGGACCGGTCGACCATGCAGAATGCGGTTTTCGTACCGCCACCGTCGACACCTAGGAACATCGTTGTACCTCCGTCCGGCGCCCTCGATCCGCGCCGTTGATGCCTTTGATCAGTGGTGCAAGGAGTGCAGGGTCACGCCCTGCACCACGCGGTTGATCTCACCCGAGGGGAACGGGTTGTCGGGCCGCAGACCCCGGGCCAGGGAGGCGCGCAGAGCGATGAGCTGGGCGTACACCACGGCGGACAGCGCCAGGGCGACATCCTCGACGCCGTCGAGGCCCGGCAGCGGCCAGACGTCGGCGCCTGTGCCCCCCGTTCCCGCGCCGGAGTCCGCGGAGACCGTGACGATGCTGCCGGCGGGCAGATGTGCGCGCAGCTCCGCATGGATGTCCTGGTCGTACTTGCGGGTGTACGGGTCGTTCGACATGTACACCACCACGACCGAACGATCGTTGAGCACCGCCTTGGGACCGTGCCGGAATCCCAGCGCGGACTCCGCGACGGCCATGAGCGTCCCACCGGTGAGCTCGAGCACCTTCAGCGCCGACTCCTCGGCGAGGCCCTTGAGCGGGCCGCTGCCGAGGAAGACGATCCGCTCGGGCGCGCTCTCCAGGAGGGCGCCGACGGTGCGGTCGACAGCGCTGCTCCCGGTGATCGACTCGGCTGCCCGGGCCAGGCGTTCGGCGACGCCGTCGTAGGCGCTGCCGCCCAGGACGAGCAGCGCCGCGAGCGTCATGCACGTAAAGCTCGACGTCATGGCGAAGCCGCGGTCGTTGGACCCGGGCGGCATCAGCAGCACGTGTGACTTCGGCAGCTCCGCGTGTTCGCGCGCCAGGCGGCCCTGCTCGTTGCAGGTGATCACGAGGTGGTGCACCTCGGAGAGAACCTGGTCGGCCAGAACGGTGGCGGCCACGGACTCGGGGCTGTCACCCGACCGCGCGAAGGAGACCAGCAGCGTGGGCACGTCCTCGGCGAGACAACCGCGGGGGTCGGCGACGAGGTCCGTGGTGGGGACCGCGTCGACGCGCCGTCCCAGCCGCCGGGCCAGGGCGGGCCGGAGCACCTGGCCGGCGAAAGCGGAGGTGCCGGCGCCGGTGAGTACCACGCGCAGGTCGCCGCGGGCGACGAGCGGACGCAGGAAGGCGTCCAGCGAGTCCCGGGAGGCCGCGACGGTCTTGTCGACCTCGCGCCACAGCGCGGGCTGCTGGGCGATCTCGCGGACGGTGTGGGCAGCGCCGTCGTCCGAGGACAGCGTGCCGGAGGGCGTGGTCATACGTGCTCCTTCTGGTTCGGGTGGGAGGCGCGGTCGTAGTCGCGCAGAACATCGCGGACGTGGTCCACGGCCAGGTCGCGCGGCCGGGCGGCGAGCTCGCCGTGGCGGACACGGGCGTACTGGAGCGGAAGATGTGCGCTGAGCAGCGGCAGGGGGATGTCCACGGCCGAGAGGTTGTCCAGCAGCCGGGCCTGGGCCTTTTCGATCTCGGGGTCGGGCCAGTAGTAGCGCATCCGGTCGCTGTAGCTGTAGCGGCGCGCGAGGCGCTGCTCGGCGGCGCCGCCCTGGTAGTAGCCCTCCCATGTGGCCGGTTCGGCGAGCATCCGCTGCTCGACGACCTCGGCAAGCCCTGACCGCTCGGCGGCCGGCACCAGCTCATTCTCGATCGCGGCGAGGGCGAACAGCGCCTCGCGCAGGGCGAAGGTCAGCCCGGGGCCCACCTTGAGGACCGCCCAGTGGTCCTCGACCAGCGCGGCGAGCGCCTCTGCGGTCTGGTAGTCGGTCGAGTGGGCCTCGTAGACCATGGTGGGCTCGTCGTCGAGGACCTTGCGCAGTTCCTCGGTCAGCTCCCGCCGGTAGTCGACGACCTGAAGGTGGTCGAATTCCACGGCCGGCTGGACGACGAGGGCCATGACACGTGGCCAGACCTCGTCGATGCCGTGTCGGACGAACGCCTTGCGGTGCTGCTCCAGAGTGGTGCGCGCTGCCTCGGGCGTGGTCGGGACGAGAGCGTCGAGCGTCTCGTGCGCGCCGCCGGGCGTGGGCACCTCGGTACCGATCACGTACCGGATCCGCTCTGCCCGCTCGGGGCCGGCCGTCTCCTCGGCCACCCGGATCAGCCGCGCGGCGCGTTCGGCGACCACGTCGTCGGTCAGCGGTGCGGGGTCACCGGCACACGCGAAGCTGCAGTCCAGGTGGATCTTGGTGAAGTCCGCCGCCACGTAGGCGGCGACCAGGGCGTCGGCCCGCTCCATCGCCTCGTCGGGCGTCAGGGACCGCCACCGGTTCGGTCCGAGGTGGTCGCCGCCGAGGATCACACGGTCCAGTGGCAGACCACTTTCGGCGGCGATGCCGTACACGAGGTCGCGGAAGTCCGCGGGCCGCATGCCCGTGTAACCGCCGTACTGATCGACCTGGTTCGAGGTCGCCTCCACCAGTACATGACCGCCGGTCTCCCGTGCCTGCACCACGGCTGCCTCGATGACCAGCGGATGAGCCGAACACACCGAGGTGATGCCCTGCGGCTGTCCGGCCTTCTGGCGCCGGACCACCTCGCTCAATGGGCTCTGCATCGCCAACCCCTCACTCAACGCGCATCTCAAGCCAATGTGCCGTCATGGCCTGCGGCTCATTTCGGACAGTACTGGTCTTGTTTGGGCTCGTCAACAGTCTTATTCTGGTATGCATCTGGTCTTGAACAGTCGGTCATCGATCCGGGGCGATCGTCCAAGATCGGTTGGTGAACGTCTAAGCCGGGTTGGTGATGGAGGCCCGGAACCGGTAGCGGTCCCCCCGGTAGACCTGGACGGTCAGTTCGATCGGGCGTGATTCCTGGTTCGACGTCAGCTGGGTCGCGACCAGCATCGGCATGGTCTCCTCGATCTCGAACAGCTCGATCTCCCGTGGCGTCGGGTGGCGGGCCTCGACCGAATAGTCGGCGACGCGGGGCAGCTGCGGCGGGTCTGCGGCGCGCAGGGTGGCGTAGAGCGAGGCCGTGCTGAAGTCGGTGTCGGCCAGGGCCGGGCAGGCCGCCAGGGGAAGCCGGTTGTGCTCGAGCACGACCAGCAGACCGTCCAGGAAGCGCAGCCGGTGGAGGTCGAAGAGGTCGGCGCCCGGAGCGATCCGGAGCTGCTCGGCCTCGTGCACCGTGGCCGGGCGGACGGTGGCGGAGAGCACCTTGCCGGCCGTCGTCAAGCCGTTGGCCTGGGCGTAATCGGCGAACCCCTGGACCTGCGGGGCCGCCGAGGCGGACGTCATGGTCGCCTCGGGGAGCAGACCGAGTTCGGCGACGAACCACCCGCGCGACGACGACGGCCGCACGATGCCCCGCGACTGCAATTGCGCGAGGGCCGCTCGCAGCGTCACACGCGATACGGCGTACCGGTCGACCAGAACCCGTTCGGAGGGCAGCCGGTCACCGGGGCGGGCGGCGGCGGCGCGCAGGTCGTCGAGCAACTGCGCGGCTGTGCGCTCGTACAACGGGAGGACGTCGTCCCCGAACAGGCCTCTGGGCATCGGCGTTCTCGCATCCGTCATACCAGAAACATACCAATCCGGTCGACGGCGCGAACCCTCGGCCAAGCGGCCCACCCGTTGACATGCCACTCGAATACCACTTACGTTCTCGACGCAGGCCACCCGATGATGAGGAAGTCGCCCCTGAGCGACCCTCCGTTTCGCCGCGCCCCGGGCACCCTCCGGTGATCGAGGCAACGTTGTCGCAGCTCACCGAGGATGGCTGCGCACTGCCGCCGGAGGCGACCTCGCACCGGGGTGCCCGTTCGGACGGCACATGTCCCCCCGACCTCAACCGACCCACCGCGAAAACCGGTAGCAGACCAGGTGTTGACCAGCGCTACGGACGGTCGCTTCGTCGCAAGCACGCTGCTCGACTCCGACGATCCACCACTCCGACGCTCCACCACTCCGACGATCCACAACGACGGACCAGAGGCGGCTGCCCCAGGCGGGCACGCACGACCGAAAGAGAGTTCGACATGACGGACATGAACCGGCGAAGCGTACTGAAGGTGGCGCTGGGGGGTGCCGGCCTGGCCGCCTTCCCCGCCGTGGCCATGGGCGCCTCACCCGCGGCCGCCGCACCGAACTCGGACCCTGACCTCGTCGGAGTCGGCGACACCTCCATCACCCTGGAGTTCGACGACCAACTGCGCAGCCGAGTGGCGCTGAAGGGCATCGACCTCACTCGCTTCGACGCCGGCGAAGCCCTGCTGGTGGGCGATACGACCATCGGGAAGTTCGCCTACCGCGGACACCGGACCCGCACCACCCGGCACACCCGCCACGGCGCGGGCGTCCGGGTGACGATCGAGGGCACGTCCGAGGAAGGCGTACACAAGACGCTCGAGCTGACCTCCTTCGAGCGTCTGGCCGGCATGATCGTGATGAAGGCGACCTACACCAACAGGTCCTCCACCGCACTGAAGGTCACCGGGTGGCGCAACGCGGCCCACGAACTCCTGGAGATTCCCGGCGGCTTCCACACCTTCTCCGGCACCACGCACACGGACCGCCGCGACTGGGTGACGCCGGTGAAGGACGGCTACGTCCAGGAGAACTCGCTGGGGATGGACTCCTCCGACTACGGCGGCGGCACCCCGCTGGCGACCGTCTGGCGCCGGGGCGCGGGCCTTTCCGTCGGACACGTCGAGCCCGTGGCGACGATCCTGCGCATGCCGGTCCGCAAAACGGCCGCCGGAGCGAGCATCGCCATCCAGGACGACACCGCCCGCACCCTGAAGCCGGGCCGTCGGCTCAGCACCAGCACCACGTTCTTGACCGCCCTCCCGGGCGACCACTTCGTGCCGCTCCAGCGGTACCGCGACTACATGAGCGACATCGGCCAGCGCGCCCCCAAGGCCCCCGCCTCGGCCTTCGAGCCCATCTGGTGTGCCTGGGGCTACGAGCGCGACTTCGCCACCGAGCAGATCACCGCAGCGCTGCCGAAGGTGCACGAGGTCGGCCTGCGCTGGGCCGCGCTCGACGACGGCTGGCAGACCAATGAGGGCGACTGGGACATCGACACGGCGAAGTTCCCGCGCGGCGAAGCGGACATGCGGGCCTTCACCAAGGAGATACGGGACGCCGGCCTGCGACCGCGCCTGTGGTGGGCCCCGCTCGCGGCGGACCCCGACAGCAACCTGATCCGGGACCGCTCCGACATGCTGTTGCTGGACCGCGACGGCAACAAGCAGGACGTCACCTGGTGGGACGCCTACACGCTCTGCCCGGCCTACCAGCCGACCGTGGACTACTTCGTCGAGCAGGCGAAGAGGTTCATCGGCGACTGGGGGTACGAGGGGCTCAAGATCGACGGCCAGCACCTCAACAGCGTCGCGCCCTGCTACAACCCCGAGCACCGGCACGCCCGCCCCGAGGAATCCACCGAGGGCGTGGCCCGGTTCTGGAAGGCGATCCACGAAGCCGTGCACGCGGCGAACCCCGACGCCCTCGTCGAACTCTGCCCCTGCGGCACCGCCTTCGCCTTCCACAACCTGCCCTACGTCGACCAGTACCCCAGCTCGGACCCGGAGTCCTCCTACCAGGTCCGCAGCAAGGGCAAGTCGATGAAGGCGCTGATGGGCGCGGGCAGCAGCTACGCCGGCGACCACGTCGAACTGAGCGACGACGGCGACGACTTCGCGTCCTCCTACGGGGTCGGAGCCGTCCTGTCGACCAAGTTCACCCTCCCCGGAACCGGAGCCCCGGACAAGGCGACCGACCTCACCCCGGAGAAGGAGGTCCTCTGGCGCAAGTGGGTGTCGCTGTACGAGAAGAACATGCTGTCCACCGGCGAGTACCGCGGTGAGCTGTACGACATCGGTTTCGACAAGCCCGAGGCACATGTCGTGACCAAGAAGCGGACCCTCCACTACGCCTTCTACGCCGACCAGTGGGACGGGACGGTCGAGCTGCGCGGTCTGGGCCGCACGCGGTACCGCCTGACCGACCCGTTCACCGGCACGTCACTCGGAACTGCCACCGCTCAGCACAACACCGTGAAGCTGTCCTTCGAGAGGTTCCAGCTCATCGTGGCCGAGCCCATCGGCTGATCAACCGGGCGGCCGGGCACCACTCTTCGACAAGACGGGGGCTGTAGGAGGCTGTTGTCCGAGCGCCGTCGCGAACCGTCGTCCGGCGGCCCCCCCGAGCCCCGCACTCGGACTCCCGCTTCGTCTACTTCGTCACCTTGATCCCCTCGTACGCGGTGGACTTCGGCGCCAGGCAGACGAACCAGTCGTAGGGCGAGTGCTCGGGGCTGTGGATGACCGGAACGGCGGCGTTCGCCTCGGTGGCCGCGGACGCACGGCCGACCTTGGTGGACGTGCCGTCCTTCCAGGTGCAGGTGACCTCCCGGGCGGTCCCGGCGACCTGGCCGACCACCAGGCGCGGGGCCGTGTCGTTCTCGGGGAGCAGCGGGAGCGTGACGGCCCCGTACTCGCCGCCGGACAGGACGTCGTCCTCAGGCAGCACCATGTCCGCGATCTGAGTGGTCCTCGCCTCCTCACCGGTGACCCGGTGCACGAAGTGCGCGGCCTTGCCCACCAGTTCGGAGGCCGTGGAGACGTCCTCCGGGTGCTCGCCGAACTCGGCCATCGCCGCCAGGGCGGCCCGTGCCTCCGCCGTGTCCGCCGGAGCCTTCCACACGTCGATGTACACCCTCCACGGCACTCCCGCGTCGGTGCCACTCGCCAGGGTCGTCCGCATGTGCGGTTCGGGTGCCTCCGTGCCGGCGACCGACCGGCTCGCCGG
Organism: Streptomyces sp. V3I8; assembly: GCF_030817535.1. Lineage (NCBI taxonomy): Bacteria > Bacillati > Actinomycetota > Actinomycetes > Kitasatosporales > Streptomycetaceae > Streptomyces > Streptomyces sp. V3I8. The sequence continues at coordinate 2,047,880 of NZ_JAUSZL010000002.1, read as the reverse complement.
CGGCACCCCCCGGTCGCCGTCACCGGACAGCCCCGTCAGGGCCAGAGCCCCCGTGGAGCCGGCCACGACCAGGGTGGTGGTCGCCACGACCGCCCAGCGACGGGCCCTGCGGCGGCGGCCGCCGCGAATCAGCGCCTGGGCGGGGGCTACGCCGATCTTCACCTCGTCGGCTGCGTCGGCCAGCAGGAGTGCGATGTCGTGCTGTGTCATGTCGGGGCTCGTCTCCCGGTCCGCGCTTTTCACGTTCGTCCTCCCTGCGTCACTGTCTCCGCCAGTCCCGACAGGGCGCGCAGCTTCGCGATCCCCTTGGCCGCGTTGCTCTTCACCGTGCCGACCGAACAGCCCATCGCCTCGGCCGTCTGTACCTCGGTGAGGTCCTCCCAGTAGCGCAGGACCACTGCTTCCCGCTGCCGTGCCGGCAGTTTGGCCAGTGCCTCCAGCAGCGTGTGGCGGTCGTCGGCCTGGGCGATCCGGTCACCGGTGTCGGCCACCTCGTGTGCCAGGCCCGCGTCCTCGCTCCTGGGCGCCAGGAACTCCCGCAGTTTCCTGCGGTACCTGCGGGCATGCGCGTTGATCATCACTCGTCGTACATACGCCTCCGGGGCGTTGGCCGAGGCGACCCTGTGCCAGGCCACATAGACCTGTTCCAGTGTCGACTGGACCAGATCCTCCGCGGCGTGCTGCTCCCCCGTGAGCAGGAATGCCGTGCGCATCAGTCGCGGCCAGCGGCCGACGACGAAGGCCTGGAACTCTCTGTCCTCGGCCTGTTTTCGAACCCCCATGAGCACCTCCTAGATGGTCGGAAGAGGCCATGGGAGGCCGAGACCGTTGCCTCACCGCGGAATCCTTTTCCGCGCTCTCGTGGGAGCGGGGCGTGAACCGGGGAGCCGGACAGCCGTGGGTTCTTCCTGGTGTCAGGCGGCTGTGTCCGGTTGCGGTTCGGTGGTGGGCGGGGTGGTCAGCCGGGCGAGCAGGGTCGGGGTGACGCTGCGGTAGGCCGAGGGATCGACGGGTTTGATCCAGTGGGTGGCCCGTATCCGTGCGGGTATCTGCGCGTCGAGGTCTTCCAGCATCTCGTCGACGTTGTGCATCGAGAAGGGGATGATCTTCGCGCCCCGGCAGTGGTGGCGGTTCGTGGCGGTGTCCATGAAGGCCAGTTGGTCGACGACCGTCCGGCGCATCTCGGCCGGCTCGGGCAGCGGTACGGCGCCTGCCAGGTCGGCGGCGATCCACAGTGCTGCGATCTCGGCGTTCAGCGGGCTCATGAACGAGGAGTTGTAGCCGTTGAAATAGAGTCCGGGGGCGTCGAGGGGGCGGATCTGGCGGTAGAGCATGAAGTTGCCGTGTGTGTCCGTCAGTCCTTGCCGGGTGTCCTTGTCGAGGAAGGGCAGGTCCTGGCGGAAACCGGTGGCGCAGACGATCAGGTCGGCGGGGAGTACGGTGCCGTCGGCCAGGTGTGCGAGCGGTCCGGTCGGGCCTGCGGCGAGGCGGGTGATGGTGGTGTCCGGATGCACGGTGATGCTGCCGTCGGTGACGTTCTCGAAGAAGCCTTCGGTGGCCAGTCCGACGGCTGTGGTGATGATGTGCTCCATCCGGCCGGACGGGACCAGCTTCAGCTGTCGCAGGCGGAACTGGCGCATCGAGACCGAGCCGAGCGAGTTGAGCAGCGCGCGGCGCAGTCCGTCACCCGGTCCGTGCAGGAAACGTTCGAACCCCCGCAGCCGGACGTAACGGAACAACGCTTCACCCAAACGGGTCAGCATCAGCATCTTGAAGTTGAGTACACCGGCGATCCTGCGCGGGATCTTCCACAGCAACCGGCGGGCGATGACGTGGGTGCCGGCAGCCGTGCCGCTGACCGCGACGGCCAGGTCGCACGCCGACTTGCCGTATCCCACGACCAGCACCTGACGGCCCCGCGCCTCGAGCGTGTCGTGGAACTCGGTCCCGGCACACAGCCGGCCGCCGGCCGCGGTGAACTCCTCCAGCCCCGGGTAGTCCGGTACGGCAGGCTCGCAGAAGATGCCGTTGGCGACGACGACCCGGTCGTACTCCGTCTCCGCGTGTTCTCCGGCCGCGTCGCGAGTGCGGACCGTCCACCTGCCCTCCGCCGCCGGACGGAGGGCGACCACCTCCGTGTTCAGCCGCAGGAGGGGATCGAGACCGCTGGCGGTGGCGTAGCCGGCGAAATACTCCTGCACCTGGGCGCCGGTAGGCCACTCCGGGCAGTCGCGTGGGTAGGGATGGTCGGAGAAGGAGTACTGCCCTTTCGGGCTCTGTGTGGTCAGACCGGGGTAACGGCGCGTGCGGCTCCACACTCCGCCGACGTCGGGGGTCCGGTCGAAGACCTCGACCTCGTGACCCGCCCGGAAGAGCACCTTCGCAGTGACGAGGCCGGCGGCTCCGGCGCCGATGACGGCGATCCGCATCGTCATCCCACCTCCGGCGGCAGCTGCAGTTCGATGCCGAAGTCGCTCATGATCTGCTTGAGCAGGCCCAGATCCTTCGGACCCGGCGGCATATCGGCGAGCGCTCGGTAATACTTCTCCAGACCCGCCGGCGACACCACGGACATGACCCGGGCCTCGTCGCCGTACGGGTTGCGGAAGGCATGGACGACGTCGCGCGGCAGGAACAGGTAGTCGCCGTGCTGCAGAACGAAGTCCCGGCCGCCGAGGTGGACGTCGAGCCGGCCCGCCAGACAGACGAAGGACTCGTCCTCCCGGGTGTGCACATGGGGCGGCGGACCGTCGGTCTCCGGAGGAATGGCGTACTCGAACAACGAATAGGCGTCGCGGGTGGCTGCGCCGTCCGCCTTCATGGTGATCCCGAGCCCGATCGCCGGGATGTCGTGCCCGTCGCGGGACGGGAGCATGTAGCCGCCACCGAGGGTCATCGTCATCTCCTCCGAGACATGTCGGCGCCGACACCGCCACCGGGCGGCGGGGTTCGGCGTGATGTGAGGAAACAGCATGGAGGCGACAGGACCGGCGGGCCAAACACTTGTCCCGCTCACCGGGACCCGGTTCCCCGCGGGGTCAGCGGCGCCGCAAGGAGGCCCGGGAGGCGGCGGCCGCGGCGAGCCGGACGGCGGGCCCCACCCGATCGGCACGTACCACGGTTGTCGGGCCGGTGACGGACAGGGCGGCGACGACGTCTCCGAACGGGCCGAACACGGGCGCCGCCACGCAGCTCACTCCGATGTTGCCCTCCTCGCGGTCCAGCGCCCAGCCGCGCTGGGGGATCGCGGCCAACTCGCGCAGCACCGCGACCCGGCTCGTCAGCGTGCGCGGGGTGCGTGCGGTGAGGCCGGCATCCAGGACCGCCTCGACCGTGGCGGCGTCGCTGTGGGCGAGAATCGCCCGGCCCAGCCCCGAGCAGTACGCCGGGATCATGCCACCGACCTGGCTGAGCATGGGCATCGGCCGGTGGCCGGTGATCTTCTCCACGATGAGCACCCGGGTGTCGTCCAGCACTCCGAGCTGGACGGTGTTACGGGTGGCGTGGTGCAGGTCCTGGAGGAACGGCAGCACGGCCTCCCGCAGCTCGTGCCGGACGGGGGCCAGCCCGGAGATCTCGAACAGCCGGTTGCCGATCCGGTAGCGGTCCCGCGGTTTGTCCAGCCAGCCCAGCCGGATCATCCGCTCGGCAGTGCGGTGGGTGGTCGACCGTGGCATCCCGCACCGGGCGACCAGCGAGGCCAGAGTCAGCTCCCGATGAGTGTCGTCGAAGGCGCCCAGGATGACCGCAGCACGTTCCAGACCACCGGCCGGGACACACGTGGGATCCCGCTCAGTGGGACTCATCGTTGGCTTCCCTTCGTCATGCCGCACACACTAACGGCGTCGCGATCGGCGGCACAGGGCCGGCAACGAGGAGGACGCCATTCATACGCGCAACGCATTGGTGGGCGGGGGCGGCTCGGGAATCGGGTACGCCGTCGCCGCGCACCTTTCCCGCGCCGGACACCAGGTGGTCGTCACCGGCCGCCGGGCCGACGCCCTGGGGGAGGCGGCGCGGCGTCTGTCGGAGGGTACCGCCGCCCCGGTGCACCCCCTGGCGGGGGACATCGCCGACCCGGGCCACCCGGCCGCGGTGGCGGACGCCGAGGAGCGGTACGGCCCGTTCGATGTCCTCGTACTCAACGCGGGAGGGCCACCGCCCGGACGTGTTCTGGAAGTGACCGACGAACAGTGGTGCGACGCCTTCGGCCTGCTGGTGACCGGACCACTGCGGCTGGCCCGGCTGCTCCTGCCGGGGATGGCCCGGCGTGGCTTCGGCCGTGTGGTGTTCGTGACCTCCACCGCGGTGCGTCAGCCCCAGCCCGACCTCGCGACCTCGGTGGCGTTGCGCTCGGCGGCGACCGCGGTGGCCAAACTGCTGTCGCGGGAGTTCGCGGCCAACGGCGTGACGGTCAACTGTGTGGCGCCCGGCCCCATCGCGACCGACCGGCGCCGGGAGATCCTGTCCGCCCGCGCCGACGCCACCGGTGAACCGCCGGCGACGCTGGACGCCCAGGACACCGCGACCGTCCCCGCGGGACGCCCCGGTCTTCCCGAAGAGGTCGCCGCCGCGGTGGCCTTCCTGGCCTCACCGCAGGCCGCCTACATCAACGGGACCGTGCTGACGGTCGACGGCGGACGAACGGAGACGATCTGATGGACCAGCCGGCACCCGGATTCTCCATGGCGGGATTCCTCGCCTCGATCTCGGACACCGTCCGACCCGGTACCGCCCGGCCGGTCGTGGTACGCGCCGACGAACTCGAACCGCTGCCCGCCGACCAGGTGCACAACCCCACACAGCTGTCCATCGCCGGACAGCTGCCCACCACGACATTCGAGATCTTCCGCCAGACCATCCCGCCGGGCCTCAGCTCCGACATGCAGCGCCACCACCACGAGACGGTCCACTACGTCATCACCGGCGACGGCCACAGCGAGATCGAGGACGACAGCGTGTCCTGGTCCACCGGCGACTTCGTCTACACCCCGCCGTGGACCTGGCACCGGCACTACAACGACTCGGAGGAACATCCCGTGGAATTCCTGACGATCGAGAACTCGCGTCTGCTGGGCCTGCTGGGTCTCGGCCGCCGGCAGAGCGCCGGGCTGGCCACCGTCGACGAGGCACGGGCCCGGTTCGAGGGGGACACACGATGAGCGGTGCACCACCGGAGCACATCAGCATCTGGGGCGAACTCGCCGACGTCGACCACGAGGTGCTGCATGTCGACGCGGCCGGAGTGCGTACCCGGGTCCTGCGGGCCGGGGCCGGTCCCGACCTCGTCCTGCTGCACGGGACCGGTGGTCATCTCGAGGCGTACGCCCGGGACATCGCGGGCCTGGCCGCCGACTTCCGCGTCACCGCCTACGACATGATCGGCCACGGGTGGTCGGACCTGCCGGACCACCCGTACACCACCGATGTACTCGCCGCCCACCTCCTCGCGGTGATGGACGCCCTCGGCATCCGACGGGCGCACCTGTCCGGTGAGTCACTCGGTGGCTGGGTGGCCGCCTGGGCGGCCGCTCACCACCCCGACCGGGTGGCGCGGATGGTGCTCAACACCCCGGGCAACATCACGAACAAGCCCGAGGTGATGGCCCGGGTGCGTGACAGCACCCTCGCCGCCGTCAAGGACCCCAGCGACGCCACGGTCCGCTCCCGTGTCGAGTTCCTTTTCCACCACAAGGAGATGGTGACCGACGAACTGGTCAACCTGCGTCGCGCGGTCTACACCCGTCCCGGATTCCTGCGGGCCGTCTCCCACACTCTGGTGCTGCAAGACCCGTTGATCCGCCAGGACTTCGCCTGGGATCCCTCCTGGGTGGGCCGGATCGCCGCCCCCACGCTGCTGCTGTGGACCGAGCACGACCCGACCGGTGGACTCGACGAGGCCGGCCTGCTGCTGGATTGGCTGCCCGACGCCCAGCTGCACGTGATCGCGGACGCCGGTCACTGGCCGCAGTGGGAGAAGCCCGCCGCCTTCCTCGAAGCCCACCGTCGCTTCCTCCTCGGTGGTCTCGGTGCTCTCGGTGGTCTCGGTGGTCTCGGTGATGAGGACCTGCCATGAGTGACATCGTCGGGTTCGTCGGCATGTCCCACTCGCCGTTCGCGACCTTGCTTCCGCCCACCGGCCCGGCGACGCCCGGAGCGCTCTTCCTCGACGGTGTCGCCCGAGTGGCGACCGCGGTCGAGCGGCTGGCACCGGACGCCGTCGTGGTCATCGGCCCCGACCACTTCCACACCAACTTCTACGACCTGATGCCCCCGTTCGCGCTGGGGGTCGAGGAAGTGACCGGGTTCGGGGACTTCGGCAGCCGGGCCGGTGAGCTGCCGGTCGCCCGCGACCTGGCGTGGGCGGTGCGTGACACGCTGGCCCACGCCGGCTTCGACCTGTCGCTGTCGTACGCGCTGACGGTGGACCACGGAGTGGTGCAGAGCTGGGAGATGGTGACCGGTAAGCGCCCGCTTCCACTGGTGCCTCTGGTCGTCAACACAGCGGCGCCACCGCTGCCGGACCTGGGACGCTGCGTACGACTGGGACGCACCCTGGGCGCGGCGATCCGCGGCTCGGCGTTCCCCGGACGGGTGCTGGTCATCGCCAGTGGCGGTCTGTCGCACTGGCTGCCGTCCAACGACCCGCGTGATCCCTCGATCGACGGAGCCCGGCGCGAGTCGGTGATCCACGGGCGCCGGGACGTCCACGCGGTCGCCGTGTCACGCGAAGCACGGGTGCGTGCCATGGGCGGGGACCCCGCGGCCCGGGTGAACGCCGACTGGGACCGGTGGTTCCTGGAGAGGATCGCCACCGGTGAGCTGGACGACGTGGCGGCCCTGGGGGACGAGTGTCTGGAGGAGCGGGCGGGCAGTGGTGGCCACGAGGTGCGCACCTGGCTGATCGGAAGGGCCGCGGTCGACCTGCCGCTGGTGTGGACGTGTTACGAACCCGTCCCGGAGTGGATCACCGGAATGGGCATCGGCTCGACCTTCGAGGTGGAGCAGGCGCCCGGGAAGCAGACCCTCCGGCCGGAGTGAACCGTTTCCGGCGGACTTGCCGCGTCACACCGTACCCCCCGCCTGCCCGCTGCTGTGCAGGTCCGCGAAGGCCACGACGTCGAGGGGGGACGGACGGGCGTGGGCGAGGAGACGTCCTCCCCGCTACCGGTCGTGATCCGGGACGAGCCGGTCGACGTGCACATTCTCAACCCACTTCATGAGTACGCGCGCAGTCGGGCGGAACGGTACGGCGGCGGCCGCTCCCCGGTCCCCACCCGTACTTTCCGTCCGACCTGCATGGGCGTGCTTGCTGTTGCTCACCGTCAAGACACCGTCACTCCTTTCCGGAGGTACCTCGCATGCCCGTTCCCCACCACCGCACCACTGCGCCAGGGAGGTCGGTATGAGCGGTGACGAGTCCGCCGACGCCGTGATGAAGGCGGCTACCGCCCTCGACGAGGCCGTCCGCACGGGAGTGCCCTGTCCGCCGGTGCGCTCGCTCCTGCCCGAGCAGGACATCGAGGCTGCCTACGCGGTGCAGCGGCTGTCCATCGACCGTGCCGTAGCCGAAGGGCGGCGCCTGGCCGGCCGCAAGATCGGCCTGACCTCCCCTGCCGTGCAGCGGCAGCTCGGTGTGGACCAGCCGGATTTCGGCGCGCTGTTCGTCGACATGGCGGTCCCGGAGGGACAGCCGATCGCCCCCGGACGGTTGCTCCAGCCGAAGGTCGAGGCCGAGGTCGCCCTGATGCTGGGCACGGACCTGCCGTACCGGGACCCGACCGTCGCCGACCTGCTGCGGGCCACGGTGTTCGCGCTACCCGCGCTGGAGATCGTCGACAGCCGCATCGCCGACTGGGACATCGGCATCGTCGACACGGTCGCCGACAATGCCTCCTGCGGCCTGTACGTCCTCGGCGCCACCCCCGTCCGCCTGGACCGTGTCGACCTGCGCGCCGTGACGATGACCCTGACGAAGAACGGCGAGACCGTCTCCGAGGGCACTGGCGCCGACTGCCTGGGCAGTCCGCTCCTCGCGGCCCTCTGGCTGGCCTCCACCCTCGCCGGCCTCGGTGACCCGCTGCGGGCCGGCGACATCGTCCTCACCGGCGCGCTCGGCCCGATGGTGGTCGCCGCCGAGGGCGACGAGTTCACCGCGCGCATCGAAGGACTCGGAACGGTCACGACGAGCTTCGCGGAAGGAGCGGCAGCATGAGCACGAAGGTCGCCGTCATCGGGTCGGGCAACATCGGCACCGACCTGATGATCAAGATCCTGCGGCTCTCCGACTCCCTGGAGATCGCCGCCATGGCCGGCATCGACCCCGACTCCGACGGTCTGGCCCGCGCCCGCCGCCTGAAGGTCGCCACCACCCACCAGGGCGTCGACGGTCTGGTGGAGCTGGACGAGTTCGCGGAGGTGTCGGTGGTCTTCGACGCCACCTCCGCCGGCGCGCACCGCCGTCACGACGAGGTGCTGCGCTCGCTGGGGCGCAAGGTCGTGGACCTCACTCCGGCCGCGCTGGGCCCGTACGTCGTCCCGCCGGTCAACGGCGACGAGCACCTCGACGCGCTGAACGTCAACATGGTCACCTGCGGCGGCCAGGCCACCATCCCGGTCGTCGCCGCCGTGGCCGTCGTGACCCCCGTGCACTACGGCGAGATCGTCGCCTCGATCTCCTCCCGCTCGGCCGGCCCGGGCACCCGGGCCAACATCGACGAGTTCACCGGGACCACCTCGTCGGCCATCGAGAAGGTGGGCGGCGCCGCCCGGGGCAAGGCAATCATCGTCCTCAACCCGGCCGAACCCCCGTTGATCATGCGGGACACCGTGTACTGCCTGGTCGGCGAGTGCGACGACACGGCCGTCACCGCTTCGGTGCAGGAGATGGTCGCCCGCGTACAGACCTACGTGCCCGGCTACCGCCTCAAGCAGAAGGTGCAGTTCGAGCGGGTCGCGCCCGATGACCCGCTGCGCGCCCTCGCCCCCGGCGGGTCCGGCGCCGTCAAGGTGTCCGTCTTCCTCGAAGTGGAGGGCGCTGCCCACTACCTGCCCGCCTACGCCGGCAACCTCGACATCATGACCTCGGCCGCCCTGAGCACCGCCGAACGCATGGCTGCCCACCGTGCCGCGGAGGTGGCCCCCCGATGACCTCTCTGTACGTCCAGGACGTGACCCTCAGGGACGGCATGCACGCCGTCCGCCACCGTTACACCGTCGAGCAGGCCTGCATCATCGCCACCGCCCTCGACGCCGCCGGGGTGGCCGCCATCGAGGTCGCCCACGGCGACGGCCTGTCCGGTTCCAGCATCACCTACGGTGTCGGCGCCCACACCGACTGGGAGTGGATCGAGGCCGTCGTCGGCGCCGTCACCCAGGCCATCCCCACCACCCTCCTCCTCCCCGGCATCGGCACCCTGCACGACCTCAAGCAGGCCCACGCCCTCGGTATCCGCTCGGTGCGCGTCGCCACCCACTGCACCGAGGCCGACATCTCCGCCCAGCACATCACCGCCGCCCGCGAGATGGGCATGGACGTGGCCGGGTTCCTGATGATGTCCCACATGGCCGAATCCGCCGAACTCGCCCGCCAGGCCAAGCTGATGGAGTCCTACGGGGCCCAGTGCGTGTACGTCACCGACTCCGGCGGCCGGCTCACCATGGACGGCGTCCGCAACCGCGTCCGCGCCTACCGGGACACCCTCGACGCGGCCACCGGCATCGGCATCCACGCCCACCACAACCTCGGCCTCGGCGTCGCCAACTCCGTCGTCGCCGTCGAGAACGGCGTCACCCGTGTCGACGCCTCCCTCGCCGGCCAGGGCGCCGGGGCCGGCAACTGCCCCGTCGAAGCCTTCGTCGCCGTCGCCGACCTGATGGGCTGGGAGCACGGTTGTGACCTGTTCCCCCTGATGGACGTCGCCGACGACGTCGTACGCCCCCTCCAGGACCGCGAGGTCCGCGTCGACCGCGAGACCCTCACCCTCGGCTACGCCGGCGTGTACTCCAGCTTCCTGCGTCACGCCGAAGCCGCCTCCCGCCGCTACCGCGTCGATACCCGGGCCATCCTTGTGGAAGCCGGTCGGCGCGGCATGGTCGGCGGCCAGGAGGACATGATCACCGACATCGCGCTGGATCTGGCAGCGGACCGTACTGCTGTCTGAACTGCTATCCGACTCCGAGCACGTAGCTGCCACTTGGACGGACACCGACAGGCCGCTCACCTGATCGAGGTGCGGCACAGGGTCGTGACCACCGGGGACGGGAACATCTTCGGTTACCGGGTGGGGAAGCAGGCGCAGGACGCCGTCCCGGTCCTCACCGGCCCGGGACTCGGCTCCGAGCCCGTCGGGCCGACCGCGGTGCAACTCAAGCAGTCCGGTGTGGCCGCCGCCTCCTCCGGCGACGTCGAGGTGTACCACATACCGGGTGTCAGACCGCGTCGAGGAGGCCGAGGTGCGCCGGCAAGCAGCCCCGTGACACGCTACCGGGCCGGGGAATCGACAGCGTCGTAGCTCTGCCGGGCGGCCTGCGGCGCCGGGGTGTTGGCGCTGAACCAGTTCAGCAGCGCGCACAGCTGCTGCGCCAGGCTCCGCCCGAGTGGCGTCAGGCTGTAGGTGACCTGTGGCGGGACGGTCGGCTCCACCAGGCGTTCGACCAGCCCGTACCGCACCACCGACTTGAGGTACTGCGACAGCATTTTCTGGCTGATGCCGCCGATGTGCCGGTGAAGGCCGGAGAAGCGCATCGGTCCAGGAACCAGCGCAGCGATGATCAACGCACCCCACCGGCCGGTCACTTGGGCCATCACCGGCCGCGTCGGGCAGTCCTTGTCGAAAGAGTCTGCCGGAAGCTGGGCGAAAACATCCCTGAACTGCTCACTCACCGCCATGCCACCAGCTCACAAAAAGGTACATACTTACGAAAGGTGACCGACAGTCCTGGAGTCGGCCCACGGAACCGGCGGTCAGACAAGACGAATGGATTCAAAGTGTTCACAAGCCGTGTATCCCCGGCCTTCCTGGGCTGGGACCTCGGAGGCATCGTCGTGCGCCGAGTCGACGAAATCGACATGTCGCCGGCAACCAGTCGATGGCTGCTGCCCGATGCCACACCGGAACACTTGCACCACACCTGGCTGCAACCCCACTTCACCGACGGCACAGCCTTTGCGATGCACGTTCACATCTTCGCGATCGAGGTGAACGGCAAGCGCATCCTGGTCGACACCGGCATCGGCAACGACAAGCCCGGCAGATACCCGACGCCGACAACCTGCAGACCCCGCTGCTGCGCCGGCTGACCGCCGCGGGTTTCGCCCCGGACACCGTCGACCTGGTGATCACCACGCACATGCACGTCGACCACGTCGGCTGGAACACCCACCTGGTCGACAGCCGCTGGACACCGACCTTCCCGAACGCCCGCTACCTCACCGACCGCAGGGAAAATGGGACTACTGGACCGCCGCCGCCGAAAGCGACGAGGAAGTCGCTCAGGTGCACCGCGACTCCCTGCAGCCCATCCGTGACAACGGTCTGTACGACCTGCTCGACATCCCCGCCTCAGGCCTTGAGGTGGCCGACGGCGTCCGCCTGGTACCGACACACGGCCACACGCCCGGCCACTTGTCGGTCAGGCTGACAGGCACCGTCCGCAATGCGCTGATCAGCGGCGACAGCTTGCATCATCCCGTGCAACTGGCGTACCCCGACATGGGTGGCGTCGGCGACGTCGATCCCGCCGAGGCGCGAACCACCCGCCACCACTTGCTCACCGAGCTGGCCGGTACCGATGACCTGCTGCTGGGCACGAATTGGCACGTCGAAAACCTTAGGAAATCGGGTAACCATATGTGTAGAGGACGGGAACGAATTGATCTCGTTCCCGAGAGCTATTCCGGCTGCTCCATGGTGATCACCAAAATGCGCTGTTCGTCTGTATATGGATAAGTGGCAGCTATGCCGGCATGAAATCCATCAGCTGTGGCACGGCGGACAGCAGCAGGCGGCGGGTGTTCTTCCTCATGCGCTCATCAATTGGGGAATTCCTTTCGCCCTGCAACGTCCGACATGTCGAAGCATGCGCAATACAACCGAATCCCCGATCAAAGCGGTGTGCGTTACACCGTCCGTGGCCCGTTGAAGGGTCGGGAGGGGCATCGAGGCTTCCGGTTCGGCGGGCCGGCCCCGCCGGTCAGAGGCTGCTCAGCCTCGTGCGGAGCCGAGTACGTGGTCCGGCCAAGCTCACCGTGTTGCTCTCATGGCGCGCAGGATGATCTGCGTGACTCCGCGTTGTCCGCGAGCGTTGGGGTGTACCGGTGCCGCCGGGCTGATGGGGATCAACGGCTCGATCCATCGTGTGTCCTGGGCTGAGCAGGCGCTGTGCTTCCGGGATTCGGTTTCGGTGTCCACATAGGTGGCGCCGGCCGTGTGGGCCTGTTGCCGCAGCACCCTGTTGAGCCGGCCTTCCCTCTCCCGCAGGTAGGCGATATCACCGGGAGCAAGGGGAAGGGCGCGTCCGCATCCCGTGTCGCCGGGCGGCAGGATCGCGGGGTAGCCGACGATGTAGAGATGCGCCCTGGGCGCACGCCGCCTGATCTCTTGCATCAGGTCGGACAGTACTGCTCTTAGCGCTGTCATCCGCTGCTGCGTACTGTCGGTGCCGTCCTTGACGTAGCGCTCTCGGCAGGGAGCGTCGACCGAAACGTCCTTGTGGCGAGTGATGAGCTTGTACGCCGCTCCCATGGTGAGGCAGCGGGTCAGCATGCTGCTGAAGCCGATGTCATTGCCGCCTATGCCGACGGTCACGAGCCGGGTTCGGCTGGAAAGGGCGGAGAGCTGTGCGGGATTGCGGCCGTTGTCGGTGGACTGAGGCGAGGCGAAGTCCGCTGTCGTTGCGCCGCTGCAGCTCATGTCGCGGAACATGCCCGGTCTGATCTTGAGCCGAGCGGCGAGCAGCGCCGGGTAGTTGTGGTCGGAGCGGTCACAGCCAGCGGGTTTGCCACTCTGCGCCGGTATGCGTGGACCGGAGGTGTAGGAGTCCCCGAGAGCGACATAGGGGCCCTGCAGGTCGCTGCGCCCAGCAGCGTCGTTGTCCATCCGGGTCTCGGCGACGGCGACGGTCAGGGCCACCACGGACAGGAGGATTCCGGTCAGGACGAAGCGTAGGTGAGTCATGATGCCGTGTGTCCCGTCTTCTGAGTGAGGCTTGGACGTCGGTCAGGACAGGGCACGTCCGGGTTGTCGGTCACCTCGGCGGTTGTACAAGGCCCGCCTGGTAGGCGAAGGCGACGAGTTGTGCGCGATCGCGGGCCTCTGTCTTGGTTTTGGCCCGTTGGACGTGGGTGCGGACGGTCAGAGGGCTGAGGAACAGTGCGTCGGCGATCTCGTCATTGGATCTGCCTTCCGCAACCAGGGTCAGCACCTCGCGCTCTCGCGGAGTAAGGCTGTCGAATTGCTCGAGGTCGGGGGCGCCGGAGTTGGGGGCGGGGGTGGCGAGGAAGCGGGTGATCAGTGAGCGGGTGGCCAGAGGTGACAGCAAGGCGTCACCGGAAGCGACCGTGCGGATGCCGTCGAGGAAGGCGTCGGCGGTGGTGTTCTTGCCAAGGAAGCCGCTCGCGCCGAGGCGCAGGGCCTGGGCGACGTGCTCGTTGGTCTGGAACGTGGTGAGGATGAGGACGCGGGTGGCCTGCAGTTCGGGTTGTGCGCAGACGGCGGCGGTCGCGGCGAGCCCGTCGGTTCCGGGCATGCGGATGTCCATGAGGACGACGTCCGGGCGGTGGAGGCCGGCCAGCGTGATGGCCTGCTGCCCGTCGGCGGCCTCGGCGACAACCTCCATGTCGTCACAGGAGTCGATCAGCACCCGGAAGGTCGCTCGCAGCAGGGCCTGGTCGTCGGCAATCAGTACGCGGATCGTCATGGAACCCACTCTCTGGTCTGGCGTTGATGGGAAGTTCGGCCGTGACGGCGAAGCCGCCTTCCGGGCGGTGCCCCGCTCGGAAGCGTCCTCCGACGGACTGAGCGCGTTCTCGCATGCTGATGAGCCCGAACCCTCCGCCGGGTGCGCGCGGGGGAGTGTTCGGACTTCTGTTATTGCTCACGGTGATCGTCAACTGTTCCCGGGCGTAGGCGAGATGGACATGTGCCGTGTTCACACCAGCGTGCTTGGCGACGTTGGTCAGTGCTTCCTGCACAATGCGGAAGGCGTTCAGGTCCACCCCGGCCGCCAGCGGCTTCACGGGGCCGTCGACAGCGATCGTGATGTGCAGTGCGGCGGCGGCGAAGGCAGCGACCAGGTCAGGCAGCCGGTCAAGCCCAGGTGCGGGATTCAGCGATTCCTCGGCGGTCTCAGGCTGGCGCAACAGGCCCACTGTGGCCTCGAGTTCGTGCAGCGCTGCCGTGGTCGTGCCGGTGAGCTCGGTGAGGATCTGGCCGGTTTGTGCGGGATGAGTGGGGAACAGGTGGGCGGCAGTCACGGCTTGGGCGTTGGCGAGGGCCATGTGGTGGGCCACGACGTCATGCAGTTCCCGGGCGATGCGGACGCGTTCTTCGGTGACCCGGCGTTGTGCTTCCTCATGGCGGGTGCGTTCGGCGTCCTCGGCGCGGGTGCGGACGGTGTCCATGTACGCGCGACGTGCTCGCACGGCCAGTCCGTGCAGGATGGGCAGCAGGATCCAGAAGGCCAGGCTCACCGCTTCGTTCGCCCAGGGCTCGTCCTCGACATCCCAGCGCAGGGCAGAGGGCACGAGGACGACAGCAACCAGGAGACCGTAGGTACGGATGGTTTGCTGAGAAGCTCGGAGAGCCAGTTCGTACAGTGCGACGATAACCGGGAGCAGCAGAAGAGGGCCGAAGGTGCTGCCCTGGGAGCCTGCGACGGCGGTGCCGAGAGTGGTGAGGGCGACAACGGCGCCGGGCCGGCGACGGCGCGCCAGCAGGCTCGTACAGGTGACTGCCGCGAGGGCGAAGCCCGGCCACCACAGAATGTCGTTGCCGACCCGGCGGTACTGGTTGCTGGTGGCCGCGTAGACCAGCAGGAGGAAGGCCGCTTCGACGAGGCGGGGGTGCCGATCGATGCGACGTCGCAGGCGGGTGACCATGGTTTCTCCGCAATGCCGTGACCGAGGGCAGAAGAAGTGGACAGAGTGGAGGCAGGACCGGGCCGCTCTGGGGCCGAGTGGAGCGGCCCGGTCGGCTGGTGCGTCAGACCGTCATGGAGGCCTGTGGATCGTCGGCATGCAGATCACGCGGCACGCCGACCTGTTGGGTGAGTGCTTCGCCCTCGACGTCGACGCGAGGCAGCACCCGGTCCAGCCAGTGCGGCAGCCACCAGGCACGCTTGCCGAGGAGCGCCAGGACCGCGGGCACGAATGCCATGCGGACGACGAAGGCGTCGAAGAAGACGGCACTGGCCAGCCCGAAGCCGACCATCTTGACCATGGATTCGCCGCCTGTCATGAAACCGCCGAACACCGCCATCATGATCAGTGCTGCTGCTCCCACAACCTGGGCGCTGTGCCGGAAGCCGGTGACGACGGCCTGGCCGGGCTGCTCTCCGTGGATGTGTGCCTCGCGGATCCGGGAGACCAGGAAGACCTGATAGTCCATGGCGAGGCCGAAGACGATGCCCACCAGGAAGATGGGCATGGTGCTCATGATCGGGCCGGTCTCGTCGACGCCGAAGAAGCCGGCTCCGTGGCCCTGCTGGAAGACCGTGACGATCGCGCCGAGGGCCGCACCGACGGACAGCAGGAAGCCGAGTGCGGCCTTGAGCGGTACCAGGATCGACCGGAAGACCAGCATCAGCAGGAGGAAGGCGAGACCGACGACGACCGCGAGGTAGGGGATGAGGGCGTCCTGCATCTTCTGGCCCACGTCGATGTTCAGGGCGGTGGTGCCGGTGACCTTGAAGTCGGCTCCGGTGGCCGACTCCACCGCACTGCGCTCGCTGCGGATGTTGTGCACCAGGTCCTGCGTTTGCCGGCTGGTGGGTGCGGTTGAGGGGACAGCGGCGATCACCGCTGTGTCTTTGGCCTCGTTGAACCGTGCCGGGGAGACGGAGACGACTCCCTTGGTGCCGGTGAGCTTGTCGGAGACCGCGGTCACGGCCGCCTGCGGGTCCTTGGCCTTCTTGACGTCGACCACCACGGTCAGCGGGCCGTTGAAGCCCGGGCCGAAGCCCTCGGCGAGCGCGTCGTAGGCGCGGCGCTCGGTGGTCGCGGTCGACTTGGCCTCATCGCCAGGCATACCCATCCGCAGGTCGAGCGACGGCACCGCGAGCGCCCCGAGGCCGATCACCGACAGGAGCAGGACGGGCAGCGGGCGGCGCACCACGAACTGCGCCCAGCGAACACCCCGGGAGGCCTTCGTGGTGATGCCGGCCGTCCTGGTCCTGCCGACGAGGCTGAGGATCTTGGTGCGGGAGCGGCGTTCGCCCTTGCGGTCGCGGCGCGAGAGCACTGCATTGGGCCAAAAGCCCAGGAGTGCCGGCACGGCGGTCAGGGCGATGAGGACTCCAACCATGACGGCGCCTGCCGAGCCGATACCCATCTTGCTGAGCATCGGGACGCCGATGACGGACAGACCCAGCAGGGCGATCACGACGGTGAGCCCGGCGAAGACGACCGCGCTCCCGGCCGTGCCCACGGCCAGGGCCGTCGCCTCCTGCGGCTGGTGTCCCTTGGCGCGCTCTTCCCGGTAGCGGGAGACCACGAACAGGGAGTAGTCGATGCCGACGGCGAGGCCCAGCATCATCGCCAGTTCACCGACCGTCGAGGAAAATCCGAAGACACTGCTCACGGCGGTGATTGCGGCGAGGCTGATGCCGACGCCGAGGATGGCGGTGAGCAGGGGGAGACCGGCGGCGGCGAGTGAGCCGAAGGTGATCAGCAGCACCACTGCGGCGACGAGAACGCCGAGTACCTCACCCACGCCCTGCGCGGCTTCGGTCTCCAGCGCGGAGCCGCCGACCTCGACGGTCAGGCCCGCGTCCCGGGCCTGCTCGACTGCCTTGGTCAGGTCCGTCTTGCTGGCGTCGGTGAGATCGTCGCTGGCGACCTTGTAGGTGACGGTGGCGTACGCCGTCGACTTGTCCTTGCTGACCGCGTTCGTGTCGAAAGGGCTGGCCGCGTCGGCGACCTGCGGCCCGTCGGCCACCGCCGTGACGAGTTCACCGACGGCCGAGCGGCCGGCGGCGGAGGTGACCTGCCGGCCGTGTTCCGCGACGAACACGATGCGGGCCTCCGCACCGTCCGCCTCGGCACCCGGGAACCGCTCATTGATCAGGTCGAATGCCTGCTGGGACTCGATGCCGGGCAGGGAGGACGAGTCCTCCGATGCCTCGGATGCGCTGGAGGCCCCGAGGAATACTGCAGCCAGTACGGCTACCCAGGCCAGCACCACGGTGCGGCGCCTTCGGAAGGCCCAGCGGCCCAGCCGATGCAAGAAAGTAGCCATGAAAGACATCTCCATATCTGGTTATTGGGAACGTCATTAACCCTGCCGGGCCGGCCCCAGGCGTGTCGTCGGCCGTATCGACGACCCCCTGTACTCAAAAACAAGTAGGACTCGGCGGGTGTCTCATCTCCCGCCGGTAGTCCCCAGCCGCGAACGGCAGCGGGCGCGCGAACAGAAAGGCGCCATACCTGGGTGGAGCACGCCATCGGTGGTTCTTGGATTCGGGTATGCGTCGGCTACGTCCGGCCGTTCGCGTCGGCCGGCCGAGGGGTTACCGCGCTGTCCTCAGGAATCGCTGGCGGAGCTGTCGGGATGCAGCGGCAGCAGGACGCGGAACGTGGCGCCCTCCCCCGGCACTGAGCGGACCTCAACGCGGCCGCGGTGAGCGGTCACCAGGGAGCGGACGATGGACAGTCCGAGACCGGCACCGCCAGTCTGTGTGCGGCCGCGAGCGGTGTCGGCACGGTAGAAACGGTCGAAGATGTGGCCGGTCTGCTCGGCCGCGATTCCTGGCCCCTCATCGCTCAGCTCCAGGACTGCCTGATCGTCCAGCGTGCCGACACCGATGCGTACCGGCGTGCCGGGAGGAGTGTGGGCGATGGCGTTGCCGACGAGATTGGAGGTGACCTGTCGCAGTCGGGACTCGTCGCCCAGAACAGGGGCGCCACCGGGCGGACCGCCGCCCGGGCCGGTCAGGGTGATGGGACGTTCGGGGGCCAAGGCCCGTAGGTCGTGCAGGGCGTCGGCGGCCAGGGTGCGCAGGTCCATGGGGGTGAGACGAAGGGTCGGATGCACATCACCGGTGGCATCTTCGTCGAGCCTGGCAAGGAGCAGCAGGTCCTCGACAATGCGGGCGAGGCGGGCTGCTTCGCGTTCGATACGGCTCATGGCGGCATCGACATCGGCGCGCTCGGGCATGCCACCCATCCGATACAGCTCGGTGAAGCCTTTGATCCCGAACAGCGGGGTGCGCAGTTCGTGGCTGGCGTCCGCGACAAAGGTGCGCATACGCTCGTTGGTGGCGGCGCGGGCGGCGTCGCCGGCTTCGATGCGGTCCAGCATGCCGTTGAGCGCGGCGGACAGCCGGCCCAGTTCGGTGCGCGTCGTGGCCGGCTGCGGGACCCGGCTCGACAGATCTCCGCCCGCGATGGCCGCTGCCGTCGTCTCGATGCGCCGCAGCGGCCGCAGACCGGCTCGCACGGCGAACCAGGCGATGATGCCCAAGCAGACGAGCACCAGGGAATCGATCACCAGCATCCGCACGCCCAGCTGCCGAATCGTCGTGTGGACCGGAGACAGGGAACCGGCCACGACGACGCTGCCGCCCTCGTCCACCTGGGTGTCGTGGCCGGCGGCCAACGGGGCAGCGATGACACGCCACTCATCGCCGTCATCCTTGCCCAGGACCTGGAAGGGGTGCTGGTCTCGGGCCGTGATCGCTGCGGTGCCGAGGACCGGAAGTCGGGGGGTGCCATGGGCGGCCGGACGCAGCGTATGCCGCAGATGCCCTTCGGCATCGAGGTAGGCGACGTAGACGTCGCCCGCCAGGTCGCCCTCCACGGCATCGCGCGTCTCCGGTGCCGACTCGCCGGACGTGTCTTCCATGTTCGACAGCCGCGCCGCCGTCGTGACAGCGGTGCGCAGCCGGTCATCCAGTTGCTGCACCAGTTGCCGTTGCAGCAGGGTGACGAGTAGGGCGTTACTGGCCAACAGGGCGGCGATGACTAGCAGCAACGTGATGGCCACGACCCGCCCGCGCAGCGACAGACGGCTGACTGGCCCACGTGTGGCAGCCGCACTCATCCGCGGGGCCTGCGCAGGACATAGCCGGTGCCACGCACCGTATGGATCAGCTTCCGTTCGCCGGTGTCGATTTTGCGGCGCAGGTAGCTGATGTAGGAGGCGACGATGGAGTCGTCGCCGTCAAAGTCGTAGTGCCAGACCTGGTCCAGCAGCTGATCCCTGGACAAGACCTGGCCGGCGTTTTCCATCAGCACGCGCAGGAGGTTGAATTCGGTCGGAGACAGCTGCACCGGCTCGCCGCCTCGCGTCACCTGGTGGCTGTCGAGATCGAGTTCCAGGTCGTCGACGACCACGAGCCCATCGAGCCGGCGGCCGCTGGTGCGACGCAGCACGGCCTGGATGCGCAGGATGAGTTCCTCGAGGTTGAAGGGCTTGGTCACGTAGTCGTCCCCGCCGGCCCGCAGACCGCTGATGCGGTCCTCGGCTGCGTCCCGGGCCGTCAGGAAGAGGATCGGCGGGTGCCCGCTTCCGGAACCGGACGGATGCTCGCGCAGGCGGCGTGCGACCTCGAAGCCGTCGAAGTCGGGCAGCATCACGTCCAGGACGATCAGATCGGGGCGCCTGTCGCGGACCGCTTCCAGGGCCTGGCCGCCGGCTTCGGCCGGAATCACTTCGAAGCCGGCCAGCCGCAAGCTGGCAGACAGCAGCTCACGCAGCGTGGGCTCGTCCTCCACCAGTAGCAGTCGTTGTGTCGTCGTCATGGCACCCGTTCCCGGCTGGCGAATCCTTGTCTTCACTGTCCCGCCTTGCTAGGCGTCACGCTTGCGGAAGACGACGAACGCCGCCGTCATCAGGGCGGCCACGCATCCGGCCATGACGCCCACGCCCGCCCAGGGACTCAGCAACATGGGGTCCTGATAGCTGGTGATGATCTGCCCGCCGGCGATCGGCGGCCAGTACTTCGACACCCAGTCGCCGAGTCCTGCGGGCAGGGCCGGGGCGAAGGCCTGAACGATCAGCATGACGCCGAACAGTGTGGTCACTGTTGCCGTGGTGGAGCGGATCACCGTGCCCAGAGCCAGTCCGAAGAGCCCGGCCAGTGCCAGATAAAGACCACCACCTGCGATGCCACGCAGTGCCACGCCGTCGGAGAGTGCCAGGTGCGGGGCGCCCGCCCCGGACAGCGACGCCTGCCCCACGAGAAACCCGGCCAGTGACACCGCGATCCCGACCGGGAGCGCCACGCCCGTCAGCACCACAGCCTTGGACACCAGCACCTGCAGCCGGTGCGGAACAGCGATCAGGGTGGGGACGATCGTGCGCGCACCGTATTCCGAGGTGATGACCAGGCCGCCCAACAGGCCGAGCGCGATCTGCGCAAGCAGGTAGCCGCGCAGGCTGGTCGCCAACGGGTCGAACGAGGCCTGGTCCGCGGGACTCAGGTCCGCGAACTCACTGCCTGCGGACGAGGCGTTCAGCGCAGCAAGACCGATGCAGAATGCCAGAGTGCCCAGGATCACGTACACCGTCGAGCGCATCGTGCGGATCTTGATCCACTCGGCGTGCAGGCAGTGCCAGAAGGTCACCCTCCCACTCCGCGCACGATCCGGGTCCGACTGAAGGCGGGACACGAGCAAGTGCCGACGGGCTTTTGTCGACCTGGTAGGGAGTTGCGTAGGGGCGTGCGTCATCGGCTCGTCCCCTTCTCCGACTGGTACTCCACCGCATCGCGCGTCAGGTCCATGAATGCCTTTTCCAGCGACACTTGGCGCGGAGCAAGCTCGTGCAGCTCCACTCCGCCGAGCGACGCCAGGGCCCCGATCTCGGCGGCTTCCAGACCTGTCACCACCAAAGCGTCACCGCCCTCGCTCCGCACCTGAACGGTCGCGGTGAGCATGCTGTGCAGGGCCTCGGCCTGAGGGGTGCGAACAAAGACCTCGCGCTCGGAATGTGCCTCGATGAAGTCCTTCATCGTCATGTCAGCGATCAACTTTCCGCGACCGATGACGATGAGATGGTCGGCGGTCAACTCCATCTCACTCATCAGATGGCTGGACATCAGAACCGCGCGTCCTTCGGCCGCCATCCTCCGCATCAGCGAGCGAATCCATACGATGCCCTCCGGGTCCAGCCCGTTGAGCGGCTCGTCGAGGACCAGCATCGGAGGATCACCCAACAGGGCCGCGGCGATGCCCAGCCGCTGACGCATTCCGAGGGAGAACGTCCCCGCACGTCGGCGACTCACCTTCTCCAAGCCGACTTCCGCCAGTACCTCGTCCACCCGGCGGCGCGGAATCCCGTTGCTGGCCGCCAACGCCGACAAATGATGATAGGCGGTGCGACTGGGCAGCACCGCGCCCGGATCCAGGAGCGCCCCGACCACCTTCAGTGGTGCGGGCTGCGCAGCGTACGGCCGACCGGCCACTGTCGCAGTCCCGGAACTGGCGGCGTCCAGGCCCAGAATCATGCGCATCGTGGTCGACTTGCCGGCTCCATTGGGTCCCAGGAACCCGGTCACTTCCCCGGGGCGGACAGCGAATGTCAGATCGTCCACTGCCGCAACCTCGCCATAGCGTTTCGACAGGCCGCATACTTCGATCATCGAGACTCCAGACCGGCAGTGGTGCACGCGACCGTCGCGTGCACCACTCACTGTCCGCTACCGACGTGGGCCCGATCTGCACGAACATGAACGTTTCATGGCAACGGCAAGTCTCTGACCTGGGAAGACCTCATAGACAGCACCCGATGCCCCTGGGACTCACATGAAACTCACATGATGAGGGCCGGCCGGCAGTCGTCGGTGGCCATACCTCAACGGCAGGTCAGAAACCGTGCAGGAAGCGACCGACCGGGCCGCCCCATCCCTGCGCGGCCCGTTGGGACCACAAACCGTCGGATGCGTGGTGACACCATCGCACGCACGTCCAAGAAGAACGCCCGGGACTTCCACGAGGAGATCCAGGTCGGGCACAGCGTGACCGTTTCCAGCCCCACTGTCCTGCTCGTAAGGGGAGTCGTCCGACACGAGGTACGAGGACAGTGCCGCGGCACTGCAGGCCCGATACCTAGTGTCCTGAGTCAGGAATTCGTTTCATGAGTAGGGTCTGTTCATGGCGCGGATGGGGCGGCCGAAGGCTGCGTTGGTGTTGACTGCTCAGGAACGTGACCGGTTGGAGGAGTTGGTTCGTCGGCGGTCGACGTCGCAGGCGTTGGCTCTGCGGTGCCGGATCGTCCTTGCGTGTGCATCGGGTGCTGCCAACCGGGAGGCGGCGCGCCAGGTCGGAGTCGAGGAGCACACGGTCGGCAAGTGGCGTGCGCGTTTCGTCCGCGACCGCTTGCAGGGGCTCGGTGACCTGCCACGTCCAGGCGGTCCTTGGTCGGTGTCCGACGAGCAGGTCGCCGCGGTGGTGAAACGGACGCTGGAAAGCACGCCGAGGAACGCGACGCACTGGTCGACGCGGGCGATGGCCACGGAGCTGGGTCTGTCGCAGTCGACCGTCTCCCGGATCTGGCGGGCCTTCGGCCTGCAGCCCCACCGCACCGAGACGTTCAAACTCTCGACGGACATGTACTTCGTGGACAAAGTGCACGACGTCGTCGGGCTCTACCTGGATCCGCCGGAGCGGGCTCTGGTGTTCTGTGTTGACGAGAAGTCGCAGATTCAGGCCCTGGACCGCTCGCAGCCGGTCCTTCCGATGATGCCCGGCATCCCGCAGCGGACCACACACGATTACGTTCGCGCTGGCACCACAACGCTCTTCGCGGCGCTCGATGTGACCACCGGCGCCGTGATCGGTTCTCTCCACCGCCGACACCGGGCCGAGGAGTTCAAGAAGTTCCTGACCAAACTGGACCGGGAGATCCCGCCGGGCCTCGACGTGCACCTGGTTCTCGACAACTACGCCCCCCACAAGACTCAGGCGATCAAGACCTGGCTGATTGCACACCCCCGCTTCCACCTGCACTTCACACCCACCGGGTCGTCCTGGCTCAACCTGGTGGAACGCTGGTTCGCAGAACTCACAAACAAACAGATACGGCGAGGCGTCCACAAGAGCGTGCAGGCCCTGGAGAAGGACATCCGGACCTGGATCGCCGACTGGAACACCAACCCCAGGCCATACACCTGGACGAAGACCGCCGACGACATCCTCGAACGCCTCGCCAGCTATCTGAAACGAATTCCTGACTCAGGACACTAGGGCATGGGTGGAGGCGGTGCGCTGGGTGGCGCATTCGCGCACCAGGCCAGCCTCCTTGAGGCGGGCCGACGCGAGGTCGAGGAGACGGTCGGCGCGATCTCCCTCGGCGAGACGGTCGCGGAAGTCGGCCGGCACGCTGTGGTGAAAGCCGGGATCGGCCGGCTCCATGGCCGTGGCGTACGTACTTGAAGTCGATGCGGCAGCGGACCGTCTCGGCAGCCCTTCTGTACGAATAGCCACAAAATACATAAAAAACAGATTTTCATCAGGAATGCCGTGTATGGGCTACATTCATCCGGATACCCGGACGGCATGGTACGGACACTGAGACGGCATGGAAGGCATGACGGGCACGCCGCGGCCGGCCAGAAGGTCGAGGCCGGGCGGGGGACGGGTGCCGGACCGGATGAGCAGGTGGAGCGGCAGGCGCCGGACACTCCGGCGGACCTGCCCAAGGGCTCCCGGGGGGCGGCGCTGAAAGGCACTCTGAAGGAGTTCAAGAAGGATGAGCTGGCCGACCGGGCCGCGGCGCTGACCTACTACGGGATCCTGGCGCTGTTCCCGGCCCTGCTGGCGCTGGTCTCGCTGCTGGGGATCGTCGGCCAGAACGTGACGAAGCAGGTGCTGGACAACATCCAGAAGCTCGCCCCGGGCGCGGCGCGCGACGTCCTGAGCAATGCGGTGAAGCAGATGCAGGGCAACGGCGGGCTCGGCTCGATCATGGCGATCGTCGGTCTGGCGCTCGCCGTGTGGTCAGCCTCCGGCTATGTCGCGGCGTTCATCCGCAGCGCGAACGCCATCTACGACATTCCCGAGGGCCGTCCGATATGGAAGGTGATACCGGTCCGGGTCGGTGTGACCGTTGTGCTGATGATCCTGGCAGTTGTCAGTGCGCTGATCGTCGTCTTCACCGGCGGCCTGGCCCGGCAGGTCGGCACCGCGCTAGGCATAGGGGACACGTTCCTGACGGTGTGGTCGATCGCCAAGTGGCCGGTGCTCGTCGTCCTGGTCACGGTCATGATCGCGATCTTGTACTGGGCGACGCCGAACGCGAAGGTCCGAGGCTTCCGCTGGATCACACCGGGCAGCTTCCTGGCCCTGGTGATCTGGATGATCGCCTCCGCCGGGTTCGCGCTGTACGTGGCGAACTTCGCCTCCTACAACAAGACCTACGGCGCCCTCGCCGGCGTGATCATTTTCCTGGTGTGGCTGTGGATCACGAACCTGGCGGTCCTCCTGGGCCTGGAGTTCGACGCCGAGATGCACCGGCAGCGCGCCGCCGCGGGCGGCCACCCGTCCGGCGAGGAGCCCTACGTCCAGCCCCGCGACACCCGAAAATGGGACGAAGAGGACCGCCGCCGCCTTGAATCCTGAACGGCGAGACCACCGTCGCCGGGTCCGCTCCCGGGCCTTGACCGGCGGAGGCGTCGACTCGATCACGGAATCGCAGTGGGACGGCCCGGGACGGGAAATCGCAGATCTGCTCGCCGCAGATCGCCGGCCGGCCAGGCGGTCGATCGCATGGGGACCGGCCCTGGGGGCAGCGGCTCGCGTCCGCGGTGGAGGAAGCGGCCAAGCACACCAAGCTGTGGTGGGCGACGACCTGCGTGATGGGCGCCGTCGGCGGATGGCGCAGCCACACGGCCGCTGCTGCTGGGGTGACGTCCATGGCGTTGGCGCAGGTGCCGTCGAACGCGGTCGCCAAGCAGATGTACCGTCGGTGGCACCCACCACAGGAGTGTGGGTGCCGCCGGAAGACCTTCAGGGCCGTCCGGACAGCTCCTCCTCCCCCTCCGGGCACACGACTGCCGCCTTCACTTTCGCCAGTGCCGTCACGCCGGTGTGGCCGACCGCCGGTGCCGCTTGCGCGGTGTCGACGGTGACCGTCCCCGCACAACGAGTGCACAGCGAAGCGCGCTACCCCTCCAACGTGGCCGCCGGCGGCACGCTCGGGATGATGCGGCCGTCGAAGTCCTGGGATGCCCCGCGGGCGATATGGGCTCCACCGCCCTCGGGACGGCCTGCTCGAGGGCTCCGCACGCGATGGCGGTGAACGAGACCATCATCGCCGTCACCCGCAGCACCCTCGAACCCACTCGACCGGTACGCCGCACCACCACCAATGCCATCGCCGGCGCCCGGCCGCGGAGATGGCCACCGTCGCCGTCCCTACCGCCTGGACGGCCGGGATGGGCGCGGTCAGCTCCTGGCAGCCCGCAAGCCTTGTGTGGCCGGTGCGATGCAGGGTGTGAGCTGGGAGGTGTCGTCGTGCGGGGGTGTGCGTCCGTGCGCCTACTGTGCTGCGCTCGGAGCGGTCCGTTCTCTGGCGATGACCGTCAGAGCCTGTCTACGGTTCGGGCAGAAGCCGGTGACTGTGCTGACAACCCGCACAGTCACCGTGCCGCCAGGCTCCCGGACCCCGGGCCACACAGCAACAGCCGGCCGCACGACGGCCGGGACTCCCTGACATCCTCGCAGCGGACACAAAAGGGAGCCCCGGCGCCTGGTTCCTGCCTGCCGGCCTGGGATAGCTTCCGCGCCCCCAGGCCGGCAGAGAGGAACAGTCCGGTGCAGGGACGCCTGCGGATATATGCAGGGGGAGCCACGGGTGTCCCCGCCCGGGCGCAGCCGCCGCCGGTCGACACTCCGGCGGCGGCCGCCCGCACTACCTGTCGCACCACCCGGTTCTCGTGCAAGGACCGCGGGCCACCCCCTGTAATGGGCGGTCGCCGAAAGCGCCAAGCAAATACTGCAGCTACAGCCGCTGCTCCACAGCGGCATCCTCATTGAGGGCTCCACGTAGAGCAGCCAGGGCGGCCAGATCCGCGTCCCGCACGAACCTCTCCATCAAGACGCCCGCCCGCCAGTAATCCACGTTCCGCACCGCCGCCACGATCTCCACGATCACGGCGCCCTGCTCTGCCGAAGATGCCTGCACCAGCCAGCCTCCTTCCCCCTGGGGACCGGAACCGAAGAGCGGCTCCAGCTTCCACTCTCCTCCCTTACGGGGTACAAATCCGCAATTGCCCGTAACAGTTGCCTTGTTGGCATGCCAGGCTCACGAACTGGTTCCTGCAAGAAGGAAGAGGCTGGCTGCGGAACATCGCCCACAGCGCCGCCCGGCTGGACGATGCCGAGCCCGACCTCGGTCACGGTCAGCCCGTGCCCGATCTTCAGCCGCACCGCAGTCCGGTCATCGGCGTACCGGCGCGCTGAGAGACCCCGTAACTCCGGCCAGGTGGCCGCGATCCGCGCCCCGTACCCGGTGGCGAACCACACCTGCATCCGCCCCGCCTGCGCCAGCGTGATGCGGTCCACCAGACCTTCCCCGCGCAGCTTCGCGAGCCGGCGCCGCGTCTGCTCGATCCGCACCCCCGGAGCGGTCAGCAGATGCACCTGCTCGGTCGTCGCCATCCGCTACTGCGCCAGCACCGCCAACGCCAACCAGTCCCCGCCGCCCGCGTCCACATTCACCATCGATCACTGCCTCCGTGACACGGCAGCGCCCTCGGCGCGGACGCCGCGCTCCTCCTGCCACGGCAGCAGCCGACCCCGACCGGTTCTCTTACCAAAAGGGCCGGCCACGGTCACGATCCGACAACACTGCCCCGACTGGGCTGACAACCCCACCGCTGACCGGTCTGACAATCCCGCCGACAACCGTCCCCACCCGGCCCGGCGGCAGAGGGTGAAACTGTAGGTGACCAGGCGTGGCAGGCCGTGGTCGCCAGCCCGACATCCTCCTGTGCACTCCTCTCCACCCCGCCCGGACCAAGAAGAAGGAAGACGGGAAGGCCGGGGCGGGGCGGCGTGCCCGGGGGATCGGGGCTCGCACTGTTCTCGTTGCGCGTCGGCTTGCGCCTGCGCGCTGCACACGCCTGCCGCCCGCGGCTTTCCCGGCTGGCGCCAAGATCTCAACCGCGACCCGGGCATCCTGCCGCCGCTGTTCGAGAACTGGCAGACCCACACCATGGGTGCCCACGGCTGAGCCGCGCCCGCTTGGGGTAAGACGCCGGCGTCTGCTCCCCGTGACGCGTCGGTTCGGGGGAGCAGGATGCTGCGGCGGTGTCCTCAACGATCCCACTCAGCTACCGGGGTCCTGGCAGGGCTTTCCGGAATGGGGTCCCGGGGTCGTGGGCGATGGCTATGGTGCCTTCCATGCCACCGGAGCTGACTGCGGACCAGGTCATGCGCGTGATTGCGGCGTTGGAAGCGGCATGGGCCGATGACAGCGACGCGCTGGCCGCTCTGGTGCGTGGTGAGCAGTCGCTGGCGGTGCTGGTGGCTCAGTACGGTGCCAGCAGGGTGCAGAGCATGCTGCTGGTCGTCACCGATATCACAGGCCTTGAGGGGGCCGACCAGCAGAAGACGCTGGCCGAGTTGTGGCAAGGCCTCGTTTCTCACATGACCACCGTGGCATTGAGCATGAGGTCCGGCTGGGCCCGTAGCGCGGGCGACGACGTTCGAGCCACCGGTGACCTTGCCCGCCACATTCTGCAGGCGATCTTGTCCTTCACCACGGACAGCGACGACCCGCAGCAGGTACGGGCGCTGTTCGCCCACCTGCGGGCAGACGCACTGGCCCACTCGTGACCTGAGTCCTGCGATCTGCCTGCCTGATACCGCATCCCGTAACAGAACTGCACCATGAGGTGCACTTCTATGACATCCAGGCGGGCAGCCAGGACAGCCCACTGCGTGCAGCGCGCTGGCGAGAGTGTCCCGCACCCGCACCCTCACGAGACCGCGAGTACGGGACACCGCCTGACCCCGATCAGTGCGGGGCGAAGGTATCGACCGTCAGGGCGCCGGTGTCGTCCATACGCACGCGGTCGGCGAGCTGGGCCAGGGCCTGCTCAGGACTCACACCGGCACGGGCGGCCATCACGCGCAGCCGGCAGCCGGCATCAGTGTTCAGCCACACCTGCGTCTTCAGCTCATCACGCCCATCCTGCTGTTCAGCAGACTCGCTGCAACCGTTGCGTTCTGTCCCTTGTCTTGGTCGTCATGACGATCCGTCGAAAGCCACGACCTGCGAATGAACGGGAGCTACGATTGTGGGGGGTTCGCCGGGCGTTGGCCCTCACTTTCGCCGCCGCGGTCCTGGCCGCGGGCAGCATCTTCTACACCCTGGTCGTGCTCCTCGACTTCCAGGAGATCGACACCACCGCCGAGCTCGACGCGAAGACACTCTTCGACCTGGTAAAACTCTCCTTCGGAGTGGTCGCCGGGGCCGGCGCGCTCGTCGCCCTGGTCGTCGCCTACCGCCGCCAGCGCGTCGACGAAGCCGGCGCCCACCGCGAAACCACCCGCCTGCACACCGAACGCTTCACGACCGCCGTCTCCCAGCTCGGCAACGACTCCCCGGCCGTCCGCCTCGGCGGCGTCCACGCCCTGGCCGGACTCGCCGACGACGCCCCCACCCAGGACCTGCGCCAGACCTGCATCGACGTCCTGTGCGCCTACCTCCGCCTGCCTTCCACCCCCGACCCCGGCGATCTGCCTGATTCCCTGCCCGACGGCACCCCACCCACCGACGAACGGCGCGACGCCCACCAGGACAAGAAAGACCGACACCGCGCCCTGCGCGAGGTCCGGCACACGATCTTGCGCCTTGTCGGAGACCACTACCGCATCCCCAAGGACACTCACCGCTCCTGGCAGGACTGCGACCTGGACCTCCGCGACGTCACCATCGACGGAGTCATGGACTTCGACGGCGCGGAGTTCTCCGGCGGTATGGTCAACTTCAGTGGAGCGAAGCTCTCCGACGGATCCGCAATGAATTTCAACAACGTGATCTTCTCCGGAGGCAGGGTGCTCTTCGATTACGTGATTTTCTCGGGCGGCGTGGTGAGCTTTATCAACGCGACCTTCTCCGGCGGCACGGTGAACCTCAAACAGGCTGAGTTCTCCGGAAGTGTGCTGCTCTTTCATAGCGTGGTGTTCTCCGGAGCCACAGTGAACTTCGACCGCGCGGCGTTCACAGGCGGCACGGTGCTCTTCGACGAAGTGGTGTTCAACGCAGGCACGGTGAACTTCGCCCGCGCAAGCGGCAACCCTCCCACCGGGCTTCGGGACGCAGCCGGTCCTTCTGCTTCTGCGACGCTCACTCTGCCCCCCGCCTGGCTGTCCTGACCGCTATGGACGAGGGAAAGCCGAATCGGTCACCTGTGCCTCCCACAGCCCTCCGCTACACGCATTCCCGGAGCGGGAAGCTCGCAGATGTGCACCGGGCTCTACCAGTGCATGCCGAGTCCATCGAGTGCAGCCCGCCGCTGCGCACTCAGCTTCCCCACCCGGCGACGGGTGTTGTCGAGCCATGCCCTAAGCTTCACCGCTTCCCGCTCGCTCTCTCCGCCTCCGTGCACGTCGATTATTTCGACGTGCTTGCGGGCAGGGCGCAGGTGACCTTTGCGGGTGTGGAACTGGCGGGCGGCAGCAAGGTTGGTGTTCCAGCGTTCGTCCTGCGACCGCCGCACCGGCACCACCGCCTCACCCTCCGCGGACGCCTCGATGCCGAGCATTTCCAGCAGGTACTGCTACCCGGGCATCAGCCGATCCCAGCCGGCTGCAGGCTGATGTCGCGGCACTGGTTGCGGCGGGTCATGCACTGCTTGTCGTTTTTGGGCTGCTGGTAGTTCTGGCGACCAGGCCTGCGTGTGGCTCGCTGAGGTGGTCCGGACGTTCGAAGGCGCCGCAAGGAGCGGGCGGCGACCGATGAGTTTCTCCATGATCCACAGTCATAGATCATGATTGGTGCACCGCAGCCACGAGCGTGGTCGAAGCGCGCACGGACCGGAACCTGCCGAGAACCAGATACGAGATACCGAGGAACCCCAGATGCGCACCCTGATCAGCTCTGCCTTCATATCCCTCGACGGCGTCGTGGAGGGCCCCGGTGGCGACCCCGGATACCGGAATGCGGGCTGGACGTTCAAGGATGTCGAGTTCCTCCCCGAGGCGTTCGAGATCAAGGGCCGGGAACAGGAGGAAGCCACCGCGATACTGATGGGCCGCACCAGCTACGAGGCGTTCAGCCCTGTATGGCCCGACATGGAGGACTTCGCCGGCTACAAGGTGATGCCGAAGTATGTCGTCTCCACCACTGTCACCGAGGACGACCTGGTCTCGAACTGGGGCAAGACCACGATCTTGCGCTCGCTCGAGGAGGTCGCCGCGCTGAAGGAGACCGAAGGCGGGCCGATCATCGTTCACGGCAGTGCCGCCCTGAACCAGGCCCTTTCGGACGCCGGACTGATCGACCGCTACCACCTGCTCGTTTTTCCGCTGCTGCTCGGCGCGGGCAAGCGGCTCTTCAGCGCCACCGACAAGGACACCCAGAAGCTGAAGCTCGTCGAGCACGAGGCCTACGCCAACGGCCTGCAGAAGAACGTCTTCGACGTCGTGCGCTGACAAGGCTCTTGCGTTCACCCTGCCGTCGCGTCCCCAAACGTGGCACTCGTCGGGACTTGTGCCGTCCGGAAATTCGTCGCCGCTGGTCAGGCCGCGCATCTGTACTCGTTGATCACGCTGCCAAGTATTCGGGTGCGTAGAAGCCGGTGAGTGGACGGGGTGACCACGGGCGTCGGGTGCACCTGGGCAAGGGGAGACCTTGGAGCAACTGCGGCAGGGGGCATTCGTCTTGACGTCAAACGCTCCGCCCAGGAGAGGCCGCGGCGCACCATGCCTGAGAGAGACCATGCTGCGTATTCATTTCACCCACCAGGACCTGCAGAACATTCGGATCGCTCCGCGGCCCGACCCACTTTGGGAACTGATCTGTAGCGTCTGCCGGTTACAGACGCGTCAGGGGCCGCTCGACTTTGGCTCCTGGCGCCGTTGCGCCTATGCCCAACTTCGCAGCGACCCCGACCTGCGTGGCGTCGTGTCTCTGCTGCGGACGGTGATCCCCGACGCCGGCTACATCCCGGACTTCCTCACACCGCCGGTTATCGGCGGCAGCCTGGCTGACGGTCTCGATCAGATACTCCGCACGCCTCGTGGGCAGTTAGTCCATGAGCTGACCCGGCTGGCAAAGTTCCGCCCGGGTTTCTCCCGGACTGAGTCGCTGGCGAGAGCGGGGTCCGGCGGGCTCAAGTCCCTGACAGGCGCACTGCACACCTACCACGGCGCACTGCTGGGGCCGTTCTGGGACGACATCCGCACCCAGGTCGGCTCCGACGTCGCCCTACGGACTCGTTCCCTGCTGGAAGGCGGCACGCAGTCGCTGCTCAATGGCCTGCGTCCGCTGGCGCAGTGGAACCCACCGGTGCTGGAAGTGGATTACCCAGTCGACAGGGATCTCCACCTGGGCGGGCGCGGCCTGCTTCTCCTCCCCTCATACTTCTGCTGGCGCCGACCGACCGCCCTTGCGGACCCGTCGCTGACACCAGTACTGGTCTATCCGGTCAAGAAGACTCTGCTCAGTGATGCTTACGGCACGCGTCAAAAACTGGTGCATCTGCTCGGCCGTACCCGCGCGGCGCTCCTCGCCGAGGCGGCCGACCAAATGTCCCGCACCACTTCAGAACTCGCCGACGCCGTTCGGGTGTCCCTGCCCAGCGCCAGTGCGCAACTCAGCATCCTGCGTGATACAGGCTTGGTGGTCAGCCGCCGCGAAGGCAAATACGTTCTGCACTCAGTAACTCCGTTGGGCCTGCAACTTCTCGGCGCGCGGACTCCGGGTCCGAGTCCGGGTCTGGGCAAGGAAAGCCGGGGCTGAACCCGCGATTCACTTCGGCTGAGGCCTAAAGCAAGTGTGGCAACGGGAGCCCGGAGCACAGACTCAGGACCACCGAATGCCAAACCGTCCGAGAGGGGTGGGAGATGCCCAGCGACTCGCCGAGCATCACAGCCAGGGGTGGGGCCGTGGCGATGCTGGCCGTCGCTGCAGCCGCGGTCGTGGCGACCGGCTGCTCCGGCACTGCGGCCTCGCAGGACGCGACGCGCGTCCCGGTCGGCGCGCTTCAGCCGTTGACCGATACCGAACAGTTGCGGGTCGCGGATGCCGAACAGCGGCTGATCAAACAGTGTTTGAACCGGCACGGCTTCACATACTGGGAGGCGGAGCGGCTAAGTCTGGAGGAAAGCCGCACGCTCGGCTATGTGGCGGATGACGTCGCCTGGGCCCGTAAACACGGGTACGGCAGCCGCATCGCGGCCAAGGAGGACCGCGCACGGCTCAACAACCCAAACCTCGTCTACCGCAAAGGCCTTTCGGAAGAACGGCGGAAGGCGTACGACGAGGCTATGGACGGGGGGATCGACGCGCAGGTGATCACGGCCGAGGTCCCTGGGGGTAGAACGGTCAACCGGCAGATGGGCGGTTGCGTGGCCGAGGCGGAGAAGAAGCTGTACGGCGACACTCGTGCGTGGTTCAGGGCTGACAAGATCTCCATGAACCTTCAGCAACTTTACGTCTCTGACGTAATGAGGGACAAACAGTTCACTACAGCCCTCAACGCCTGGTCACGATGCATGCGACGAGTCGGCCACCCCTACGGGAATCCCGGGGAAGCACGTCAGGCGGCGAAGGGACAGTCTGTGAACAGTGCCTCGGCCAAGACCTTCGCAGCCGAGCGGCGGCTCGCCGTCGCCGACGCCACCTGCGCCAGGGACGCGTCCCTGAGGTCGATCGGCACCAACCGGGAGACGCACTACCTGAACAAGCTGCGCGACAAGTACGGCGAAGCAATCGATACCAGCCGCCGCATCCAGCGCGAGGCACTCACACGCGCGCAGCGAATCGTCGGCCCCCGGGCCTGACCCACCAGCTTCCACGCCCGTCGGGCAGTGGACCACCACTATGCCTCCAACGAGGCAGACGAGCAGGGAGAATCATGCGCAAAATCGGTACAGTCGCCGCAGTCCTCGGACTGACCGCCCTCGGCCTCGCAGTCCCGGCCGCCTCCGCGCAAGCAACCGCTCAGGGGCCGGGCTGCATGTCCAAATGGCCGGGACGGGACGGATACGTCAGGGCCTGGGACGGATACGACTGCTCAGGTGCTCTCCTTGGCGCGACACAAGGCAACGACCCCAACTGGGATGACGGCGTCGGCCCGTTCGCCAACGACTTGAACGTAGCCTCGTCCGTCATGAACAGCGGAACCATCGGTGGGAAGGACGTCGTCGCCTTCTACTGGAACGCGAACTACAACTCCCAATCATACGGCTGCCTCGCACCGGGCGAGAAGTATGCGGACAGCCTCGCAGACAACACGTACTCCGGTGGTTCGTACAGTATGGACGACTCCATCGCCTCTCACGCCTGGGTGACCGCCTCCGCCTGCGCGCCAGGCACCTGGATCGCCTGAGGGATTGGATCATCCCAGGCCCAGGCCCAGGCCCGCCTGACAGGTAGGAGGGACCGGCCCACACGGCGAGCATCGACGGGCCGGTCCGTCGCATCGCCAGGATCGACGCCACTGCGTACGACCCCACGTCCAACATTCCCTGGGGGAGCCCCGGGCCATCGGCCTTCCGTATGCGTTCGCCGTCGGGGTCCGGGCTGCAACCCGGTAAGGGATCGCAGAGAATCAAGGTGTTGCTTCCTGTCGACGTGAGGGATGACGCGTCCGTGGCCGCCGCGGCCACGAATGTCGCCGGACACGAGGGCAGGATCGACGTTTTGATCAACAACGCCGGTGTGCACGGTGCCGCCGGCGATCCCGGGGACCTCACCGCCGCCGATGCCCTCGCCGTTTTCGACGTCAACGTCATCGGTGTCATTCGTGCCACCACCGCGTTCCTGCCGCTGCTGCGCCGTTCGGACGCCCCTGTGATCGTCAACGTCAGCAGCGGCATAGGTTCCCTTGCCGTCACCCACGACCCCGACCGGTCCGAGTCGCATGCCCTGTCGCCGCTGTACACGTCCTCGAAGGCGGCGCTGACGATGCTGACCACGCAGTACGCCAGGGAACTGAAGGGCATCCGCGTCAACGCCGCCGGTCCCGGCTACACCGCAACCGACCTCAACGGTCACAGCGGTCCCCAGACCGTCACCGAGGGCACGGACGCGATCGTGGCCCTCACCACCGAGGGGTCCGGCGCCGGAACCGGGCGCTTCATCTCCCGCCACGGCGAGATGGCCTGGTCCTGAGCCTGTCCGGGCTGGACCAGCCGTTCAAGGCGACCAGATCGCGGTCGACGTGGTCTAGGAAGAAGAACGGCTTCAACCCGAGGCGGGTTGGCTCCTCAGCGAACTTCCCGTACGTCTCGGCCTGCTCATCAGTCAGGAACTCCACCGGCACGAGCGGACCGTGGCCAGCCCCGGCACCGGCCCGGCGATCTCTCCGCAAACCCCGGCGGAGCCCTCAGCTGGTATGCCAGCCAACCATGATCGCTCTCAGTACCAACGGCTGTACTGAGTTCTCCGAGGCCGGGGTTCTACCGGCCGATGTAGGCGGTGGCTCTACCAGCGGGGGAAATAGTCATATCTGGCGCATCCGGCCCACGGCGGGTCCCGGAACGAGAGCAGAGGCGACTCTTGCTGCACCCTCTGAGAGTCGCGTCGTCCACACGCAGCCCTTTCCGCTGCGCATACCTGTCGGAAGATGTCCTCCTCCCTGTCGGCGGCGACCTCGGCGACTCACCGCGCTGTCGTTTCTGTGTGTGGGTATACGGACCAAGTGACCGAACCCATAGAGGTGATGTCCCTGGATCGCTGCGCACCGGCGTTCTCATGGGCTTTTCCGAGAACGCACCGGCCCGGTTCCCCCCCCCCATGACCTCATGGACAAGGGTGATCTCGTGGACACCAACAGGAATGGAATGTTCCGGCACGGTGACTCGTCGAAGCGTACGGAGAAGTGAAACGGCGAATGGGCGAGGAGGGCGACAGCCGTCGAGGGAGGCGATCCGCCACGGCGGGTGCGGCGGACGTGACGTCGAAGAACGACGAGAGCTGTACTGCATGCCATGACTGCATCTGTCCGAACTGTTTCCATGCCGATGCCCCTGTCGGCGCGTGCGCATGGAACGGAGCCGAGGACGAGATGGTGTTCCACGATGTTTCATCCGCCTTGCGCAAGGTCCTGGCCCCTGCTGTCGGCGCCGGAGAAAAGGCTGTCGTTGCCGCGCGCGCAGTGGACGAACACGTTGCCCGGCCTGTGACCTGGCGAGAAGGGCGTGTGGCCGGGCTGTACACCCGGCGCTTCGGTCCCTGGCCCTCGAGAGGCGCCGTGGTTGTCCTAGTTCACGGACTCGGCCTGTCGGGGCGCTACTTCACCCCTTTGGCCCGATCACTGGCGGCTGCCGGACGCACCGTGCTGGTGCCCGACCTGCCAGGCAGCGCACGCTCCCGGCGGGCCGTCCGACGAACTCCCGCTGTCGAGGAGGCCGCGGAAACGCTACTGCGCTGGCAGACCGCCGCGGCGATCGGCCCCTGTGTCTGGGTTGCCAACTCAGTCGGCTGCCAGACGACTGCGGCCCTCGCCGCCGATCACCCACACCTGGTGCAACGCATGGTGTTCATCGGCCCCGCCCTCGACGCGACGGCATTGTCGCCGGCGCGGCAGTTGCTGCGCCTGCTGGCCGACGCACCCAGGGAACCGCCGTCGCTCCTCGCCCTGGCCGCTGCGGACTATCTGGTCACCGGAGCAGGTCGCTTCCTTGCGATGTTCCACCAGGCGCAGCAGGACGCGGCAGGCCCCTTCGTCGTGCGTCTGGGCCAGATCGAGGTGCCGACACTGGTGTTGAGGGGCTCGAAGGATCGTGTTGCCCCGCAGCCTTGGGCCGAGCATGTGTGCACCGGCCTGCTCGACGGCCGACTGGCCGTGGTGTCCGGCGCAGCCCACGCGGTGCACTTCAGCCGTCCCGACACCACTGCGCGACAGATCCTGCAGTTCCTGCAATGAGGAAGCGACCGACGTCGTATCGCGGAATCTCCCCGGATCGAGCGACGGCGGCTGTCCGGCATCGGTCCCCGCAGGCAACAGTCGGCCTCGGCCCGGCCCGTTGGTCCTCGCTCGGCGCCGACGCGAACACGTCAGCCGCGTACAGCGCCGACTTCGCCCGGACACGAACGCGGACGCGGGCACGCTGGGAACAGGGCCATGAGAGAGCGGAGCAGCACCGAGTGTCTGCCGGAAGCCGAATTCGGGGGTCGGCACATGGTCGGCATCGATTCGGCGTGCTCGCCGTACACCGCGTGCACGCGCCCTCGGCCGGCCGCGCACCGATCAGGAGAACCGCGGCCACCGCAGCGGACGTCCGCTGCGGTGGCCGCGGCGCGGTGGAGCACGAGGGCATCCGCAATCGGCAGGTCTCGCGGTATCACTGACCACGCGTTTCAACATGGTGCGCACCCAACAGATTTCGCCACTGCTGTTCATGATGTCCCATGCGATACGATCCCGAAAAGATCGATGCGCGGCTACGCAGAGTATCCCAATAAGGAGCTGCAAGAAAAAGGAAACCGAGTACCCCTTGTTTTATGGGGCAAACAGCCTGGCTGCGCTCTGGGGTGCTACGCCGCCGGTGTGCACATGGCGATGACTGCTTGAAGAGCAGCTCAAAAGGACTTCGCATTTTGCGTGAAGACTCCGTGAAACATCCTTCGGGCCGTTCGGATGGGGTAACAATCGCAGTGATCATCGATAGCGGACCGGGTGCACCGACGTAAATGAATACGCTCGTTTTGACCTACGAAACAGTGGGTCAAAATCTTCATTGCGGTCCCAAGAGGGCGGTTCCCAGTGTTTGTTGCGCCTCCGGGGACACCAGTTGTCCCTCTCGACTCCTGTTTTTTTGCGTGAGCCGCATGACATCCCCATGGGTGCGCGTCCTGCAACTCGTCGCCGACGGCACCGACTGAATCCTTGGTGCCCTCTTCCCGGCGCGCGGATACCCAGCGCACCTGAGCACTGCACCAGCCGAGACCCGGGAGACGTATGCGATTGCCGTCCGACATCGCCGTACCCGCCCACTCGCGTCCTGTCGTCGACAGGGAAGACTTTCTCGACGAACCATCCGTCTCGTCACTGACCGCCTTCACGGGCTGCCACGTCGGCTCGGAGACCAGCCGGCTGCGCCGGGTCCTCGTGCACCGGCCCGGCGCGGAACTGGAACGCCTGGTGCCGGACAACCACCGCGGCTTCCTCTTCGATGAAATCCCCTGGCTGCCCGAGGCACAACGGGAACATGACGTGTTCACCGCGGCCCTGCGTCACCAAGAAGTGAACGCAGGCCCCGCCAAAGTTCTCGACGTCTCACCGCTTGCCGTGCACGAGCTCGTAGGCGTGCCGGGGTCCGGTGAAGGCCACGAGTTCACCCTTGTAGAGGACCACCAGCGCGTCACAGGTACACCGGCAGTACTCGACTGCACCTGCGGACGCCGAGTGACTGGACAGCAGCTGCCACGAAGGCTGTCGCTGAGTGGCCAGGCAGCTCCAGTCACTCAGGGCGTACATATCCTGCGACAACGTGCTTGACAAGCTGTTCACGGCGTCCGCCCGCTTGGCTGTCCGTCCGCCGGATGTGCAGGTTGGTCAGCGGTGACGCGAGTGGGTGAGAGTTCGGCGTCTGTGTCGCTCCGGTCTGCCGCCGTCGTGGCCTTTGGTGCGGTGGGTTCGGGCAGGGTGCGGAACAGCAACCAGCTCAGGGCGGGCATCAGGATCAATGGTGTCAGGGCGGTACGCAGGGAGGTCGCGTCAGCAACGCTGCCGATGAGAGGGCTGGTCAGGCCGCCGACGCTGACGGTCAGCCCGAGGGTGATGCCGCTGGCAGTGCCAATGCGCGTGGGTAGATAGTCTTGTCCGAGAGTGACCTGCAGTGAGAAAGGGACGTACAGGCCGGCGGAGGTCACCGCCACGAACAGGTAGATCGCCGGGCCAGGTATGAACACGATCCCCGCGACGGCGGCGACCGTGAGGAGAAACGACCAGCGGGAGACAACCACCCGGTCCCAGCGGCTGGCCAGGCTGCCGCCGAGCACGGAGCCCACCGCGCCGCCGAGGTAGAGCACGAACAGCGCAGCAGTGCCCGCTGCCGTATTGCCTCCCAGACGCTGCTTGGCGTAGACCGAGATGAATGTGCTCAGGCCGACGAAGACGATGGACCGGCAGACCACAGCCAGCGACAGCTTCATGAACGAGACCGTGTCGTCGGCGCCCGTCGCAACCACGCTGCCGCTGCCGCCCTGGCTTGTCTTCTCCAGTGCGCGCAGAACGGGCAGGCACAGCACGCTCCCGGCGAGAGCTGGCAGCACGAGCAGTGGCGACAGGCGCAGACCGCCGGAAGTGACGACGGCGGTGACCATGAGCGGCGCGGCGACGAAGCCGAGGTTGCCGCCGAGGGAGAACCAGCTCATCGCGCTGTGGCTGCCCCTGCTGACCAGCCGCGCAACGCGGGCGGACTCGGGATGGTAGGCAGCGACTCCGACACCTGACACTGCCACGAACGTCAGTGTTAGGGCGTAGGAACCACTCAGGCCACTCAGAGCAATCCCCAGTCCGCCGAGGACCGTACTCACCGGCAGGAGCCAGGGCATCGCCCAGTGGTCGGTGAGAACACCGAACACTGGTTGGACCACCGAGGACAGCAAAGACGCGGCGAGCACGATGCCCGAGACCGCAGCGTAGCTGTAGGCGCGCTCAGCGACGAAGAACGGGACCAGCGACGCGACGGCACCTTGGTAGAAGTCCACGCAGGCATGGCCGACCGACAGCATAATGATCGATTTATTCCTTGGCACATCGCCATGGTCATCGCAGCGCACCATGTCGTGCTTCCGATAACCTGCCAATCAATGACAGAAATCCGCCACGATCCTGTAGCACCGACCCGTACCCAGTGCCTGGCGTCCGGAGCCGCCATCGACGCCCACCGCCACGACGACCACCAGATCGTCTATGCGGGCCAAGGGGTGCTGGCCGTGACGACCAGCACGGGCTCGTGGATCGCGCCGGGCACTCGCGCCATCTGGGTACCGGCGGACACCGTGCACGCCCACCAGGCCCACGGCGAACTCGAATTGCACCTGATCGGCCTGCCCGCGAGCGAAAACCCGCTCGGCTTGGACGAGCCGACTGTGCTGACAGTCGGACTCCTCCTCCGGGAACTGATCCTCGCCTACACGCACACCCCGCATGACGACAGCCCCGAACGCAGGCGGCTACGAGCCGTGCTACTCGACCAGCTGCGAGCCTCACCCCAGCAGCCCCTGCACCTGCCCACCCCAACCACCCCTCAACTACAGGCAGTGTGCGAGATCTTGCGTACGAATCCGGCCGACGACCGCACCCTGGCCGCATTTGGCAGGCAGGTCGGCGCCAGCGACCGTACTCTCTCTCGCCTCTTCAAGGCCGATCTCCGCATGACCTTCCCGCAGTGGCGCACCCAACTGCGCCTGTACCACGCCTTGGTCCTTCTGGCCGAGAACGTCCCGGTGACCACCGTGGCGCACATGTGCGGCTGGTCGTCCGCAAGCGCGTTCATCGATGTCTTCCGCCGTACCTTCGGACACACTCCGGGAACACATCAGCCCCGCTAGGCGCTGTTTCTCGGGTCATGTGTGGAGCCAGACGACGAGTGCAGCTGGTCCGGACTTCCCACAGCACGGTGACGTAGTGTAGTGGTTTGGCCTGGTGGTCATGCTTGCTCCTCCTAACTCCGAACAGCATCGTTGTGCGTCGTTCACGACTCGACGCTGAGCCCCAGGCAGCGTCGGCGGAAGCTACGGAGCTTCGTGGTACAGCGCGTACCACCCATCGGGGCGGTGTGTGCGGGAGGATGGTGTGCATGGATCAACTCGGTGCCGCGCTGCGGGCGTGGCGGGACCGGCTGGATCCCGCGACGGTGGGCTTCGCACACGGCTCACCCCGTCGGGTCCCCGGTCTGCGACGCGCGGAGCTGGCGACGCTGGCCGGCATCTCGGTCGAGTACGTGGTCCGGCTGGAGCAGGGACGGGTGGCGACGCCCTCGGCGCAGGTCTGCTCGGCCCTGGCTCGCGCCCTGCACCTGTCCGACGACGAGCATGCTCACCTTTTGCGTATGGCCGGTCATGCAGCGGGTCCGACCCGGGTTCCGCGAATGATCCCAGGGAGCCTGTACCGGATCGTGGATCAGCTCGCCGGCAACCCATTGGCGATCTACGACGCCACCTGGCAGTTGCTGCACTGGAATCCGCTGTTCGCGGCCACGTTCGGCGATCCCACGGTCCGCGGTGTGGGGGACCGCAACGTCCTGGTCTGGCAGTTCCTGGGTGAGCTGCCCCGGGTCCGGCAGACGGCGGCCGAGCGGGCGGCGTTCGAGGAGTCCCTCGTCGCCGACCTGCGTGCGACGACGAGCCGGTATCCCGACGATCCTGACCTCGAGGCGTTGGTATCGAGGCTGAACCTCAGCCCAAGGTTCTGCGAGTTGTGGAGCCGCCGAGCGGTGGGCGGTCACCAGAGTGCGCACAAACTCGTCCAGCACCCGGATGTCGGAGACATCGCCATGAACTCCGACATCCTCAATACCCAGGACACGAACCTCCGCCTCGTGGTGTACACGCCGCAGCCAGGCACCGACGCCCGCAGCAAACTCGAATTCCTTGCGGCCATTGGGGTCCAGAGGATCTCTCCTCAGGGATGAAGTCCTGCGTTCTGCCCCGTCCGGTGGACCAAGCTGCTGGGTGGTACGCGCCGTACCAGGAAGTTTCGTAGCTCCCGCCAACCCTCCCGGGACCCCAGCATCGAGTGCGTGAACAGCGCACGACCGTGCTGTTCGGACCAGGAGGAGCCAGCATGACCACCACATTCATCACCGGGGCCAACAAGTCCCTCGGTTTTGAAACCGCTCGTCGCCTCGTCGAGGCGGGGCACACCGTCCTCCTCGGTGCCCGCCACCGTGAGCGCGGTCGGGCCGCGGCCGAGTCGCTCGGCGCCCGGTTCGTGTCGATCGACGTGACCGACGACGCCTCGGTCCAGGCCGCGGCCGCGGATGTCGCCGCGCATGAGGGAACGATCGACGTCCTGGTCAACAACGCCGGCGTCCTCGGCAAGGTCGGCCCCGTCGAGGAGTACACCGCGGCCGACGTGAGCGCCGTGCTCGACGTGAATGTCGTCGGGATCGTGCGCGTCACGCACGCCTTCCTCCCGCTGCTGCGCAAGTCGCCGAACCCCGTCATCGTCAACGTGTCCAGCGGAATGGGCTCCTTCAGCATGACCCAGGACCCGGCGCGGATCGAGTCGCGATATGCCCTGCCCCTCTACTGCGCCTCGAAAGCCGCGGTCACGATGCTCACGACGCAGTACGCCAAGGAACTGAAGGACGTGAAGGTCAACGCCGCAGACCCCGGGCAGACCGCGACCGACTTCACCGGCGGCCTCGGACACAGCGTCGCCGACGGCGCAGAGTCCATCGTGACCCTCGCGATGATCGGTCCGGACGGGCCGACGGGACAGTTCATCGACCGATCCGGGAACCTCCCGTGGTGAACCTGCCCTGAACTCAGGGTCGGTCGACCCGCCGCCCTGCGCGTACCTCATGCTCATAATCTCTACGCTCAGTGATCATGAAGGACGACCGTGCCCTCGCTGCCAGCTTGCCTGCTCGAACCCCTGCGGGACCAGTTCGTCGCGCTCCTCCCCGTCCGGGAGGAGTTCGTCGTCGATCACCTGCTGGGCTGTCACCGCCGCCGGATCCCCGATCGAACCGTCTTCGAGCACGTCGTGCTCGCGCTGGTCCATGGTTCCGGCTACGAGCGGATCTCCACGCCCGGATGCTCGGACCGGACCATCCGCCGGCGCCTCAAAGAGTGGTCCCGGCAGGGGATTTCCAAAGCGCTGCACGCTCTCGCCCTGGACGCCTACGACCGGATGATCGGCCTCGACCTTGGCGAGATCTCGGTGGACGGCTGCATCACCAAGGCCCCGTCCGGCCGGGAGAAGGCCGGCCGCTCGCCGGTCGACCGGGGCAAGCAGGGGCTGAAGCGCTCCGCTGCCTGTGACGCCCGCGGCGTCCCGCTGGGGATCGTCTCCGAAGGGGCCAACAGTAGGACTCCGTTAGGTCTGTCTCGATCTTGGTGTTGTGCGTGGTCTGCTGAGCAGGGGGTGTTGGCAGGTGGTGCAGGTGCCGGTCCAGCACCTCAGGAGGTCCTGGAGGGCGTCGAGGATCTGGTAGAGGGTGAGGACGTTCCTGGTGCTTTGGGGCCAGCCGCTGTTCGGTAAGAAACGCGTGGGCGGCGGTGACGAGGGTGACGTGGTGGTGCCAGCCGGGCCAGGACCGGCCTTCGAAGTAGTCCAGGCCCAGGCCGTGCTTGAGTTCGCGGTAGTCGTGCTCGATGCGCCAGCGGACCTTGGGCAGACGGACCAGGTCGGCGATCAGGGTGTCGTACGGCAGGCTGGACAGCCAGTAATCAGTGGGCGCCTCGGCGCCTTCGGGCCATTCGGCCAGCAGCCGGCAGTCGGGCAGCACCTCGTCCCATCAGTCCTGCCCGGCCGGGGCGGCGGCCCGGATCGGAGGCTCGACGGCCTTGCCGGCCGGGCGGACACGCACGGCGGCGGAGCGGGACCATAACTCTCCTCGCGAGCCGTGCCGCCAGGTGAGGGGGTGAACGCCTCCTGCCCGAGCCCGGCCGCCAGGGCCGCAACCGAGGGTGCGGGCCTGCGGTAACGGGGCTGGGGCCGGCAGCCGACGGGGCCCCTGCGATCCGGGGCCACCTGCTTCACGTTGAACGGATGGGCACTCACGTCGCCGCGGATGGCCAGCACGTAGTCAATCCCCCGCTCTGCGAGGCCGGCCCGCATGTGGGCATTGACGCCGTAGGCGGCATCGGCCACCACGACCGGCGGGCTCATGCTCCAGTTGGCCAGGGTGTCGAGCATGTCCAGGGCCAGCCGCCACTTCTCGCGGTGCCCGGCCTCGGGCGGGATACGGGTGGCGGTGCGGTGTTCGGTGTCCGCGGCCTACTTCTGGGGCAGGAAACAGCCAGGTCCTGCCCGGCATCCACACCCGCCTGCGGCGTCGCGGCTTACTGCCGACCGAGCACCTGGTCGACGCCGGCTACACCTGCCTGCCTCAGCTGGAACAAGCCGCACGTGAACACCAGGTCACCGTCACCGGACCACTGCCGGCCAATCCCACCCGTCAGCACCGCCAAGGTGAGGGTT
Source organism: Streptomyces sp. V3I8 (assembly GCF_030817535.1). Classification (NCBI taxonomy): domain Bacteria; kingdom Bacillati; phylum Actinomycetota; class Actinomycetes; order Kitasatosporales; family Streptomycetaceae; genus Streptomyces; species Streptomyces sp. V3I8. Next base: position 2,004,383 of record NZ_JAUSZL010000002.1, on the reverse strand, counting down.
TCGCCCGGGACGACTTCCACATCGACTACGACCGCCAGCAGGTCACCTGCCCCCAGGGCCAGGTCAGCCAGGGCTGGCACGGCCCCTACCCGACCTCCTCACCCACCGCGGCCCCGCTGATCGTGGCCAAGTTCACCAAGCGTCAGTGCCAGCCCTGCCCGGCCCGCACCCAGTGCACCGCCTCCCGCGAAAGCACCCGCACCGTCGGCTTTCCCCACGAGAACTCCGCGACCTGCAACTTCGTCTCCGCACCGCGCAACAGACACCCGAGTGGAAGACCCGCTACGCAGCCCGTTCCGGAGTCGAGGGCACGATCAACGAGTTCGCCCATGGACACGGCATGCGCCGTCGCTACCGAGGCCGGAGAAAGGTCCACATCCAGCACGTCCTGACCGCCATCGCCGTCAACATCGAGCGTCTCCGCTCACTGCCGCCAACCGAAGAGGCACCCACGGCCCGCCGCCCGACTGCGTTCCAGAATTACCTCGACCAGCGCGAGATAACCCGACCGAAGTCCTGGCGAACACCGGGCATCTGACCTCGGCATCTCCAAGATTCCCGACAGAGTCTGGGTCGCCGACCTGGCCGGGCAGCTTGCCGCAGGTATCAACGACACCGGCCGCTGACACCCTCCAGCCGTTGTTCGGGGTGGGGAACATTCGCGAGCGCGTACTGGTTGGAAGGAGTGTGGTTGTGGAGGGGACAGTGTCCCCGGGCCTCACCTATTGCCCATGAGGACGATCGTTCGGCTGAAGCCTCATGGAGCCTTTCGCCGCGTAGGCGACCGCCCTCCACGACCACACTCTTCATCACGGCCGCTGCCCGGGACTTCGTTCCCGGGCAGCGGCCGTTCGGGTACTGCTGCGCAGCCGGCTCTCCGATGTGGGCCTTGGCCAGGACGCGTACAACGACGAGATGGTCTGACGGGGGTTCTGCGGAAGCGGTACACGTCCCACCGCCTGAAAGCGTGTGGCTTTGTAGGTGACAACCGGCTCCGGCCCACTTCTTGGATCCTGCCGGTGATTTCACGCAAGGGAGCCTCGAACATCAGGGGCCTGGGCAAACTCCGGTACGTGGCGGAGCAGACCTTCGCTCTGCTCCGCCAGTTCAAGCGCCTTGCCGTCTGCGGGGAGCGCTGAACCGAACTCCACGGCGCCTTCGTCTCATCGGCTTGCAGTCTCATCTGCTGAAGGCGACCGGAGAAGCACCAATTATGATCGTGTTACGAGTTCTATGCGCCTCGTTCTCGCAGCTCGTATACGCCCCTGAATGCGCCGAGCACACCCCGTCATCATCCCCAGTTCGGCTGACAGGCGAGTACGGCACGTATCAGGGCGGAACCGATGGGACATCCCCAGGGGAACTACCTGGAGGTGTATGCGCGTAGGAAACTTCTCCTTGCCGTCGTGATGGGGCTGTTCACGGCCATGGTGACGGGCCCGGCCACCGCTGCCGCCGAGGCACGCTCCCGGGGGGTACCCAACTGCGGGTACGAACGGATGTGCATGTGGACCGCACTGTTCTTTGACGGCGGCAGGACCGAGATGAGTCTCCCCCGCTGGGAGACTGTCGCTGGGGCTCGTACATCGAGGGCCAGTCGTTCCACAACAACTTCTCCTCGCACGTGGTCGTCGTCTGGGAAGAGGGAGACTGCAGCGGAGCTCACACGCGCTTCGGGCCCGGGCAATCGGACAGCGCTCGCACCTTCGTGTTCCGCGGCATCACCAATGTCGGCCTGGGCTAGGGCCCGCCTTCAAACGGATCTTGCCCAGCGCAGGAACGATGCGAGAGGGAGCGCCGCTTCGTAGGAAGTGGCGCTCTTCTCGTATCCCGTGGCGCGGCTGACGCCTGCCGCCGGCCGACGTGGCTGCAACGGTGAGCACGGCCATTTTGAAACATCGGGTGCAAAAAGGGCGAGGCCCGTCGTCCGTCACCGGTCTTCCGCGCACCGGCGGTGGGTGCCAGAATCTTTCGCAGGTGCTGATGCTGTGTACGTATCCCCGTGACGGCATCAGCGCCCCCTCTGTGACCCGCAAGGCTACAGCCAGTTCTTGGAGCCGCCGGACGGCAAGCCGGCCTCCTTGCATACCGTCAGTTCGCCGTTCGAGGCCGTCAGCTCCGGCAGCTGCCCGGCGCCGGTCACGACTTTTGAAAACCCGCCGTCGCGACGGTGTCCCATCTGACAAGCCGAAGACTGATGCGGGCGGCCGCCATGCGTGGTGTCAGTGACGGGCGCTGTCCGGCGAGCCCGCGCCGGGGCCTGTCCCGGGATGCTCCTGAGCGGGAGACCGCAAGCGGTGCGGGGCGGCGTCGATGGGGAGGCGTTTCTCGAGGGCGTGGTGGTGGACGGCGGTCAGGACGGTGGGGCTGGCGGCGGTGATGGTGACGGTGATGCCGGTCAGGTCGAGGGCCTGGCAGATGCCGAGCAGGGTGTAGAGGCTGGCGTTGTCGCAGTGGGTGACGCCGGTCAGATCCAGGCACAGACGGACGGGGCGGGCGGGCTGTGCCGCGAGGAGTGAGACCGTCTCGCGCAGGTCGCTGGAGGTGGAGACGTCCAGTTCGCCGGTGAGGGCGACCGTGGCGACAGCCCTGGCCGGCTGATGCTGGGTGATCAGCAGGCGGGGCTCGCGGGATTCGGGCATGACCTTCCTCGTGTCTGACGATCCGCCTCACTGCCGAAGCGGATACCGACATGTGAAAGATAGCCAGGAGCGGCCGGGAGGAAAGTCGGCGGCGGGCAGGGATTGGCATGGGCTGTGCCGCAGCGGTCCCGCAACGGGCACCGCATCGCAGCGGCCCCGTTTATGTCTGGCTGAGGACGTCACGGCCGAGGTGGTGCCGCGGGCGATGAACCCGGCCCGGTGAGTACTTCAAGGTGCAGGACATCGGTAAATCGCAGTACTGTTCGGGCCCTGCCCTGCCCTGCCCTGCCCTGCCCGGGCCGGTGGCGGTGGTGTGTGGTGCCGGCCGTAAACGGGGGTATGCGCAGGCGTAACTGCACGCTCAGGAAGAGGGCGGTCGTTGGCATGGACGAGGCTGCCCGAAAGCAGGACTCGCGACCGGGGGACAGCGAGCTGGTGGCGGTGTCCGCCGCGTACGAGGGCGATTCCGCCGACATCGCCCAGGGCCGCGCCCTGGCCCGTGACTTCCTCGAGCGCCTCCAGGCCGTCCACGGCCTGCCGGTCTCGGCCCGCGCGCTGGGCACGGTGCAGCTGGTGGTCAGCGAGCTGCTGACCAACGCGATCAGACACGCTCCCGGACCGTGCCTGCTCGATCTGGCCCTGCTGCGCGGCAGCATCACCGTCACGGTCTGGGACAGCGCCTCGGTGCTCTTCGTGGGCCGCAACGCGGATCCGGGCCGGGTGGGCCAGCACGGGCTGGAGATCGTCATGGCCGTGTCCCAGAGCTTCGAGGTGCACCGCGAACCGGTCGGCAAACGCACCACCGCCTCGGTCATGCTCGCCGACGACCCCGGCGGCGACGTCACCGGCCGCCACCCCTGACCTCCCGCCCACCCGCCGCGCGGGCCGGCAGTACCGCCTCGCCGCACCTGCCGTCTCGCTGGTGTCCAGCACATGCCGGCCGGGTGCGGGATGGCGCCCAGGGCCCGTCGGCCGGCCAGTGGTCAGTGGAGGACCGGAGAGCGAGCTGCCTGTCCGGCGCTGCTCTCCCGCGCCGGAAACGGCGTCTTTGCCCGGGGTCCGTTCGTTCTGATGCGCAGTAGGTTGGTGGGCGTCAGGCCGTGTCCGGGTGGTGTTCCACCCAGTCCCCGTAGCGTGCTGCCGGTTCCGGTCCAGGATCCTCATCCCGCCGGAGGCCGCCTCATGTCACCGTCGACGCTGCCCGAGCACAACGGTGCGGACGGACCCTCGCGCGAGGCGAGGGTCACCGCCGCGTTCATCGACCTCGCCGACACCCTGGCGGCCGACTTCGTCCCCGACGACTTCCTCTACCGTGTCGCCGGACACTGCACGGACCTCCTGGCCATCGACGACGTCGGCGTGATGCTCTCCGCCCATGCCGGATCCCTGCGCCTGGTCGCCTCGACGTCCGAGGCCGTGCGCCTGGTGGAGCTCTTCGAACTCGACGCCAGCGAAGGTCCCTGCTTCACCGCCTTCCACACCGCCACTGCTGTCGACCACCCCCTCGCCGCCGCCCCGACACCGCGCTGGCCACGCTTCAGCACCCGCGCCCGCCGCTCCGGCTACACCTCCGTACACGCCGCGCCCATCCTCCTGCGCGGCCGGACCATCGGCGTACTGAACCTCTTCCGCCGCACCCCGGGCAGCCTGCCTGAACCCGACCGGGCCCTGGCCGACGCGACCGCCATCTCCCTGCTCCAGCAGACCACCCTCGACCAGCACCGTGCCGTGCACGACCAGCTCCAGCAGGCCCTGGACACCCGCGTCTTCATCGAACGGGCCAAAGGATTCCTCATCGCCCGCCACCGCATCGGCCCCGACGCCGCCTTCCAGCAGCTGCGCGCCCATGCCCGCCGGCACCACATCCGCATCGCGGTCCTGGCCCGCGACGTCGTCGAAGAAACCGTGACCCTCCCCCCACCGCCCAACAACACCGATGACGCCAAGACCTGACGGTGAAGGGCTGAAGTGCCTCGGCTTGACAACGACATTGGGAAGTTCCTGAACCCACGGAGCGAGGGGGCTCGGTAGCCTGGTAGCAGGTGGCCCACGGACCAAGTTGGTCGCGGCCAACTTGAGATTGATCAAGCTGTGGGAGTTCCCGGTGCCTCTGGGCGGCGCTGCTGATGAGCAGGGCCAGGGCGTACGCCGCATCTCCTGCTCGCGTCACGTGAGCCCGCCGGCTTCCGTTCGGGGAACGGTCGCCGTGACCGTTCCCCGAACGCTTGCGCAAAGTTCCCATCTCGGGCTGATGGCCCTTGACCTGCTTGTTCAGGGTTCAGAGCCGGTACTCAGTACAGCTTGTTCACCGCCGTGACGGTCGTGGCCTTGAAGTCGGCCACCTGGGCGTGCTGGAAGGTGCCCATCTGGCCCCACCGCACGACCGTCACGGTGGCGCCGTCGCGGCCGACCGAGAAGAGGCCGATGTCGGAGGAGCCCCAGGCGGAGGCTGTGTGGATGCCGTAGACGTCGGCGCCCTCCTCGACGTTCAGCCGGCCGTAGTACTTCTGCGTCGCCGTGATGTCCGGGTCCTGCTGCATGAGCTTCTTCGCGCAGCCGGCCAGGTCCTTGCGCAGCAGCGCCGCGAAGTCCTTCGCCCACTGTTCGCTGCGCCCTTCGACCGTGAGCTGTTGGGCGTTCGTGTCGTACTCCGTCCAGTACTCCCGGTGCGTCGTGGTGGACGGCAGCGCGTCGCCCACGCACATCGGCAGCGGGTCGGGCTGGCCGACCGTGACGGCTCCGGCGTACCACGGCGAGGACGGGTGGGGCGGCAGGTCGGCCGGCTCCAGGAACCGGGGTGTGTCGGAGGCCGGCGTGGCGGCGGCGGCCGGGACAGCGGCTGCGGCGACACCGGCCACGGCCGCCAGCGCGGCCACGGTGGTACGGATGCCTCGGGTACGGATTTGCATGGTCTCCCCCATTGTTTCCCGCGTCGAATGCGCGGGCTTGTGCCCTTGCCCCCCGTACGACCCACCACCACCCGTGACGGTTGCCCTGTACGTCCGCTACGGATCCGTCCCGATTGTCACCGTCCTGCCACTGGGTTCGAGGCCGGTGATCTCTCACTCCCGCCCGTGGTCGGCTCAGGTTCGGCGGTTGATCTGAACCCACGGACCAAGTTGGTCGCGGCCAACTTGAGATTGATCAAGCTGTGGGAGTCCCCGGGGCCTCTGGGTGGCGCTGCTGATGAGCAGCGCCACGGCGTACGCCACATCTCCCGCTCGCATCCGTGAGCCCACCGGCTTCCGTTCGGGGAACGGCCACTGTGACCGTTCCCCGAACGCTTGCGCAAAGTTCCTATCTCGGGCTGATGGCCCTTGACCTGCTTGTTCAGGGTGCAGAAACAGACACCGAGCACGTACGGCGGCGCGAGGGCTGGCCGGTCGGGGTTGAGGCTGCGCTCAGCCGTTGAGGGCGTCTTCGAGGGTGGGGTGGCAGGTGATGACGGTGTCGAGGCCGACCAGGTTCAGGACGCGTTCGACGGCGGGTACGGCGGCGATGCGCAGCCATCCGCCGGCGGCGTTGAGCATCTGGTAGGTGTTGGCGAAGAGGTTGACGCCGCTGGAGTCCATGAAGGTCAGGCCGTGGAGGTCGAGGACGATGCGCGGCGGCTGGAGGCCGTCTCGAACGTGCAGAGCGGCTTCGAGTATCGGGCAGACGTCGGCGTCGAGCTCGCCCTTGACGGTGACGACAAGGATGCCGCCGTGGGTGCGGCATTCGATGGAGAGCCGGTCTTCCGGGCTGGCCTCGTGGATCCTGCTTACCGTCTCTTCGACTGTTGCACCAACTTAAAGTGCGGGGACAGGGCGATTCTGCCCTACTGGGAAGTCACCACACGCCGGTGGTGTCTGATGGTGGTTCTTGGCGGTGTGGGTGGTCGGACGCCGGGTACACCGAGATGTCGACCACGTGAAGAGGGGCGAGAGCAGTTGGACTCCGACGGCGAGGGTACTGGCCGGACGGCGCCGACGGCCGGTCTGATGCAGGCAAGCTACGCGCTGGACGCGGGCGGCGGCTGCATCGCCCAGGCCCGCCGGCACGCTCTTGCCTTTCTGGACCGGGCTGTTGCCGAACACCGTGTGGTGGTGCCGGCGCGGGCCAGGGATCTCACCCAGCTGGTCGTCAGCGAGCTGGTCACCAACGCGCTCAAGTACGCGCCGGGGCCGGTGATGATGAAACTGGGGATCACCACGCAGTGGGTGGAGGTCACGATGTGGGACAGCGCGCCCGTCATGCCGGTGGCGCAGAGATCCGATCCGGGCCGGATCGGCCAGCACGGTCTGGAGATCGTCAAAGCGGTGAGCGCATACCTCGTGGTGCGGCCGGATACGGCGGGCAAACGGATCACGGCGCACATCGCGCTGGCCGATCCGCCCGGCGAGGCTGTGGCGCGCACCCTGGTCTGAGTCTCCTCACGCACAGTCGTTGCTGCTGCACCCGAAGATCGAGCCGGTATGGGGGCCGGCTGTGTTCAGGTGCTGGCCCTCTTGCACGAGGGGACGGATACGGCCGGCGTCTTCGTCCAAGGCGTGCCGCCTGTGCCGGACGTAGGAGAGGACCCGGCGGCGACTGCGGTACGCCGGGCCCTCGGCAACAACGCATCCGGCCAGGAGGGAGGGCCGGAGCGCGCTGCCGTATCAACGACGGATCCATGCAGGGGATACGCTCTGCTCCGCCATCCGTGCGGGGCATCAAGCATTGGTTGGTGTGGCATACAAAGTCCCCCGGAGCGCGCCCGGAGGACTCTGCCGGGGCTTTTGTCCAAACCCCGCCGTGACCGACCGGGTCACCACTTCTTCCTTCACCAGTCCTGTTCCATCCTGCTCATTCTTTGATGTGCAGGATGTGCGCGCTCTCCAGCTGGTGCTGCAGCTGGGCGCTGATGCGCTCGGGCAGTTCCTGGGTGTGGGCCCATGCGACGAGGTATTCCGCGACATGCCGCAGTTTGATGTTGGTGTGCTGGGAGACCTCCCGCAGGACGTGCCAGCCCTGCTCGGGTGTCAGTCGGCCCACGGCGACGACGACACCGATGGCCTGGTCCACCACAGCGTGTGAGTGCACCGCCCGTTGAAGCTGTGCGTTCTCCTCGCGCAGTTCCTCCAGCTGCTCCTGTGCAGGTGGCTGTGCCGAAAGACCGGCAGCGGATATGGCGTCGGCTGTCACCGTCGACTCCCTCCTTGTACCCTCCTCATCTGATGAGCGTCTGTCCCGCATCCGGCGGGCGCAACCGCTTGCACGGGTCCGGACCGGGGCCCGTTACGGCGTCGGCTGATAGTCGACGCTCTCCTGCCCGCAGCCGTCGGCGAGTTCGAAGAGCGCGGTCTGCTCACGGTCGTCGACAGCCAGGGAGCTCCGCGGAAGTTGACACCGGCAGGGCAACTGAGCTGGGCTGATGACCGGGCCCCTCTCACGGCCGACGGTCCCGAAGCCGCCAGGAAGGTGGCACCTTGCATAGCGAACGCCTACAGATCCGCACGACCCTCACCCCGCGCGGCATCACCGTTCTCACCCCCACGGGGGAACTGGACTACAACAGCGCAGCAGCCCTGGAGAGTGCCCTCACCACGACCGGCCGACTGCCCTGCGCCGTCGCGGACTTCTCCCACGTCACCTTCACCGACTCCACCGGCATCAACGCCCTGCTCCGCGCCAACCGCAGCCTGCACGCCGCAGGCGGTTGGCTGCGCCTCAGCAGCGTCCCCGCTACACCCCTGCAGACCATGCAGATCGTCGGCCTGGACCAGGTCATCGACGTCTACCCCACGTTGGAAGCCGCCCTCCGGAGGTAGGCGGCTCTGCCGGTCCGACCCTCACTCCGTTCAAGTGGTGCAGGCTCCTCCAGCGGTGGCTCGGACAACCGCGTCCCCTTCCTCTCACCGAGTGCCCGGACCGTGCCACCCGCAGAGCGAAACGGTGACGTCGTCCTCCAGCCGTCTTGGTGGTAGTCCATGCCGCGGGCTTCGGTGATGCCGTCTGTGAACAGCAGCCAGCCACCGGGCTGCAAGGCGTTCCTCCCTCTGCCGTCCCAAACCTCTCTCAACTTGGTCGCAAGCAACTTGGTCGCGCAGCCCGGCTCTTGTCCACAGGCGATCCGTGATCCCTGGGAGTCATGAGCGATCACGAGCAGCAGCAGCCGGCCCCGCGTCGCGGCAAGGGCCTGGAGGTCTTGGTGCGGGCGGAGCGGAAGGTCTTCACCCGACCCGCGCCGAAATCCGCAAAGACTCAGGTGAAGTTCCTTCTCGCGCGGGCCAAGGGGTCGACCAAGGCCCTGGCGGAGCGCCTGGGCGTTTCACGCCGGATAGTGGAGCCTACCGGGCCGGGAAGCTGACGTCCCCGCAGAAGCGCCTCCAAGCCGCCCTGGTGGAGGAGATCGAATCCGAGTGGTAACCCCAGGTCAGGGCACAGGCACGCGAACAGGCGTCCACCTCCGGCGGGATGATGGTGGAGGTGACGGCGTACTTCGGATTCACGTGCTCGGACGAAGGCCGCATCCGCACCATCACCACCCCGATCTCGCCCACCTACGCGAAGCAGATTCTGGAGCTCCAGGAAGCCGGAGCGACGGAGGAAGATCTAAATCCGATCGTCGCGGAAGCCATCGCCGAGTCGTATTTCACGCAATGGGGCACCCGTGCCGATGACCACGCCCTGGCCACCCCGGAGCACCATGCGCCGACCGCTCGTCCCTCGCGTCGCCGCGCCCCGCGAGCCGGTCGACCGCGCCCGCGTCGTACGGCGCCGGGCGAAGCGCATGGACGCCGGCGCCGTCGCGGCGGCCCTCGAGGAAGCGCGGTTCGATGCCCGGCAGGACTCGCGGCACGAGGACCTGGCCGACGACGTCCGCGGCCGGGCGGAGCTCGCGGAGCGGGAGCGCCTGCACCAGCTGCTGGCCGACGCGGTGCCGGGCACCGTCTACGACCCGGACGTCGACGACGTCGACGACGTCGTCCAGGCCGAGCTCGCCGCCGACGCCGCGGCCGCCGATGCCCGGGAAGCCGAGCTACGCGAAGCCGCCCGGATCGCGGCCCGCGCCGATGAGCTCCAGGCGCTGCGCGAGCTGGGCACGCTGGAGCAGACCGAACCCCGTACCGGGGACGAAGCCGTCCGGGACGAACTCACCCGCCGCGCGGGCGGCTACGTCCAGGCCGATATCGACGCCTGGCTCGCGCCCCCAGTGCACATCTGGCCTGCCGACCTCGCGGGCACCCTTTCGCAGGTTGTCCCCCTGATGCACAAACCGACGTGGTTTTATAACCCCCGGGCGATAACTGGCCCCTCCCTTTATCACCCCGGGGTGATACCCCCAGCGGCTCCAAAATGCCCTGACCTGGGGCGATGGAGAATCTCGCTCCTTCTTTGCCGGCGGAAGTGGGCTCTGCAGGTAAGTAGTCGGCGCGCGCCGTGCTCTCCGGGCGCTCGCTGACCTGCTATTTCAACGGTTCTGACAGTCGTGTCCGATGCGGCCCAAGGCGCGATTTGTCCGCTGGGAAGCGAGGGAGAATTTTCTCCCTTATCGTCCCGGCGGGCTGGCCTCGGACGGTCACCAGCAGGGGGTGCCGTCGTCCTCGCGCCAGGACACGTCCGTGACGTACATGGGTGAGGTGAAGTAACTGCCCGAGTGCGCGGCGGCGCAGGATGTGAATTCCTGCGCGTCTTCGCCGTCCGTGATGCGCACGTACGTCATCGTGATGTCGCGGGAAGTGTTGTTGTAGAAGATGCTCGCGGCGGCATTGCCCGACCACTCGGTCCCGGTCTTCAGTGACGGCGTCTGGTCGGTCTTCTCGTACCAGTAGTCGGCCCAGGTGCAGAACGAACCCTGCGGACAGTTGCCGGGGGACCAGGCGGAAGCGGTCGGCGCGGAGACCATGACACCGAGGAAAGCTGCGGGTATGGCTGCCAGGGCAAGGGCCTTCAGGCGCATGGAACACTCCATTCGGTAGGGGATGCTGGCACGCTAGAGGCGCATAAGTTGAAAGGTCAAGCGTCGAAATCCGGCCGTGGCGTGAGCAGGCGTGCTGGTAGCAGCAGGTGAGTGCCGGCAGTGTGGAGTGCCGGCTGCTTGATGGCAGGGCGTGCATGAGGGGCGGCGGACTGCTGTCGTGTGGTGACCGGGTGGCTGCTGTCGTCCGGTCGTCATCGGCTGGCTGACCGTCGTGGAGGCGGCTGCTCACACCCGGGCGGGCTTCCCGTCAGGTGGCTTGTGTGGGGTGCCGGCGGAGCCAGTGCTGGAGTTCGCGGTGTCGGTACCGGTAGGCGGGTCCGCTGTAGCGCATGAGTCCTGCGGTGACGGTCCAGCCCAGGAAAAGGCCGTGGTCAATCTGCCCTATTGGTTCGTGAGTTGTACACACAGCTCACGAACCCCACCACGCCCAAGCGCAAAGCAACATGATCGAAAACATGGTTTACAGAGAGCCGATCTCTTCAGGCCAGAGCGTGACAGCAGAACTGACCGCCGTAAGCGCCGACGCCCACGGACCTCTAGTCCGTGGGCGTCGGCGCTTACGCATTCCACAGGTTCTGACGAGCAGATATGCCCGCCCTGCGGCGCGGCGGGCGAGGCCGCTGGAGCACCTGCGGGGGCGCGTGCGGTTCAACCACGCCGGTGACTGCGGGAACAGTGAGCGTGCGAGGGAGCGACCCACCGAGCACGGAGGCCCCGATGGGCGACCCGATTCCTACGTACATGTCGCCCGAGCTGGACTACGCCGCGGTATCGCGGCGGGCCTGCGGCGCGAGGACATGCACTTCATGCCGGACTCCACCGCGTTGGGCTGCCGGATGACCGGCTCCCACCTCCATGTCCTGCGGCGGGAGAACATCAACCGGGCGTTCGCCAAGCGGCAGCGGAGCGCGGGACCGGGGAAGGCCAAGCCGGTCGACTTCCTGGTGGTCCAGTCCCACGACCAGTACGTGATCGAGCGAATGGCGCTGCCGCACGGCGCGGCGAGCGACTTCGTGCTGGTGAACCTGTTCGCTGAGCCACTGGGCGCCCCGATGAGCCCGGATGGCGTCACCGAGCTGCTGGTGCGGCTGTCGAAGCGGGCCGGGCTGTCGCGGATCGTGACACCGCACATGCTCCGGCACGCGATGGCCAGCAACGTCGCGGACGTCGGCGGCAGTCTGGATGAGGTGGCCGCCCTGCTCGATCACGCGCGGCTGTCCAGCGCCGAGCCGTACCTGCACCCGGACCCGGACCGGCTGCGCCGGGCCGTGGACCGAGTGCCTTCGCCGCGTGAGCTGGCGGGAGAGGGCCGATGACGGCGGCGGTGACGCTCCCCGCGGCGCCGCCGACTCCAGGCGCCAGCGAGGAGGAGCGGGCCGCGTTCCTGCGGTCGCTGATCGAGCCGGGGTTCTTCGCGGAGGTCGGCTGGGACGCTGAACGACGTGTGCTGAGCGCGCCGGTCGGCCACCCCCTGCTGGGCATGCGGGCCTGCCCGGTGCCGGAGTGCGATCTGCCGTCGAAAAGCCGTGGGCTGTGCCGCACGTGCCAGGACCAGCACCGCAAGTCGGGACTGCCGCTGGAGGAGTTCGTCAAGCTCCCGCGCACCACTCCCGGCGTGGGTGGCGACGAGCTGAACGCCGCCCGCGCGACCAACCGCGAACTCGTGGCCCAGCTCAACCGCGACCCGACCCGACAGCGCTGAAAGCTCAGGTCACGACACCTGCCAGAGGTCCAGCGCCTGCTCGGCATCAGCCCCGCAGCAGCTGAGCGCTGGGCCGCTGGGGCCATCAGGACCGCCTACGCAGCCGAGGTGGCCCGCCGAACAGACGTCGGCGAGACGCTGGATCACTCCTGATGTCCTCAGCTGGCGCTGTCCTTGACGCCTCCCTGCAGGCCCCACTCATCCAAGCCGGAGTAGATCAACGCAGTGCGGCCCCGCGGAAAGGAGAGGGCCTCGGCTTCATCTGTATAGACCGCCACCAGTGAGTCGGCTCCTCGCCACCAAGTGTCGGCCAGGCCCATCACTTCGCGCACCGGTTCGAACGTGTCCGCCACGATGCCGTCGACATCGTCGCCGGTGACCTTGATGATCTGTTTCGCCCACATGGACGCGTGGTGGGTCAGCGCGAGGGATTCCACCCAGCCTTCGACGGTGGCATGGAGAGGCATCCATCGACCTGAGTGAGTGCCGAACTCGCCAGACGGACCGATCGTGAACCTGTATGGGACCGCGGTCCGCTGCATCCCAGCCTCGAACCACCAACCTTCGGACGCAGAGCCTTCAGGGGGGTCCGCTTCGAGATATCTCGGGCCGCCGTCGTACTGAGACGCGGGTGGTAGGACCAGACCGCCCCAGCGCTCTTCATGAGCCGCCATCCGGTCGATGACCGCCGCCGGGACGTCTCGCTCAAGCCACCACTGTCTGTGGTCCTCGACGTGCCTGACGTCGACTTTGACTCCGTGCGCTTGGACGAACGATCGAGCTCGTCGAGTCAGGCCGTCGGGCACATCGTTGAAGAGGTTGAGATTCACCAGAAGGACGCTACCCAGCAGCCAAGGGAAAGCAGGCCGCAGCCCTCCGTCGAGCTGAAGACACGGACAGCGCTGCCCTATTCCGCACGCCCAAATATTCGAACCGACCGATGCCGTCTCTACCCGCACCGGTAATTCCTTGCGCCAGCGGGTGAACCTGCGGCCAGCCTCGTGCACCACACCTGTTGCACCCGCTGTCGTTACCGCGACCGCCTCTGAGCTGCGTGGATTCGAACCGTACGCTTGCGGCGCCCCGGAGAAACATCGGTGATTTTGACTGTTCCGGCGAGGACGTCGTACGCGACTGGACAGCGCGTACAGCGTGTTGGAGCCATACCGGGCGGGTGCTGTTTACCTATGACCAAGTCGTCCACGACTACGAGCTGCTGGCGACCGAGGGTAAGCGCGGCGGTCCTCGGTGGCCGGCCTTCGCGCGCCGCTACGGCTTTGACATCGAGCACTCCGTGCAGTGGGAAGTCGAAGCGCTGAAGCCGGACGAACTCCGGCGCCTGGTCCTCGCGGCCGTCGACCCGTGCATCGACCGCCAGGTCCTCGCGCGGCAGACCGCCCGGCAGCTACGCCGCATCCGCCTGGTGGGCGGCCTGTTTTGACCGGTGTTGTCATACCGCCCTCCTGCGGGCCGGGCAGGAGGACACTGGGCAGTGTGAGGGGGCGGTCTGATGGCAGCCGGTGCTGCGGGGAGCATGCCGTTCGACGAGGCCCGGTGTCGGGTTGTCGAGGAGGTCGTGGAGGCCGTCCGCGGCAGGAAGCACTGGCGGGCCGGTGTCTTGCTGGAGCAGTTCGTGGCGGGTGCCGATCTCACCGCGCTCGGTGCGATGCGGACGGCGTTGCGGGAATTCGACCCGGGCCAGGAGCCGTGAAGGGCGCGGGCAGCCTGGGTAGGGCTCGCTGGCCGGCAGCTGCAGGGGATGTCCGGGGCTGGTGTTGGCGAAGTCGTGAACGGCCGCCGCCGGATGCGGGCGAGCCCGGCGGCGGCCGCGCGGTGCGAGGACGGCGTTGGCCCCCCCACATCGCCGCCTCGCACTGACCGTCCTCCCCACCCCTTCCCGGGATGTGCGGGAGTTCATCCCGGGCTCGAACCGGGGCGGGGAGGACGAAGGGCTGGAGCCGTGTTGTCGGCGATGCGGCTCCAGCCATCCACTGTGGCCGGATATTCAGTACGGTCCAAAGGCCGGTGTCTGCGGGCCGGCAGCCCGTCGCAGGTGATGACCGGCAGAGCGGCGAGGGTCCTGTTCGGAATATAGAACAGGCCGGGGCAGGTCCGACAGCATGGGATTCGGACGGCTGCGGCAGGCGGGAAGGACGCCGGCCACCTCCCCAGGACGCCGTGGTATTCGTCAGCCCGCGGCGGCCTGCTGTTCGGCGCGGGCACGTGAGCCCCCGCCCTACGAGCTGCACCCGGCATGGAGGGAGGTATGGCTTTCCTGAGAGCCGGTTCTCGCTCATGATGACCGGCGCTTTCAGCCAGGCTTACGGAGGTGTGCCGGGAGGCGGTGGGCAAACGCGTCGCGGCGGTGATCGCTCTGGCCGATGATCCGGACGGGGACGTCGTCGGCCGCACGGCTCCGTAAGCGGCAGGCGGTACACGCATGGAAGGCTTGATCCGGGGAACTGGGGTTAGTTCTTCGCCTACGTCTGTCCTTGTGTCCCAGGTGGAGCATGCTCTTCGCGGGGCGGGCTTCTACCTGGTCGCACAGGCAGATGCGGACACCTCGGGCCTGCGGGTGAGCGAGGTGCCCCAGGGCGTGCTTGTCAGGTGGGTGGCATCGGAAGGGTTCCAGGTACTGCCGACGGCCGGATCCGGCCGTGCACCGGACGGCAGTATCCAGGTAGTGGTGCAGACCGCGGTGGCAGGGATTTTGATGCAGTGGGGACATGCCGTCACAGCGACAGAAGACGGCGTACTCGTCCTGCCGACGGTGGCAGCACCCTCCCCGCACCCCTGAGAGAGCCTGGCGGGTGGCGTAGGGCTGCCGCACAGGTGACGAACTCCCACCCGACATCGGACAGTTCGTGGCGACGTATCACCGGACCATGATCCACCACTA
This sequence comes from Streptomyces sp. V3I8, assembly GCF_030817535.1. Classification (NCBI taxonomy): domain Bacteria; kingdom Bacillati; phylum Actinomycetota; class Actinomycetes; order Kitasatosporales; family Streptomycetaceae; genus Streptomyces; species Streptomyces sp. V3I8. Next base: position 1,989,198 of record NZ_JAUSZL010000002.1, on the reverse strand, counting down.
AAGATCCACTTTCGGCATACGGCCTAGATCAAATGCCCTCCGAGGTTGCGTTTCGCTGTGGTTCTCACTGTGGCGTGCCGCCCTCCCCTCGTGCACGTTACTGAGTCCGACTCAATAATGTGTACGATCATGGGCATGAGCAAATCAGACCGTGTTCCCCGGCGCAGGCTGGGGGAGGCCGAGCGCCGTACCGCGCTCCTGGAAGCCGCACGTCACGCTTTCGACGCGGCGGAGTACTCGCAGGTGTCGGTGGCCGCGATCGCCCGCGCGGCCGGTGCTTCGGAGGCTTTGGCACACCGGTACTTCGGCAGCAAGGCCGGACTGTACGCGGCCATGGTGGAGCACGCGCTGGGCCAGTTGCTGGAGCGTCACCGGGAAGCCGACGCCGCTCTGGGGTCCGCCGCCGACGGCTGGGCGCGGGCCCGGGCCGGCCTGCACGTCTACCTCAGCTTCGTGGCCGAGGGGCCGAATGGGTGGGCCGTGCTGATGCGTTCACCGGGATCGGTTCCCGCGGCCGCGCTCGCCGTCCGCGACGAGGGCAGGCGCGCCTACCGCCGCCTGGTCGCCGACATGTTCGCGCTGCCGGAAAGCGACCCCGGAGTCGTCATCGCCCTCGACGGCTACCTCGGTCTCGTCGAATCCGCCTGCCTGGCCTGGCTCGAGGATGGCGGCCGTGACGTCATGAGGCCGGTGGTGGTGGACGTGGCCGTTGCCGCGCTGACCGGCGCTCTGCACACCGTCAGCCCTGCTCTGCCCGGCCCCGGCCCGGCCTGAACCGCTGGCCGTGGCATCCGCCCGCTTACGTGCGCAGGGCCCGTCTTCCCTGGTGCTCGCCTTCTCCCCGTGCTCGCCCTTTCCCTTTCTCTCTTCCAATGAAGAACAGGTGACTGTCATGCTCGCCGGACGGCTCAACGTCAAGACCCGCACCTTCTCCCTCCAGGATGTCCCTGTCCCGCGTCCCGGCCCCGGCCAGGTACTCGTCAAGGTCGAGGCGGCCGGCGTCTGCCTTTCCGATGCCCATCTCGTCGAGGGCGGCCTCACTCCGCTGTTCCTCGACGGCGACACGGTCACGCTGGGCCACGAGGTGGCCGGCACCGTGGCCGAACTCGGCTCCGGGGTGACGGGCTGGCAGCCGGGCGCGCGCGTACTGCTGCAGGCCGGCGAGAAGCGCGAAGGCGCCGTGTGGACACGCGGAGTCGACTACGACGGGGGCTGGGCCGAGTACGCCCTCGCCTCCGAGACCACCCTCGTACCGATCCCCGACGACCTGCCGTTCGAGCAGGCCGCCATCATTCCCGACGCGGTGTCCACGCCGTGGGCGGCCATCACCACCACCGCCGCGGTCCGCCCGGCGCAGCCCGTCGCCGTCTGGGGCGCCGGCGGACTGGGGGTGCACGCCGTCCAGTTGCTGCGCATGATCGGCGCGGCACCCGTCATAGCGGTGGACCCGCTGCCCGAGGCGCGGGATCGTGCCCTGCAGCTCGGAGCGGACGCTGCTTTCGATCCCGCGGACCCCGGACTCCGGGAGAAGCTGCTCGCCGAGACCGGGGGCGGGGGACTGGCCGTGGCGTTCGACTTCGCAGGCGTTCCCGCGGTACGTGAGCAGGCGGTGACGTGCCTCGCCCCGGGCGGCAAGCTGGTCCTCGCCGGGCTGACCGACAAGCCACTGGTGATCACCAACGGCACCCACCTCAGCTACTTTAAGCAGCAGATCCTGGGCCACTACGGGTCCACCGACCAGCACATACGGGAACTCGTCGCGCTGGTGGGCCGCCGCCGCCTCGAGTTCTCCCGCTCCGTGACCGACGTCCTTCCGCTCGCCGAAGCGGGCCAGGCGCTGGAACGCCTCCTGCGCGGCGAAGGCCCGGCCCCGATCCGCCTGGTCCTCATCCCCTGATCCGGACCTGGCGCTGCGTGGACCGTCCGCTCTTCCCCCTTCCCGTCCCCAGCTCTGCGCGGGCGCAGACACCGATGCCGCAGAGCGCATCAAGGACGGGGGCCGGGAGAGGGGGGCCAGAGGCCGGCGCATCGGCGGGCCGCCAGAGCTAAACGTTCCCGGACAGGCGACTCGTCGCCCAGTGGGCTGCGCTCATGAGTACGGTCCGGGCGTGCGCCGCCGATGCCGGGTTTCGTCCCCGCTTCCCTGCGGCGACCTCTCCACCCTGACCGGCGAGACAACGCGTCACCATGCACCGCCATGGCATGAGGACCGAGCCGAAGAGCTCGGGCCGCGGGGATGAACGGTGCTGAGCGCCCGGAAGCCGTACAGGACCTCTCCGGCCGAGCCCTCCTTGGACCGAGGGCCGATGTCCATCGTCCCTCCGTGAAAACCGGGCTCATCGCCCCAGGCCACACTCTCGTGCCCACGGCTCCCTGCCCAAGCCCCGGCCGCCCGGTCGTCATCCCGCCCGCGCTGAACCCTCCGCTCCCTCCGAACAAGGGCAACCCCGTGCCGGTTCCGTCCAGCTCCGCCTCTGCCCCCGCGCTGATCACCCGAATCTGCACACAGGTGTTCCTGGCAGAGGTGTCCTACACCTTCTGGTACGACCTGCGCCTGCTCCACGTCCGCCTGGGCAACGAACTCGGCGCCGGGCATCCGGCGCTGAGCCGTGCCGCACGATCCCTGCGGGTCGCCCGCGTCGCGCAGCGGGCGCGATGCGGCCGGTGGGCGGTACGCCGTCTGGAGACCGCCCGCTCCGCACTCCTGGGCGGCGCGGCTTCGGTTCAGGAAGCGAGCGCGCGGGCCGAACTGAGCGGACATCTCGAAGCGCTGCCGCACCTCTGGAACGGCGTCACGGCCGTACGCCGCCAGATGTAGGTTCCGCGCCTCACCCGCGCGTGCGCGGCGGGGCAGGAACTCTTTCCCGTCGTGAACGAACCGTCCGCCGCCCGCTCCAGGCGGTTTATCCCGCGCGGAGGCGTGAGTGGCGGCATACGGCTGCCGGGAGCCAGGGTCTACCGGACGGGCGCGGATCGCGCGGGGCTCGCAGAGACGATCGATCCGCCCGGGCCGGGCAGGCCCGTCCGACCTCCCGCATCGAATAAACAAACTAGTTAGTTGACCGGCGGCTGGCGGGCAGGGTACGTTCTTCTTGCGAAACAAACCAGTTTGTTTATTCTTCTTTCGGAGGATCTCCATGTACAGCCTGACCCCTCTCGTCCTGGCGCCGGCCGACCGCCCCTCGCCCGCCTTCCTGCGCGGCGAACCGAAGAAACTCCTGATCGGAGGCGAATGGGTCCCCTCCCTGTCCGGCCGGACCATAGAGACGGTCGACCCCACGACCGAGGAGGTGCTCACCGCCGTCGCCGCCGCGGGCCCTGAGGAAGTCGATCGCGCTGTCGCCGCCGCCCGCGCAGCCTTCGAGGCCCCGTCCTGGGCGGCCCTCACCCCTTACCAGCGCAGTCAGATCCTCCTGCAGATCGCCCAGGTGATGGAGGAGAACGCCGAAGAGCTGGCGACCCTGGAGTCCCTCGACATGGGCGCCCCGCTCTTCCTGAGCCGCTGGTTCGTCGCGCATTCGGTCGAGGTGATGCGTCACTACGCAGGCTGGCCCACCAAGATCTACGGGCAGACGGCGCCCTCCGAGCCCGGCCAGTTCCACTACACCGTGCGCCAGCCGCTGGGCGTCGTCGTCGGCATTACGGGCTGGAACGGGCCGCTGCTCCAAGCCGTGTGGAAGCTCGCACCGGCCTTGGCCACCGGCAACACCATCATCCTGAAGCCGGCCCAGCAGTCCCCCCTCACCGCACTGCGCCTGGGTGAACTCCTGCAGGACACCGACCTGCCGCGCGGTGTCGTCAACATCGTCACCGGGGACGGAGGGGTGACGGGGGAGGCACTCATCACCCACCCCGGCGTCGACAAGGTCTCCTTCACCGGTTCTACCGCCGTCGGCAAGCACGTCCTGCAGGCCTCCAGCGGCAACCTCAAGCGAGTCACCCTCGAACTCGGCGGCAAGTCCCCGAACATCGTCTTCTCCGACGCCGACCTCAAGGCCGCGGCGGCGGGCGCGGCGCTCGGTTTCCTGGCCGGCACCGGCCAGGGATGCGTCGCCGGCACCCGCATCTTCGTCGAGGAGAGCGTGCGCGAGGAGTTCGGCCGACTGCTCGCCGACGAACTGGCCACCTACACCATGGGCGACCCCTTCCACCCCGACACCCGTATGGGTCCGCTGGCCTCACGCCGGCACTTCGAGCGCGTCACCTCATACTTCGACGTGGCACGTAAGGAAGGCGCCCGGCTGCGCCACGGAGGAGAACTCCCCGCGGAACCCGGCCTGTTCGTTCCGCCGACCGTCATCGACAACGTCACCAACGACATGCGCGTAGCCCAGGAAGAGATCTTCGGCCCTGTCGCCGCACTGATGTCCTTCACCGACGAGGCCGAACTGCTGCGCCTGGCCAACGACTCGGACTACGGACTGGCCTCCGCCGTGTGGACCACCGACCTCGCCCGCGCCCACCGCATCGCCGCCGGCCTGCAGGCAGGAACCGTCTGGGTCAACACCTACGGGCAGATGAGCGCCGGGACCGTCCCCTTCGGCGGGTTCAAGCAGTCCGGCATCGGACGCGAGCACGGCACCGACGTCCTGGACGCCTTCACCGAGACCAAGACCGTCATGATCCAGCTCTGACCACCCCGCCCGCCGGTACACCCGGCAAGCACAACCCACTCACCTCGGTGCACCGCGGGACCGCACATGTCAGGCACGCGTGCTGCCCCTCTCCACCCCGCGGTGCCCGGTGAAGACGACGAAGGAGAACAACCCTCATGAGGAACATCAGCGGATGGGCCGCCCACCACCGCAACGGCCCCCTGGAACCCTGGAACTTCACCCGCCGCGACCTGCTCCCCGACGACGTCGCCGTACGCGTCGACTACTGCGGCGTCTGCTCCAGCGACATCTCGGCCATCCGGCACGGCGACGTCTTCCCTCTCGTACCCGGACACGAGATGACCGGCGAGATCCTCGAAGTCGGCAGCGCCGTGACGAACTTCCGCACGGGCGACAAGGTGGCGGTGGGCAACATCATCGACTCCTGCGGCACCTGCACGCCCTGCCGGGCCGGCCGGGAGAACTGGTGCGAGCACTTCCCGACGCTCACCTACGGGAACACCGACCCCAAGGACGGGCTCCCCACCCGCGGCGGCTACTCCTCGCAGTACGTCCTGCCCGCCAAGTTCACCTACCACCTGCCTGAAGGTCTCGACCCGGCCGGCGCCGCGCCCCTGATGTGCGCCGGCATCACCACCTACTCGCCGATGAAGCGCTGGGGCGTCGGCCCCGGCAAGACGGTCGGCGTCGTGGGCATGGGAGGACTCGGCCACATCGCCCTCAAAATCGCCCACGCACTCGGCGCCGAGGTCGTCCAGTTCACCCGAACCGCGGACAAGGCCGCCGAAGCCCGGGCACTGGGCGCTCACGACGTGGTCCTGTCCACCGACGACGAGCAGATGGCCGCGCAAGCCGGACGCTTCGACTTCATCCTCGACACCGTCGGCGCACCCCACTCCATCGACCCCTACCTGACCGCGCTCGCCATGGACGGAACCCTCTGCGTGGTCGGCATCCCCGAGGGCGACATCGCGGTGAACCCCCTCAGTCTCATCCAAGGCGCCAAGACCCTCGCCGGAGCCGGCAGCGGCGGCACCGCCGAGACCCGGGAGATGCTCGACTTCTGCGCCGAGCACGGCATCACCGCCGAGATCGAGCTCATGCGCCCCGACCAGGCCAACCAGGCCCTGGAACGCCTCGCCCGCAACGACGTCCGCTACCGCTTCGTCCTCGACATGACCGCCGCGTGACCGTGACCCCCCTCACCGGAGCCCTCGCCCGCCGCCCTGTCGCAGGTCCCGGACGGGGCTCCGCCGGGGAACCCGCGACCGGCGACCGGCCCCCACGCAGCACCGCGGTCATCGTCATCCTCGCAGCCACCGGCATCCTGGTCGCCGCGATGCAGACCCTGATCGTGCCACTCGTGCCCGAGCTGCCGGAACTGCTGCACACGTCACCGGTCAACGCCTCTTGGGCAATCACCGCGACCCTGCTCGGCGCATCCGTCGCCGTCCCCGTCGCGGGACGGCTCGGTGACCTGTACGGCACAAGGCGGCTCCTGTTGATCAGCATCACCTTCCTGATCGCCGGTTCCGTGCTCGGCGCGCTGGCCGGTTCTCTTCCCCTCATGGTGACCGGCAGGACCCTCCAGGGATTCGGCACGGGGGCCGTCCCTCTCGGAATCAGCATCATGCGCGAGGTGCTGCCGGCGCACCGTCTGGGCTCCGGCATCGCCGTGATGAGTTCCTCCCTCGGCGTCGGAGCGGCGATCGCACTGCCGCTGTCCGCCGCCGTGGCGCAGCAGATGGACTGGCACACCCTGTTCTGGGTGCCCTCGGTCCTGGGTCTGGTCGTCGCTCTGCTGATCCTGTGGATCGTTCCCGCCTCCCCGCCGGGAACCAGGGCGCGCTTCGACGCCGTCGGAGCACTCGGCCTGGCCGCGGGGCTCGTGTGCCTGTTCCTGGCCGTGTCCCTGGGCGGTGCGCGCGGATGGGGCAGCGAAACCGCACTTGGCCTGCTGGCCACCTCCGTCGCCGTCCTCACCTCGTGGGCCTGGTGGGAACTGCGCCACCGCTCCCCCCTGGTCGACCTCCGTGCGAGCGCGCGACGGCCCGTGCTGATGACGAACCTCGCCTCGGTGATGATCGGCTTCGCCATGTACGCCCAGGCCCTGGCAGCGCCGCAACTCCTCCACCTCCCGGTGTCCTCCGGCTATGGACTGGGCCGGTCCATGGTCGAGACCGGACTGTGGCTCGCGCCCGCCGGACTGGCGGTGATGGCGTTCTCGCCGCTGGCCGCCCGGCTCTCGGCCGCCAGGGGGCCCAGGACCACCTTGGTCGCCGGATCCGTCGTCGTCGCCGCCGGGTACGGGACCGCGGCTTTCCGGATGGGCGGTACCTGGGACATCCTGATGTTCACCACGGTCATCGGTGCGGGTGTCAGCCTGGCCTACGCGGCGATGCCAGCCCTGATCATGGACCAGACACCCGCGTCCGCGTCCGCGGCAGCCAATGGTCTCAACAGCCTGGCCCGCTCCCTGGGGACCGCCTTCGCAGGCGCCCTCACAGGGGTGGTCCTGGTTGGCGCGGCCACCGGCCCCCCCGCCGTACCGTCCGAAGCCGACTTCCGCACCGTGTTCCTCCTGGGTGCGGTCGCCGCGCTGCTCGCAGCGGTGTGCGCAATCGCCGTCCCTGCACACCGCACGCCCTCGGACAGTAAACGAAATGGTTTGTTTAAGATGAGGCCATGAAGACCGGACAGATCACCAGCGCGGGCGAGGCGTCGCGGCGGCGTCTGCTCGACGCGGCGACGACCGAGTTTGCCGCTTACGGTATCGCCGGCGCACGCATCGATCGGATCTCGGCCGCCGCCCACGTCAACAAGGCCCAGATCTACAAGTACTACCGTAGCAAGGACGAACTCTTCGACGCCGTCTTCACCGAACACCTCGACGTCATCGTCGACACGGTCCCGGCCACCGGCGACGACCTGCCCGGGTATGCCGTCCGGCTCTACGACGCCTACCTCGTCCGTCCCGAACTGGTCCGCCTGGCCGCCTGGGCCCGACTGGAACGCACCCCCACCGGCGACCTCTACCACTTCATGCCAGGTCACGACGGGGAGAAGATCCAGTCGATCGCCGACGCCCAGGCCAAGGGCCTCGTCGATCCCGGCATCCCGCCGGCCGACGTACTCGCCATCGTCACCACCATGTCGATGACTTGGTCGCCCGCAAGCCCCATGTACGCCGCGTACAAGGACGAACCCGAGGCCGCCCACGAGGCGCGCCGTGCCGCACTCGCATTGACAGTCCGGCGCGCCTTCACACCATGATCCGCCAGACAGGGCGCCGCACCTGCGTGGAGTGAGGCAGGGGCCCTGACGGCAGTGAAACGGAAAGCAGACGAGGCAGTGGCATCCGCACGCTCGGCCATGCGATCACAAGAGACCCCGCAGGACCATCGCCCACGCATCCGCTGTCTGCCCGGTGACGGCCCGAAGCGTCTGTGGCCGGGCCCCTCCCGGCCGCTACGCCGCCACCGTCCCCGCTCCGGCGGCCGGTGACGAGCAGGACCGCCGCGTCAGCGAAGAGGCGTTGCAGGTTCTGCTCGACGTCCTCGCCGGTTTCGGCCTGCCCGACGCGCGTGGTCGACTCTCGCACGCGCCATGCGATCAGCACTTCACGGGTTCGGCACCCTTGAGGCCGCCAGCAGAGCCGCCTCCGTGTCTCGCAGAGGTCCCCCGGTGGTGAGCGCGGTTTCCAGTGCGGCATCGAGGGCGGGTGCACGCGAGGCCAGGTCCGACCCGGACAAGGCGGGCGGGTCCGTGGTGAGGGAGGCGATGACGGCGTCCCGCAGCCGTGCCGAAGTGGTCAGGTCCCGCTCCGCGGGCTCTTCGCCGATCAGCGCCAGCGTGGCACCCGTTGTTGCGGCGTGGATGACGAGGGTCGCCTGCTTCACCGGAACCCGGGGGCGCCCGGCCTCGGCCGCCCGGCCCAGCAGTGTGACCAGCAGGGCGTGCGCCTCGTCCGCGGCCGGGGGCCGCCGCCCGGGCTGCACAGTGCCGTACATGAGCATGTAGAACGCGGGGTGTCGCACTCCGAAGTCGACGTGCAGGTCCCAGCCGCGGTAGAGGTCGGCCACCGGGTCGTGGGGGTCGGCGCTGTCAGCGGAGAGCTCTAGGATCCCGGCATGATTTCCCCGGAAGAGATCGAGCAGATCATGACGCGTATCGAACGTGAGGGGGACGGCGAATTCTGCACTTGTGGGGCGTGGGCGGCCCGCCTGGTGCGGGGTCGTGAGTGCCAAGGGTGCTACCGGATGCGCCGGGGCATCGAGAACTATGGGCTCACCGTTCCCCAGTACAACGCGATCTGGCGCGCGCAGAACTTCCGGTGCGGCCTCTGCGGGGACAATGAGGAGCCCTGCGACGGCGATATCCCTCACGCCGAACCACGCCCCTGGCAGATCGATCACGACCATCACTGCTGCGGCATGAAGCGCACCAGTACCCGCTGCTGTGTTCGCGGAATCCTCTGCCGCCCGTGCAACCTGAACGAGCTGGCGCCGTATGAGCGCAAGTGCCGTCGTGGCGCCGGCTTCGCGATCCCGGACATCGACGCCTACCTGGCCAACCCGCCGGCGCGCCGCCCAGAAGCCCGTGTCATCCGGGGCCGCAGCGACGCCTACCTGCCGACCTCATGGGCCTCTATCCACGATGCGCAGGTGATCAAGCGCGGATATGTGGGGTGGTTGTGAGCGTTCCGCAGCAGGCCGGTCGCCAAGATCAAACTCTTAGGGCGCTGGCCTGCCGCCGATGTGCGGGATTCGGGTCTCAGGTCTGCTCCAGCAGCTCCGCGCTGATCCGGTCCCAGGTCAGGCGTCCTCGGCGGTGCGAATCGGTGGTGCGTGTGCTCGTGAGGTCGGTTACTCAGAGCCAGTCCTTCCGCTTGAAGATGACGTACAGACTGGTGCATACGACCGCCATCAGGGCGACCGCGAAGGGGTATCCGAGTGCCCAGTGCAACTCCGGCATGTGCGTGAAGTTCATGCCGTAGATCGTCCCGACCAGGGTCGGGGCGAAGAGGATGGCGGCCCACGACGAGATCTTCTTGATCTCCTCGTTCTGTTCGAAGCCCGCTTCCGCCAGCGCCCGCATCTCCGCGTTCTGCTGCTGGGTGACCAGGGTGGCGTTGACCGTGAGGATGTCGGTGAGGGCCTGGCGGAAGCCGTCCACGCGTTCGCTGGTGTGCGTGACGTGGTCGGCGACGTCCCGCAGGTAGCGCTGGAGTTCCTCGTCGGTGCCGTACTTGGCGAAACCGGCCATCAGGGCGTGCAGCATGCCGACCAGGGGGCGGGTGGCCCGCTGGAACTCGACCATCTCGCGCGAGAGTTCGTAGATGCGGCGCGAGACCCAGGGGTCGCCGCCGAAGACCTCGGTCTCGATCTCGTCGATGTCGTTCTGGACGCCGGAGACGACCGGGGCGTAACCGTCCACCACCGCGTCGAGGATCGCGTACAGCACCGCCTCGGGGCCGCGTTTCAGGAGGTCCGGGGTCTCCTCCATACGGCGGCGCACCGCCGAGAGGTCGGGGGCCGCGCCGTGCCGGACCGTGATCAGGAAGTCGGGGCCGAGGAACACGTGCAGTTCGCCGAAGTCGACCTCCTCGGACGCGTCGAGGTAGCGGGCCGCGCGCAGGACGACGAACAGCGTCTCGCCGTAGCGCTCCAGCTTCGGCCGCTGGTGCGCCTCCATCGCGTCCTCGACGGCGAGCGGATGGAGGTCGAACTCGGCCGCCAGGGACAGGATCTGGTTCTCCGTGGGGCGGGCCAGGCCGATCCACGCCATGCCGTCCGGCTGGTCGCGCAGTTCACGGAAGGTGTCCGCGAGGGAGGCCGGGGACGCGACGCGCACCCCGTCCCGGTAGAGCGCCGCCTGCACGACGCTGTCCGGTTCGGCCGGGACCGCGTCGGCGGCGGGAGCCGGATCGGACGCCCGCGGGTCCGGCGGCGGGGGAGCGGCGGCGCCCTGGGCGCGGCGCCACACCGATCTCCGGCCGCCCTTGGCGGCGGGTACGGGACGGGCCCTGGCCCGGCGTTCCGGCATCGCGGCTGCCTCCGTCTCGTACCTGACCCGACCTGTGGAACGCGTGCAGGATATACGGGGCGAACGGCGGGACGGCGCCGGGCGAAGGGGACGGGCGAAGGGGACGGGTGAAGGGGTGCGTGGTTGCGGCATGCGGACAGAAGGTGTCCGCATGCCTCGGTAGCGTGCGGACATGACGAAGACCTCGACCGCCCCCGTGCTGAGCGTCCGCGAACTGAACCGCGCGACCCTCGCACGACAGCTCCTCCTGCGTCGGGCCACCCTGTCCGCGACGGACGCCGTGGCACACCTCGTCGGCCTCCAGGCGCAGAACGTGAAACCGCCGTACCACGCGCTCGCCGCCCGTCTGGAGGGCTTCGCGCCGCAGGAGCTGTCGGCCGCCATGGAGACGCGGGAGGCCGTCCGCATCGTCACCCTGCGGTCCACCATCCACACCCACACCGCCGACGACTGCCTCACTCTGCGTCCACTCGTACAGGCCGCCCGGGAAAGGGAGTTGTACGGTTTCCGGCAGGGCCTCGCCGGAGTGGACCTCGACCGGCTCGCCGCGGTCGCCCGGGAACTGGTCGAGGTACGGCCGCGCACCATGAAGCAGTTGCGTGAGGCACTGCTCGCCGAGTGGCCGGACGCCGATCCGTCGGCGCTCGCCGTCGCGGCCCGCTGCCGGCTGCCCCTCGTCCAGGTCACGCCGCGCGGGCTGTGGGGCCGCAGCGGCCAGGTCGCGCTCACCACCGCCGAGCACTGGCTCGGCAGGCCGTCGCAGCCGGCTCCCGCCCCCGACGCCACCGTCCTGCGCTACCTCGGCGCCTTCGGGCCCGCCTCCGTCAAGGACATGCAGACCTGGGCCGGGCTGACCCGGCTGCGGGAGGTCTTCGAACGGCTCCGGCCGCAGCTGGTCACCTTCGCCGACGAACGAGGTGCCGAGCTCTTCGACCTGCCGCACGCGCCCCGCCCCGCCGCGGACACCCCGGCCCCCGCGCGCCTGCTGCCCGAGTTCGACAACCTGCTCCTCTCGCACGCCGACCGGTCCCGGGTGGTGCCTGCCCACCACAAGGGCCGTACCTGGCAGGGCAACCAGGCCTACCCGGCCCTGCTCGTCGACGGGTTCCTGGCGGGTGTGTGGCGGCTGGAGGAGACCGGCGGGAGGAGCGTGCTCACCGTCGAACCCTTCGGCACGCTCACCGGCCGGCAGCGCGCCGAGGTGACCGGTGAGGCGGCGCGCATGCTCGCGGTACTCGGCGGGCCGGCCCCGTACGACGTGCGGTTCGGGACCGTCGTACGCGCCGGCTGACGGGGCCGGACAGCCGGCGGACCCATGGAGAGGGGGCGTTGCGGGCCGCTCGTGGAGGCCCGCAACGCCCCCTGTCTGTCCCTGAGCCGCGATCGCGCCGACCGCGCTCAGGAAGTCACCGGTACGGTCAGGAGTTGACCTGCGCCGTCACCAGGCTCGAGAACGTCGTCAGGCGGGTGTAGACACCGGGATAGCCGGCGTCCGCGCAGCCGTAGCCCCACGAGGTGATGCCGGCGAGCTTGCCGCCGATGACGAGCGGGCCGCCGCTGTCGCCCTGGCAGGTGTCCACGCCGCCGGAGGTGTAGCCGGCGCAGACCATGTCGGTGGAGATGTACGACGAGCCGTACGCCGAGGAGCAGGTGGAGTTGGACACGGTCGGGACCGTGGCCGTGCGCAGCTGGTTGGAGGAGGAGCCGCCCGAACTGGTGGTGCCCCAGCCGAGGATGCGGGCGGTGGTGCCGGCCGTGTACAGGCTGGTCTCGGAGGCGGAGACGTAGCTGATCGGCGTGTACGGCATGGACGTCGACAGGGTCAGGACGGCGACGTCGTCACCCTCCTCGGCGTCCGTGTAGCCCGGGTTGATCCATATCTTGCTGACCTGGGCGACGGTGCCGTTGGTGCCGTTGCGGTACGTCCGGCCGCCCACCACGCGGATGCCGCTCGGCGTCTCGCCGACCATGCAGTGGGCCGCGGTGACGACCTTGGTGGGCGAGACCAGGGTGCCGCCGCAGAACTGGCTCTGCGAGGCGGTGGTGATCTGCATGACGTACGGGTACGCGGCGGCCGTGGTCGTCGAGCCGCCGACGATGGGCTGGGGGGCGGCGCTCGCGGTGGTCGCGCCGAGGAGACAGGTCGTCGCGGCGGCGGCGACCGTGGCGGTGAGGGCGGCGGCCTTCTTGGCAAGGGTGAACCCGGACATGGATCTCCTCAGGGGTGCCGGTGGGGGGCGTGGGGGGTGCGACAGCCTGCGGGGCGGGTCCAACGGTAGGAGGAGGGCGGGGCGGGTCCAATGAGGGAACTCCCTGCCGTGGTGACCGAGGGATAACCCTCGGTCACCGGTGGGGGCTTGTCGCGCCGTTCCCCGCGGGCCTGGCAACTGCCTGTGCGGCTCGGTCAGTTGGCTCTGTGCTGGGCTGCTGCCAGGCGGACTATGTCCACCCGTGAGCGGATCCCCAGCTTTCGGTAGACGCGGGTCAAGGTCGCCTCGACCGTCTTGACGCTGATGAACAGGCGGCCGGCGATCTCGCGGTTCGTGGCACCCTCCAGGACCAGCGCCGCCACCTGACGTTCCGTCGAGGCCAGCCGGTCCAGGTGGGGGAGCATCGACTCCGGGGCCGCCGGGGCGGGGACCGGCGGGGAGCCGGGGACGGCGGCGGCCGCGGCGACCGCGTCCAGCTGCCGCAGCCACGGCATCGCCTTGCAGCGGCGGAACAGCCGCGCCGCCTCGTCGTACGCGCCGTGGCCGGACTGCTCCGCCCGCAGCCGTGCCAGCGCGAACGCGGCCCGCGCCTCCTCGAGCCCGTAGCCGAGCTGCGCCAGCCGGTCCTGCGCCGACAGCAACTGCCGTACCGCGGCCTCGTGTTCGCCGGTCGCGGCCTTCACCAGCGCCTCGGCCCGGTCCAGTACGGCCAGGACGCTCGCCCGCCGCAGCCGGACCGCGTGCTCGCGCGTGGCCGTGATGACGTCCTGCGCCTCCGCCGGCTCGCCGACCAGGACCAGGGCCTCGGCGAGGTCGCCGTGCCAGCGGCCGCGCGCCGGGTCGAAGATGCCGAGCCGCTGCTCCGACTCCCGCGCCCTGCGCAGGGAGTGGACCGTACCGGCGGCGTCCCCGGCCACCAGCTGGGCGTGCCCGAGCGCGCCCAGGGCCCGCGAGAGGTAGACCAGGTCGCCGTCCTCCTCGGCGCGGCGCACCGCGTCGCGGGCCAGCACGAGCGCCCGGTGCACATCGCCGCCGGCGGCCTCGGCGAGCGAGGTGAACATGTTGCCCGCGGCCTCGCCGATCCCGGTGTCCCGGGCCAGCCGCAGACTCTCGTGGGCGAGGTCGAGCGCCCGCCCGCAGTGCCCGGAACGCAGTTCGGTCTCGGCTAGCCCGCGCAGGAAGTGCACCTCGCTCTCGACGATGCCGCGCCGCCGCACCTCACCCAGCAGCCGGGTGATCGCGGCCCGTGCCTCGGTCAGCTGGTCGCTCATGATCAGCCAGCGGAAACGGGTGGCCCCGGCGCCGTTGTGGTCGACGGCCACCCGCAGGTCCTGCGGTTCCGCGAGGGCCTTCTCGAGCGTCACCGGGGCCGCGGGGTGCCCCATCAGGGTCTCCATCTGGGCCTGGAAGGACAGGGCCAGCAGCTCGGTGCTCCGGTCGCCCGCGGTGGCGGCGAGCCGTGCCGCGTGCGCGGCCTCCGCGCGGCCCTTGCCCATCTCGCCCTCCAGGAGGAGCGCCCGCCACGCCAGCTGGTAGCGGACCAGCGCGAGCAGCCGCGGGTCGTCGCCCGCGTCCGCGAGGGCCTGCGGGAACACGGACTCGACGTCGGCCATCGCCTGCCCGGCCGAGTCGATGACGACCATCCAGGCCCGTACCCGGACGGCCGGGTCCGTCGCCCGCTCCAGGACGTCACGGGCCACCTCGCGGGCCAGGTCGATCTCGCCGGAGGTCAGCGCGTCCTCGGCGGACCGCAGCCGCCGTTCGTCCGCGCCGGGCCGGCCGTCCGCCGGGGTGTGCCGGGCGGCGAGCAGCCCGAGCCGGGCCGCCACCGAGGGCGCGCCGCGGTCCCGGGCCAGGGCCGCCGCCTCGGAGAGCCGCGCGGCGACCTGTTCGTCGGTGCCGGTGGTGGCCAGCGCGAGGTGCCGGGCCCGCTCGATCGGCTCGGAGGCCGCCGTGGACAGGGCGGCGTGCGCCGCCCGCCGCTCGAAGGGCGTCGCCTGGGCGTACAGGGCGGCCGAGACGAGGGGGTGCGCGAACCGTACGGCGCCCTCCTGCCCGTCCGGGCCCCTGCCGTCCTGCCCCTGGGCGGTCACCAGTCCGAGCGAGGCCGCGAGGGCGATCTCCGCCTCCGCGTCCGTACGGCCCGCGGCTTCGAGCAGCGCCTGGGCGGGGCGGGCTCCCGCGCTCGCCACGAGGAGGGTCTGCCGGGCCTCGGCGGACAGCAGTTCCAGACGGCTGAGCACGAGCGCGCGCAGCGAGGTCGGCACGGGCAGCGGCTCACCGGGCCGGGGTGGCGTCGGGCTCTCGGCCAGGGCGCGGCCCAGCTCCAGCGCGAACAGGGGGTTTCCGCCGCTGGTGTGGTGGATGTCCCGCAGGGTCGAGCGGCTCAGGTCCGGATACCCACGGGAGACGAGCAGCTCGGAGACCTGCGGCCGGGACAGCGGAGCCAGCCGCAGGGCCAGCGTCTCCGGCGGATACGCGCGTAGATACAGGTCGTGCTCCTGCTCCTTCGGTTCGGTGCCGGTGCGCACCGCGCCGAGCATCCGCACCGGCATGCCGCCCAGGCGCCGGGCGGCGAATCCCAGCAGTTCGGCGCTGGGCGCGTCCAGCCACTGCAGGTCGTCCGCGACGAGGAGCACGGGGCCCCTGGCCGCCAGTGCGCGCAGCACCGACAGGACGGCCAGCCGCAGTGCCAGGCCGTCCTGGTGCAGGGAGGACTCGGCGCGACCGGTGAGCGCCGCTTCGAGTGCGGCCTGCTGCGGGGCGGGCAGGGTGTCCGCGACCTCGTCGGCGACCAGACCCAGCAGATCGACCAGCGCCAGGAACGGCAGATGCGATTCGGACTCGGTGGCCGAGCAGCGCAACACCGTCCGGGCGGATTCGGCATATTCCGTGGTAATAGCCCGCAGGACGGTCGACTTTCCTATTCCGGGCGGCCCGTGCAGGAGGAGGCTGCCCCCTCGGGAGAGCTGGTCACGCGCTCGTCCGAGCAACTCCTCCCGGCCGATGACCCGGCCGGTGTCCGGTCTGCCGACCTGCCTGCTGACCTGCTCGGAACGGGGTCTGACAGGCTCCTCGAAATCCCGTCGCACGCGCACCGCTCCTCTCAAGTCGTGTCGGATCAATATTATGCAAAGAGGGCCTTGAATTCGGGTGGTCCGACCGTGAGGGAAATAACAGAGATTCGGTATACGGGATTTCATGGGTCCCGCACATGCGGGGAACACGCGAAGAGGTACGGACCTTCACGGCAGCAGCCCCGCCCGCCGCGCCGCCACCACGGCCTCCAGGCGCGTGTGCGCGCCCAGCTTGCGCATCGCCGAGCGCAGGTAGGCCTTCACCGTCTCGGCGCGCAGTCCGAGCCGGTACCCGGCCGCCGCGTTGGTCGCGCCGGCCGCCACGCACGCCAGAACGTCCAGCTCGCGCGGGGTGAGCCGGATCCGCGGGACCGTCGCGGACAGTGGGCCGGGGGTGGCCGCCAGCGTCGCGCAGACCGCCAGCAGTTCGGCCCGCAGCGCGGGGTCCACGACACGCGGCGCCAGCGCACGCAGCGCCCCGTGCGCCTCCCGGAGCCGCTCCCAGGCCATGCCGTGCGCCCCCTGCACCCCTTGCACCCCGTGTGCCTCTTGCACCCCCGTGGCTCCGGGGAATCCTCCGGACCCGGTGGCCCCTCCGTCCGCGCCGCGCGCGCGGGCCGCCGCCAGCAGGCCGTACGCCTCGTCCCGTACGACCAGTGACTGCTCCACGTCCCGTGCGGCCTCCACCGCCGCGGACAGGATCCGGTCACCCAGGGGCCGGGCCGAGCGCAGAGCCCCGTACAGGACACCGCGCACCCGGCGCCGTACGACGACGGGTACGGCGAGGACGGACCGCAGCCCCTCCGCGGCGACCGCGCCGTCGTACTCGTGGCTGATCCGCCGGGACGAGGAGTAGTCCGTCACGGCGCACGGCCGGGCGAGGGCGACCGCCTTGCCGCCCAGTCCGTTGCCCGATGACACCGCCAGCGCGCTCAGGGCCGTCGTCGTCGTACCGTTCAGCTCGCTGATGCGGACCTGACCGCGGCCCGGCTCGACCAGCCCGCCGAACGCGACGGCCAGCCCCGTCTCCCGCCGCAGCCGCATCAGCGCGCCGCGCATCTCCACCGCCTCGGCCGCGCCAGTCGCCACGTGCTCGTCCCTTCACCGTCACCACCCCCGTCCGGGGGTGGTGAGATCCGCATCACGGATTACACGATGGGGGACAGCCGCCCCGCAATGCCCCGGGACCGAGGAGGACGGATGACGACGCCGCCGACGACGCCGACGGAGGACTTCCGCAACGCGCGGGACTTCCTGCTGCAGCACCGCGAGGACTACACCACGGCCTACGAGGGCTTCTCCTGGCCCCGCCCGGAGTACTTCAACTGGGCGCTCGACTGGTTCGACGCCATCGCGCGGGACAACGACCGGACCGCGCTGCACATCGTCGAGGAGGACGGCCGGGAGACGAAGCTGTCCTTCGCCGAGCTGTCCGCGCGCTCCGACCGGGCCGCGGCGTGGCTGCGCGGGCTGGGCGTCCGCGCCGGGGACCGGATCCTCGTCGTGCTCGGCAACCAGGCCGAGCTGTGGGAGACGGCCCTGGCCGCGATGAAGCTGCGTGCCGTGGTAATCCCCGCCACCCCGCTGCTCGGGCCGGCCGACCTGCGCGACCGCGTCGGGCGGGGCCGGGTCCGGCACGTCCTGGCGCGTGCCGAGGACACGGCGAAGTTCGACGAGGTGCCCGGCGACTACACGCGTATCGCCGTCGGGGGCGACCGCGCGGGCTGGCACGCGTACGAGGACGTCCACCGCCACGACCACGGCCCCTTCACGCCGGACGGTCCGACCCGGGCCGACGACCCGCTGATGCTCTACTTCACCTCGGGCACCACCGCCCGGCCCAAACTCGTCGAGCACACCCATGTGTCGTACCCGGTCGGCCATCTGGCGACCATGTACTGGATCGGCCTGAAGCCGGGCGACGTGCACCTGAACATCTCCTCGCCCGGCTGGGCCAAGCACGCCTGGTCGAACCTCTTCGCCCCCTGGAACGCGGAGGCGACCGTCTTCATCCACTCCTACACGCGCTTCGACGCGGGCCGGCTGATGGCGGAGATGGACCGGGCGGGGGTGACGACGTTCTGCGCGCCGCCCACCGTGTGGCGCATGCTCATCCAGGCCGACCTGAGCCGGCTGCGCACGCCTCCGCGCGAGGCCGTCGCCGCCGGTGAGCCGCTCAACCCCGAGGTCGTCGAGCAGGTGCGCAGGGCCTGGGGCGTCACCGTCAGGGACGGCTTCGGACAGACCGAGACGGCCGTCCAGGTGTGCAACAGCCCCGGTCAGCCACTGAAGGCGGGGTCGATGGGACGGCCCAGCCCGGGCTACCGCGTCGAACTGCTCGACCCCGTGTCGGGCGCCCCGGGCGCGGCGGAGGGCGAGATCGCGCTCGACCTGTCCGTGCGGCCCGTGGGCGTGATGACCGGCTACCACGGCGACCCGGACCGTACGGCCGAGGCGATGGCGGGCGGTCACTACCGCACCGGGGACATCGGCTCGCGCGACGCCGACGGGTACCTCACGTACGTGGGCAGGAGCGACGACGTCTTCAAGGCCAGCGACTACAAGATCAGCCCCTTCGAGCTGGAGAGCGCGCTGCTGGAGCACGAGGCCGTCGCCGAGGCGGCCGTCGTGCCCGCGCCGGACGAACTGCGGCTCGCCGTCCCGAAGGCGTACGTCGTGCTGGCGGAGGGCTGGGAGCCGGGGCCCGACACCGCGAAGCTGCTCTTCGAGCACGCGCGCACGGTCCTCGCCCCCTACAAGCGGGGTGCGCCGGCTGGAGTTCGGCGCCCTGCCCAAGACCGTGTCCGGGAAGATCCGGCGGATCGAGCTGCGCGAGGCCACGGCGGCCGGGTCGGACGCCGAGTACCGCGAGGAGGACTTCCGGTGACCGAACCGACGCACGCGCAGCCGACGCACACGCGACCGACGTACGCGCAGCCGACGCACGTGCAGCCGACGCACGCGCAACCGCCGCACCCGCAGCTGTCGTACGCGCACGGGGTGAGCGACACGGCCCTGCTCGGGGACACCGTCGGGGCCGACCTCGACCGGGCGGTGGCCCGCTGGCCGGACCGCGAGGTGCTCGTCGACGTGCCGTCGGGCCGCCGCTGGACCTACGCCCGGTTCGCCGAGGACGTCGACCGGCTGGCGTGCGCGCTGCTCGCCGCCGGGGTCACCAAGGGCGACCGGGTGGGCATCTGGGCGGTCAACTGTCCCGAGTGGGTGCTCGTCCAGTACGCCACCGCCCGCATCGGCGCCGTGATGGTGAACATCAACCCGGCCTACCGCACCCACGAGGTCGAGTACGTCCTCAAGCAGGCCGGGATCTCGCTGCTCTTCGCCTCCCTGAGCCACCGGACGAGCGACTACCGGGCGATGGTCGGGCAGGTGCGCGCCACCTGTCCCGAGCTGCGGGAGACCGTGTACATCGGCGACCCGAGCTGGGACGCGCTGCTCGACCGCGCGACCGCCGAACTGCACGCCGAACTCCCCGCGCGGGCTGCCGGGTTGTCCTGCGACGACCCGATCAACATCCAGTACACCTCGGGCACCACGGGGTTCCCCAAGGGCGCGACCCTCTCCCACCACAACATCCTCAACAACGGGTACTTCGTGGGGGAGTCGATCGCCTACTCCGAGCAGGACCGGATCTGCGTACCCGTGCCCTTCTACCACTGCTTCGGCATGGTCATGGGCAACCTCGCCGCCACCTCGCACGGCGCGTGCATCGTCGTCCCGGCGCCCTCCTTCGACCCGGCGGCGACGCTCCGGGCCGTGCAGGAGGAGCGCTGCACCTCGCTGTACGGCGTACCGACCATGTTCATCGCGGAGCTGAACCTGCCGGACTTCGCGACGTACGACCTCTCCTCCCTGCGGACCGGCATCATGGCGGGCTCGCCCTGTCCGGTCGAGGTGATGAAACGCGTGGTCGCCGAGATGCACATGGCGGAGGTGTCCATCTGCTATGGCATGACGGAGACCTCGCCCGTCTCCCTGCAGACGCGCCGCGACGACGACCTGGAGCACCGCACCGGCACGGTCGGACGGGTCCTGCCGCACATCGAGGTCAAGGTCGTCGACCCGGCGACGGGGGTGACCCTGCCGCGCGGCTCGGCCGGTGAACTGTGCACCCGCGGCTACAGCGTGATGCTCGGCTACTGGGACGAGCCGGAGAGGACCGCCGAGGCCGTCGACGCCGGGCGGTGGATGCACACCGGCGACCTGGCGGTGATGCTCGACGACGGATACGTACAGATCGTCGGCCGCATCAAGGACATGATCATCCGGGGTGGCGAGAACATCTACCCGCGCGAGATCGAGGAGTTCCTGTACGCGCACCCGAAGATCGCCGACGTGCAGGTGGTCGGCGTGGCCCATGAACGGTACGGCGAGGAGGTGCTCGCCTGCGTGGTCCCGCGCGATCCCGGTGAGCCACCGACGCTCACGGACCTGCGGGCCTTCTGCGAGGGCCGGCTGGCGCACTACAAGGTCCCGAGCCGGCTGCAGATCATGGAGTCCTTCCCGATGACGGTCTCCGGGAAGGTGCGCAAGATCGAATTGCGGGAGAGGTTCGCGCAGCCGGACCGCCCGCGGAACTAGCGGGCCAGAGGCCCGGAGAACCAGAGGGGCAGATGCTCCTGGAGGTTTCGGCGGGTCCAGGGGTTTCAGCGGGTTCCGGAGCGGCCGGAGCCCTGGGATCCGGCGGCCCGGGGCGGGCCGTCCGTACGTGCCCATGCCCGCCGCTTATGCCCCTGACCCCTGCGTCGAAGGCCCCGATGCGCTCCCGACCGCCCCCCGAACGCACCCACGCGCTCACCCACACGTGTCTTGAACAGCCCGTTCACGGATGTCGCGCGGACTAAAAGGGTTCACTTCGGGGGTCGGGCGATCGAGGATTTCCGACGACGGGGGAGCGGCGGCATGCGAGTCGGATGGCACGAGGCGGGGGCGCGCAGACGCCTGTGGTTCGCCGTGTGCGCGGTGGCGCTCGCGGCGATGGCGGCGATCCTGCGGTTCTGGTGGCAGGACTCCGCCACCGCCGGGGTCCTGCTGACGGCGCTCGGCGCCTTCATGTCGGTGGCGGCGCTCCTGGCGGACGTGCTGCGCGGCGACACCGGCCCCCGGCCGGACGGCGGCGACGGGGAGCACCGGCGCCGGGCCGTCGAGTCGCTCGCCGAGGCCGTACGGGAGCAGTGGGCGGCCGAGGCGCGGCTGCGGCGCCTCCAGGACCCGGCGCCGCTGGAGGTGGACTGGTGCCTCGCGGACCGGCGCCTGGCCGACCACCCGCACAACATCCCGTCCGGCGCCGTGCTGCCGGGTCCGCGGACGGACGCCGGCGCGGACACCACTGCGGTGGCTGTCACCGCTGCTGCGGCCGCCCCTGCCCCGCCCGGTCGCCGCGTCGTGGTCCTGGGCGAACCGGGGTCGGGCAAGAGCGTGTTCGCGATGCGGTACGTCCTCGACCGGCTCGACGCCCGCCGGGAGGGCGGCCCGGTCCCGGTGATCTTCCCGCTCGCCTCCTGGGACCCGCTGCGCTCGCCGCTGCGCACCTGGCTCGCGGACCGGCTGGCCGCCGACTACCGGCCGCTGGCCGCCCTGGCGGACGACCGCCGCACCCTGGCCCGCGTGCTGGTCGACACGGCGCTGGTGGCGCCGGTCCTCGACGGCTTCGACGAACTGCCCCGGTCCGCGTACGCGACGGCCGTACAGCGCATCAACGCCGAACTCGACCCGGGCGCGCCCCTGATGCTGACCAGCCGGGCCGACGCCTGGGCGGCCGCGGTGGACGAGGGCGACGTGCTCACCGGGGCCGAGGTGGTGGAACTGCGGCCCCTGGACCTCGCACGGGCCGGGGCCCACCTGGAACGCTCGGCACGGCCCCTGCGTCCGGCGGCGGACGGCACCCCGCGCACCGTGTGGACGCAGGTGCTGCGCACGCTGGAGGAACGCCCGGACCTGCCCGCGGCGAAGGCCCTCACCACCCCGCTCATGGTCGCTCTGGCCCGCACGGTCTACGGCGACACCGCCCGCGACCCCGCGCCCCTGCTCGACCGGCGGCGCTTCCCCACGGTGGCGGCGGTCGAGGAGCACCTCCTGGGGGCGTTCGTCCCCGCGGCGTTCGCGGACGCGGGGACGGACGCCGCCGCCGACGCGACGCGCCGGCTGGCCGTGGTGGCGCGGGCGTTGCAGCGCCGCGGTACGGGCCGGCTCGCCTGGTGGGAGCTGGAGTCGCTGCTGCCGCGGACGCTCGCGGTGTACGCGCCGGGGCTGCTGGCCCTCGCCGTCCTGTCCGTGCTGCTGCTGCCGGTGACCCTGGCGCGCGCCGCCGGTGACCTGACCCGGCTGGAGGACGTGGTCTCCCTGACCGCGGTGCTGGCCGGGCAGACGCTGGGGTTCGCGTTCGGGGTCCGGTACCTGCTGCCGCCCGGGCGGCGCGGCGCGGACCGGCGCTTCCGCCGGCGGCAGGCCCTCGTCACGACCGGGCTGAGCGCGCTGCTGTGGGCGGCGTACGCCTACTTCGACGACCTGCGCTTCGGTTTCCGTTTCGGCGGGGTCACCGACGGCTGGATCCCTGACCTGATCGCCGGGTTCCTGTTCTCGCAGCTGTTCACCCTGTTCCTCGGGATCGCCGGGCTCTCCCGCCGGCCCACCCCGCTCGGGCTGCCCTGGAGCGGGGCCATGAGCCGGGCGGCGGCCCGGCTGGGCGGGGCCGCGCTGGCGGTGGGCGGCACGGGCGCGGCGGGCGACGCCCTGCTGGGCCGGGACGGCAGCCCCTGGACCGTCCTGCTCGGCACCACCTGCGCGGCGGCGGGGACGGCCCTGATGACGAGCGGGACGCGCGGGGGCGGGCAGACGGCAGGGACACCGCGCGCGGGGCGGATCGCCCGCCGGTTCGTGTCGGGCACGGTCCGGGGCACCGCCACCGCGCTGCTGATCGGGGTCGCCTCCTGCACGGCGGGTGGGTTCGCGGCGGTCGCCGTGACCGCGCTCAAGTCCCGTACGGCGACGAACCTGACGGGCCAGGAGATCCGCGGCTGGCACTTCGCCGAGCGGGCCGGGGTGCGCAGCGCCGTCACGGAGCGGCCGCTGCGGGGCGGACTGCTGCTGCCCGGCGACGGGGCGCGCCCGGTGGCCTACGCCGGATCGGCACGGCCGCCGAACTGCACCATGCCGCTGCTGCCCCGGCGGCGGTGCGTGGACTTCGTCTCACGGCGGACGGTCTTCGCGTCACGCGACGGCGACGTGGTCGCGCTCATCACCCCGGGCGCCGGACCGGCCACGATCACGGTGCGCCCGGCGAACCTGCGCTCGGTGCTGCCGGACGAGGGCCGGGACTGGCTCACCCAGGGACCGGCCGCGGGGGTGCTGGCCCGCAACCTGCCGCCCGTACTGGTCTCGGGGCTGCTGATCGGTGTGGTCGGCGGCTGTGTGTGCGGGGTGTACCGCGCGCTCAGTGTGCCCTCGGACCTGATGCGGGCCGCCAGTCCCGGCTTCTCGCTGCGCACCGACCGGACCGCGTCCCTGACCCGCGGCGGCATGGTCGCGCTGCTCGTGGCGTGCGTGTGCGTGCCCGTGGTGGCGACGCCCGGCGACTGGGGCGGCCTCGTGCATCTGGGCACCCAGCTGTGGCTGCCGCTGGGCACGGCCGCGGTGGCGCTGAGCGCGTGGGGCCGTTACGTCGTCGCGCGCTGCTGGCTGGC
Organism: Streptomyces sp. V3I8; assembly: GCF_030817535.1. NCBI lineage: Bacteria > Bacillati > Actinomycetota > Actinomycetes > Kitasatosporales > Streptomycetaceae > Streptomyces > Streptomyces sp. V3I8. The sequence continues at coordinate 1,965,550 of NZ_JAUSZL010000002.1, read as the reverse complement.
GGCGACCGGGCAACTGCCGTGGCGGCTCATGGCGTTCCTGGAGGAGGCGCACCAGCGGGGTGTGCTGCGCCAGTCGGGGGCGGGTTTCGAGTTCCGCCACGAACGGCTCCAGGCGCAGCTCGCGGGCGCGCGGACGGCGGACGTGGTGGCTCCCCGCGCGTGCCCGGACGTGGACGCGGACGCGGACGAAGACGCCGACGCGGACGAAGACGCGGACGGAAGGCCGGGGCGTCCGCAACCGGGCGCCGTGACGGGGCCGCCTGCCGTCTAGGCGCGTGGTCCCGGCGGCTGTGTGCTCAGGTACATGCAGACCCGGGGCCAGCGGTCCAGGCCGTTCTCGGCCTCCGCCGCGCGGATGCCGCGCAGCCCCGGGGTGAGTTCGTGCTCGGCCAGGACGCGGAAGCCGAGCCGCTCGTAGTAGGGGGCGTTCCAGGGGACTTCCGCGAAGGTCGTCAGGGAGAGACCGGTCAGTCCCTGCCGGCGCGCCCGCCCGGCGACGTACGCGATCAGGGTCCGCCCCACGCCCTGGTGCGCGGCGTCCGGGTGGACGGAGACCTGCTCGATGTGGAAGGCGCCGTCCACGGGCTCGCCGATCAGGTACGCGACGAGCCGGCCGGCGGAGTCCTCGGCGACCCAGGCGTGACCCGCCTTGCGGAAGCGTTCCAGGAGGTCGAGCGGGGGCGGCTCGTCATCGGCGATCTCGGGCATCCCGAAGATGCGGAACGGCTCGCCCGCGGCACGTTCGATGTCCTGGAGGACGGGGAGGTCGGCGGATGTGGCCGCTCTGACGGTCATGGGATCAAGTATGCGCGGTTCGGGCCGAGTTGGGGGATCAGGCGCCGCTTTCGGCGAGTTCGCCGGCGAGGTTGTTGGCCGGTTGCGGGGTGCCGGTGAGGTCCAGCACGAACAGGGGCACGCCGAGCGAGTCGGCGCAGGTGCGGGCGTCCTTCTCGTAGCCGGCCAGGGAGAAGTAGACGCAGCCCGCGGACTCCGTCATCGCCGTCAGCCACAGGCACTCCACGTCCCGCGGGGAGGCCGGGCGCACGGTCGGGTCCACCTGGGCGACGATCCCGCGGGCCGCGAGACCTATCCCGGAGGGCGGCCGCTGGTCGGCCCGCCGGATGTCCCGGTAGCCGAGCCAGCGCAGGTACAGCGCGGCGGCGGTGACGGCGTCACGGGCCGTCCGTATCGTCACCGGCTGGAACGCGGCGCGCGGCGCCGGTTCGGTGCGGGGGAGGGGAACGGCGGCAGGAAGGCGCTGACGTCGCGGCCTCGGAACCGGCCGCCCACGGCCGGAGCCGGAGCCGGCTCCGGTGTCACCGCTCCCGGGGCCGCCCCCGCCGCCCCCGCTGCCCGGGCCGTCCGCGTCGGAGTCGGCGGCGTGCGACACATGCTCGACGCCTGAACCGGCGGTACCGGTATCGGTCGTACCGGTGTCGCCGGTGCGCCGCGCCCGGGGTATGTCCGCGCCGCCCGCGTCGGGTGCGTTCCCGTGGCCGGCGGGGCGGGGCGCTTCCCCGGCATGCGCGTCGGCCGCTCCGGATCCGGCGGCCCTCGGCGTGTGGCCGGCGTCCGGGGCCGCCGCTCCGGGACCGGCGGCGTGCCCGCCGACCTCGCTGGGGCCGCTGAACCCGGCCCCCGGCCCCGGTTCGGCGCGCGCCCCGGACCTGGTGTGCTCTGCGCACTCGGCGTCCTCATCCGGTTCGGCGGGGTCATCCGGTTCGGCGGAGTCATCGGGCCCGGCGGGCCCGGGGTACGCCAGGGGGACCCGCAGCAGCGTCCCGCACGGGCAGCCGAGCTCCGGGCGGGGCCACTGGTCCGCGCGTCCGCAGGCGGTGCAGGGGATCGTCACCCAGTCCTCGTCCCAGGTGTGATGGGTGACGGACTCGGGACGGGCCCGCACGTCGAACAGGGGCGCGACCGGCGCCCCGCACACACACGGGTACGCCGGCGCCGCATAGACATGCTCCCGCCGGCAGGCCGGACAAACGACCGGCACGCTCTCGGCCATGACCCTCTCCAGAACACCGTGACGCCGACACCACACGGGGACGGCTTCTCCATCGTCCTCCGGAACCGCGCGCTCCGGCAGTGAATCGCCCGGACACCCCGCGATCGCAACCCCCGCGCGCCGTCCGCGCGCTCTTGACGCCCCCCGCCCCCCGACCTACATTGCTTCCAGATAGTAGAAGTTACTTTCCACGATACGGAATTTGAAGCTCTCCGCGGGGCGCGACGGGAGCCCGAATCCCACGGCCGAAGCAGGAGTACGCAATGGCTCGTATGACCGCTGCCCGCGCGGCAGTCGAAATCCTCAAGCGCGAGGGCGTCACCGACGCGTTCGGTGTGCCGGGCGCGGCGATCAACCCCTTCTACGCGGCGCTCAAGTCCTCCGGCGGCATCGGCCACACCCTCGCCCGCCACGTCGAGGGCGCCGCCCACATGGCGGAGGGCTACACCCGCACCGCGCCCGGCAACATCGGCGTCTGCATCGGGACGTCCGGCCCCGCCGGCACCGACATGATCACCGGTCTGTACTCCGCGACCGGCGACTCCGTCCCGATCCTGTGCATCACGGGACAGGCCCCGACCGCCGTGATCCACAAGGAGGACTTCCAGGCCGTCGACATCGCGTCGATCGCCAGGCCGGTCGCCAAGATGGCGGTCACCGTGCTGGAGGCCGCCCAGGTCCCGGGCGTCTTCCAGCAGGCCTTCCACCTGATGCGCTCGGCCCGCCCCGGCCCGGTCCTCATCGACCTGCCCATCGACGTCCAGCTCACGGAGATCGAGTTCGATCCGCAGACGTACGAGCCGCTGCCGGTCTACAAGCCGGCCGCGACCCGCGCGCAGATCGAGAAGGCGCTCGCGCTCCTGAACGCGTCCGAGCGGCCGCTGATCGTCGCGGGCGGCGGCGTCATCAACGCCGACGCCTGCGAACTCCTCGTCGAGTTCGCCGAGTTGACCGGCATCCCGGTCGTCCCCACGCTCATGGGCTGGGGCAGCCTCCCCGACGACCACGAGCTGAACGCCGGCATGGTGGGCCTGCAGACCTCGCACCGCTACGGCAACGCGACGTTCCTGGAGTCCGACTTCGTCCTCGGCATCGGCAACCGCTGGGCCAACCGCCACACCGGCAGGCTGGACGTCTACACGGCCGGCCGGAAGTTCGTCCACGTCGACATCGAGCCCACCCAGATCGGCAGGATCTTCGCCCCGGACTACGGCATCGCCTCCGACGCGAAGGCGGCGCTGGAGCTGTTCGTCGAGGTGGCGAAGGAGACGAAGGCCGCAGGCGGGCTGCCGGACCGGTCCGCGTGGGCCGGGGCCGCCCAGCACAGGAGGGCGTCCCTGCAGCGGCGTACCCACTTCGACGACATCCCCATCAAGCCGCAGCGCGTCTACGAGGAGATGAACAAGGCCTTCGGCCCGGAGACCCGGTACGTCACCACCATCGGTCTCTCACAGATCGCCGGCGCGCAGATGCTGCACGTCTACCGGCCGCGGCACTGGATCAACTGCGGTCAGGCCGGCCCCCTCGGCTGGACCGTCCCGGCCGCGCTGGGCGTGGCCAAGGCCGACCCCGGGGCGCAGGTGGTCGCGCTCTCCGGCGACTACGACTTCCAGTTCATGATCGAGGAACTGGCCGTCGGGGCCCAGCACCGGATCCCGTACGTCCACGTGCTCGTCAACAACGCCTACCTGGGCCTCATCCGGCAGGCCCAGCGGGGGTTCGACATCGACTTCCAGGTCAATCTGGAGTTCGAGAACATCAACTCGCCCGAGCTGGGCGTGTACGGGGTCGACCACGTCAAGGTCGTCGAGGGGCTCGGCTGCAAGGCGATCCGGGTCACCGACCCGGCCGAGCTGGGCGCCGCCTTCGAGCAGGCGAAGAAGCTCGCGGCCGAGTTCCAGGTGCCGGTGGTGGTCGAGGCGGTCCTGGAGCGCGTCACCAACATCGCGATGTCCACGACCAACGACATCGGCAACGTCGTGGAGTTCGAGGAGCTCGCGACCGAGCCGGGCCACGCGCCCACCTCCGTCAGACCCCTGAAGGTCTGAGCGCCGGACTCCCCGGACAGAGCCGAGGCCCCCGTCCTGAGGACTCAGGACGGGGGCCTCGCGCCGTGTTCAGTGCCTGCCGCCCCCGCCGCGGCCCGGAACCGGTCCGGCGCCCCCGTGCTCTCCCCCGACCGGTGCACCGCGCACGGCGACCGTCGTCCCGGCGACCGTCACCGCGGCCACCGTCACCGCGGCGACCGTCCCTGCGGCGGGCGGTCCGCTCCACGACACCGCTGCCGCGTACGGCTCGCGCCGAAGCGCGGAGATCGTGTCGTCCATGCGTCCCACCTCCGTTTCAGGCCCGGCCCGCGGTGGTTCCCGTAGGGGGCCCGCCGCCCCCGTGCCGGCGGGCCCCATGTGCTGAGAATGTGCCTCCGGCGCGGTGAGTTGAAGCCCCCGGGACCATCTTCAGAGGTTGATTTGAGGGTGCCGTAGCCGGCGTACGCATACCGGCGTACGTACGGACGGCGAAGAGCGCCGCGTACGGGACCGTCCGTACGCGGCGCTCCGGAGCACGTTCCGGGCCGGGACCGCGGCGGCGCGACGGTACCGGGAGCCGTCCTCCCCTCAGGTCGAGGAGGGGCCCCGGGACCTTCACCACCGCACTGGCTCGCACACCGCCGCGGTCCCTGCCCTGCCCGGCCGTCCCGTGGACCACCCCTCATCCGGGTCCACGGTCCGCACGGGCGGTGCGCCCGGGATCCGACCTCCCGCCGGATCCCTTGCGCCGTCATGGAGTTGGTGCCGGGCGGCGCCGCCGCTCGGGCGCGACAGGACAGGTGTCGGCGCCGGCGCCGCCCGGGTCTGCGGGGGCGGGCGGTCAGACCCGCGCGCCGGAGAGGCGCTCGACCGCGCGCAGCAGCGCGGAGTGGTCCAGGCCGCCGTCGCCCTGGGCGCGCAGCGAGGCCACGAGCTGGGCGACCACGGCCCCGACGGGCAGTGCCGCGCCGACGTTGCGGGCGGCGTCGGTGACGATGCCCATGTCCTTGTGGTGCAGGTCGACGCGGAAGCCCGGCCCGAAGTCGCGGTTGAGGAAGTTGTCCTTCTTGCGCGTCAGTACGGTCGAACCGGCGAGACCGCCGTTCAGGACGTCGAGGGCGGCCCGCAGGTCGACCCCCGACTTCTCCAGGAAGACCACGGCCTCGGCGCACGCCTGGATGTTCACCGCGACGATCAGCTGGTTCGCGGCCTTCACGGTCTGGCCCGAGCCGTGCGGCCCGCACAGCACGACGGTCCTCCCCAGCGCCTCGAAGATCGGCCCGGCCCGGTCGAAGTCGGCCTGCTCGCCGCCGACCATGATGGACAGCACGGCCTCGACCGCGCCGGCCTCGCCGCCGGACACCGGGGCGTCCAGGACCCGGATGCCCTTGTCCTTCGCCGCTGCCGCCAGGTCCACGGAGGTCTGGGGGGTGATGGAGGACATGTCGATCAGGAGGGCGCCGGAACGCGCGTTCTCCAGGATGCCGTCGGGCCCGTACGCGATGGCCTCGACCTGCGGGGAGGCCGGCACCATCGTGATCACGACGTCGGCGTCCCGCACGGCCTCGGCGATCGAGCCGGCCGCCGTGCCGCCGGCGGCGGTCAGCCGCTCCAGCTTGTCCTGCTCCAGGGTGAACCCGGTGACGTCGTACCCGGCCTTGACCAGGTTCTCCGACATGGGGGAGCCCATGATGCCGAGGCCGATCCAGGCGATCGTCGGACGGGGCGTGCCGGAACTGTCGGCAGGGTTGCTCATGGTGGGGGTGCCTCTCTGACTGCGGTTCTACGTCCGGGGGTTGCCGCTCAGCGAGCGGTGCGGGGAGTGCGGGAAGCGCGGGCGGTGCGAGCGGGGCGGGCGGCGCGGGCCTCGCGCGGGAGCCACGCGAACGATTCGGCGCTCGGCCGGTCGCCCGGCTTGTACTCCAGGCCGACCCAGCCCTCGTACCCCTGTTCGCGCAGCAGGCCGAGCAGCTCCGCCAGCGGGAGCGAGCCGGTGCCGGGGGCGCCGCGGCCCGGGTTGTCGGCGATCTGCACATGGCCGGTCCGCGCGGCGTACCGCTCGATCACCGACGGGAGGTCCTCGCCGTTCATGGACAGGTGGTAGAGGTCCATCAGGAACCTGGCGTTGCCGAGCCCCGTCGCCTCGTTGACCCTGTCGACGACGGCGACCGCGGCCGGGGCGCTCACCAGGGGGCAGCGCGGCGACTCCGGCTCGTTGAGGGCCTCGATCAGCACGACCGCGCCGATACGGTCGGCCGCGCGGGCCGCCAGTACCAGGTTCTCCAGGGCGAGTTCGTCCTGCTCGGCCGGATCGACGCCCTCGACGCGGTTGCCGTACAGGGCGTTGAGAGCCGTGCACCCCAACGAGTGCGCGAAGTCCGCGGTCACGTCGATGTTCGCGCGGAACCGCTCGGACTCCTCGCCCGGAACCGACAGCGCGCCCCGGTCCGGGCCGGGCAGCTGCCCGGCGTAGAAGTTCAGGCCCGTGAGCTGTACGCCCGCGTCCTCGATCGCCTTCCGCAGGGCGTCGAGCTCCGCGCGTGCGGGGGTGGGGGTGTCGGTCCAGGGCCACCACAACTCGACCGCGGTGAAGCCCGCCGCCGCGGCTGCCGCGGGGCGCTCCAGGAGCGGGAGCTCCGTGAAGAGGATCGACAGGTTGACGTTGAAGCGCTGCTCTGCGGCCGCATCCATCGAGAAACCGGGCATGTGGGTCGGCGCTCCCTTCCGTGTCGAGCGGGTCCGTCGCAGATGATTCCGTTAATTCCGTATGATGGAAATTCTTTTCTGCTTGATGGAAAGGCTGCCCGCGGGTGCCGACCTTGTCAAGAGGAGTCGGCGGGAAAAGCGGGGTGGGCTAGGGTCACCTTGCGGCCGGCCGGACCGGTGCCGCCGGGAGACGCAGGGCGGAGCGATGTCATGGGGGCGCAGTGCGACTGAGAGTGGAGTTCACGACCGAACCCTTCGACCTCGACGAGGCGCCGCCGCACGCGCTGGTCGCCCGCGAGGTCATCGAGGGGGCGGAACTGGACGCGGTGGACGTCGGCCCGTTCGGGAACACCGCCGAGGGCGGCGCGGACTCGGTGCTCACCGCGGTCGACGCGCTGCTGCGCCGGGCCCTGGACGCGGGCGCCACCCGGGTCTCGTTGCAGGTCAACGTGATCGGTGAGGGGGAGGGATGACCGCATCCGCGGACGACCCCTTCGTCTCGGCCGTCAAGCCGCTGGTCGACGCGATGGGCGCCGAGATGCTGCCGCCCGACCAGGCGGGGCCCGACGACGTGGTGCTCTCCTGGGAGGGCGCGGACGTGGTGGCCGTGCGGCTGCCGCAACTCGCCGACTCGCTGGACCACATCCTGGCCGCCCTGGAGCGCAAGCGCGGCAAGCCCCTGGCCGAACTGGACCGCAAGGCCAAGCAGGAGGTCGTACGGATGCTGGAGGCGCGCGGAGCCTTCTCCGTGCGGCACGGCGTGGAGACCGTGGCGACCGCGCTCGGCGTCAGCCGGTTCACCGTCTACAACTACCTGAACCGGGAGAAGGGCGCCTGAGCGCAGGCCGCTCCCGTTCGTGACCCGGTGCCTGCCGCCCCGTGTGCGGTGACGGTGTTTGTTACCCGGATTTTTCAACAAAGTGTTGACGCGGTGTTTCCGAGGGCGTTAGCTGGCCGCAGCCCGTCCAGCACAAGGCCACGGAGGCTTCCCGTGACGTCGAGTACGACACCCGGCGGTCTCGCCCGGTTCAACGCCCTGGAGGAACGGGCGGCCCTCGCCGCCCTGCACGAGCTGTGTGCCTCGCAGACCTGGGCGCGCAGCCTGCTCGCCCGGCGCCCGTACGCCACCGCGGACGAACTCCTCGCGGCCAGCGACGATGCCATGGCCGGCCTGTCCGACGCCGACCTGGCGCAGGCGATGGCCGGACACCCGCCGATCGGGCGCCCGAAGCCGGGCGACCCGGCCTCCTCCTGCGAACAGCGCGGCATGGCGGACGCCTCCGACGAACTCAGGGCGCAGATGCTCGAACTGAACCTGGAGTACCAGGAGAGGTTCGGCCATGTCTTCCTGATCTGCGCGACCGGCCTCACCGGCGAGCAGATGCGCGACGCGGTCAAGCGGCGGCTCGGCAACACGCCGGAGCAGGAGCGCGAGATCGCGCGCACCGAACTCGGCAGGATCAACCGCATCCGCCTCGCCCCACTCGTCGAACAGGACGCACCCGCATGAGCACCGACACCACCGCCTCCGTGTCCACGCACATCCTGGACACCAGCGTCGGCCGCCCCGCCGGGGAGGTCTCCGTCCTGCTCGCGGCCCGCGTCGGCCGTGCCGGCGACTGGCAGGCACTCGGTGGCTCCGCGACCGACGCCGACGGGCGGTGCAAGGACCTGCCGGCCCTGCCGGAGGGCACCACACACGTACGGCTCGACTTCGCCGTCGAGGCGTACTTCGAGAAGAAGCAAGCCGATGCGCAGCAGGACGCCCCCGCGAACCGGGACAGCGGTGCCGCACACGTGTTCTTCCCCGAGGTGGCGATCACCTTCGCCGTCAGCCCGGGCGAGCACTACCACGTACCGCTGCTGCTCAACCCGTTCGGCTACTCCGTTTACCGAGGGAGCTAGCAGACATGACCACCCCTTCCCGTCCTGCCCGTTCGGCGGTGCTGGCCCAGAACCAGTACGGCAAGGCCGAGAACCGCGTCGTCCGGATCACCCGGGACGGCGCCACCCACCACATCAAGGACCTGAACGTCTCCGTCGCCCTCAGCGGTGACATGGAGGAGGTCCACTACTCGGGCTCCAACGCGAACGTACTGCCGACGGACACCACCAAGAACACGGTGTACGCCTTCGCCAAGGAGCACGGCATCGAGTCCGCCGAGCAGTTCGGCATCCACCTCGCCCGGCACTTCGTCACCTCGCAGGAACCGATCGGGCGGGCGCGCATCCGTATCGAGGAGTACTCCTGGGAGCGGATCGGGACCTCCGGGGCCGACGCGCGGGCCACCGGAACCGGGGCGGCCGGGCACTCCTTCGCCCGCAGGGGCCAGGAGACCCGCGTCACGCAGATCACGTACGACGGTTCCTCGTGGGAGGTTGTGTCGGGCCTCAAGGACCTGGTCGTGCTGAACTCGACGGACTCCGAGTTCTGGGGCTACGTCAAGGACACGTACACGACGCTGAAAGAGGCCTACGACCGCATCCTCGCCACCGAGGTCTCCGCGCGGTGGCGGTTCGGCTGGACCGACGGCGAACAGCCCGCGCCCGACTGGGAGGAGTCCTACGGGCAGGTGCGCCGGCACATGCTCCAGGCCTTCGCGGAGACGTACTCGCTGTCGCTGCAGCAGACCCTGTACCAGATGGGCGCGCGGATCATCGACAACCGCGCCGAGATCGACGAGGTCCGCTTCTCGCTGCCGAACAAGCACCACTTCCTCGTCGACCTGGAGCCGTTCGGCCTCAAGAACGACAACGAGGTGTACTACGCCGCCGACCGGCCCTACGGGCTGATCGAGGCCACGATCCTGCGGGACGGCTGCGAGGCACTCATCCCGGTGGACCTCACCAACCTCTGACCCTCCGCGTCCCCGACCGGCTCCCTTTTCGGCACCCGCGGCCCGTCCACCGGGCCGCGGCACTCAAACCTCCCCGGGTCCTGCCGTGCCCGCTCCCGACAGCGAGAAGGACGAACCATGGCAGCAGACCGGCGCATCGTCATAGAGAACTGTTCGATCGCGACCGTGGACGCCGACGACACCGAGTACCCCACGGGCCACCTGGTCCTGGCGGGCAACCGCATCGAGTCGCTCGGCGCAGGCAGGGCCCCCGGGGGCCTGGAGAACGTCGTACGCCGGATCGACGCGACCGGCCACCTCGTCACCCCGGGCCTGGTCAACACCCACCACCACTTCTACCAGTGGATCACCCGCGGCCTCGCCACGGACCACAACCTCTTCGACTGGCTCGTCGCCCTCTACCCGACCTGGGCGCGCATCGACGAGCGCATGACGTACGCGGCGGCCCAGGGCTCGCTCGGCATGATGGCGCGCGGCGGAGTCACCACCGCCATGGACCACCACTACGTCTTCCCGCGGGGCTCCGGCGACCTGTCGGGTGCGATCATCCGCGCCGCACGCGAGATGGGCGTCCGCTTCACCCTCGCCCGCGGGTCCATGGACCGCAGCGAGAAGGACGGCGGGCTGCCGCCGGACTTCGCCGTGGAGAGCCTCGACGACGCCCTCGCCGCGACCGAGGCGACCGTCGACGAACACCACGACGCCTCCTTCGGCGCCATGACCCAGGTGGCCGTCGCCCCCTGCTCGCCCTTCTCCGTGTCGACCGAACTCATGCGGCAGGGAGCCGAGTTGGCTCGCCGCAAGGGTGTACGACTGCACACCCACGGCTCGGAGACCGTCGAGGAGGAGCAGTTCTGCAAGGAACTGTTCGGCATGGGCCCGACCGACTACTTCGCGTCGACCGGCTGGCTCGGCGAGGACGTGTGGATGGCGCACTGCGTCCACATGAACGACTCCGACATCGACGCCTTCGCCCGTACGGGGACGGGGGTGGCCCACTGCCCCTCGTCCAACGCCCGGCTGGCGGCCGGGATCGCACGCGTCCCCGACATGCTCGCGGCCGGCGTCCCGGTCGGCCTCGGGGTCGACGGCACGGCGTCCAACGAGTCCGGCGAACTGCACACCGAACTGCGCAACGCGCTGCTCGTCAACCGCCTCGGCGCCCACCGCGAGGCCGCGCTGAACGCCCGGCAGGCGCTGCGGCTCGGCACGTACGGCGGAGCGCAGGTCCTCGGCCGCGCAACGGAGATCGGCTCCCTGGAACCGGGCAAGCTCGCCGACCTGGTGCTGTGGAAGCTGGACACCCTGGCCCACGCCTCGATCGCCGACCCGGTCACCGCCCTCGTGTTCGGCGCCGCCGCGCCGGTCACCGCCTCCTTCGTGAACGGCGAACAGATCGTCGGGGACGGGCGGTTGCTGCACGCCGACGAGGACGCCATCGCCCGCTCCACCCGGGACGAGGCGCAGCGCCTCGCGCGTATCACCGCGCGGGCCTGACCCCGTTCCCGCCAAGACCTCCGGCCGAGGGGGACGGCCCTCGGCCGGTGGCCGTGGACCCGATCGGGGTCCGCGGCGACCGTCTCCGGGGCGCGCGCACGAACACGCCCGCGTCCCGGAACGGCCCCTCCCCGTCCTGCTGCCCCCGCCACGTCCCCTCCGTGGCGGGCACCGTTTCCCACCACCTCCCTGACACCCGCGTCGACACCGACGTGTACCCGACCGGAGGAGCCGCCGTGGCCGCCCAGCACACGCCCAGCAGTACGGACGCAGAACCGACCGGCCCTGCCAAGCACCCCGTCGACGAGAGACTGCCCGCCCTGCGGATGGCGACCAGCGGTCTGCAGCACGTGGCCGCCATGTACGCGGGTGTGGTCGCCCCGCCCCTGATCGTCGGCGCGGCCGTGGGCCTGACCGCGACCGAACTGACCTTCCTCACCGGCGCCTGCCTGTTCACCGCGGGACTCGCCACCTTCCTGCAGACCCTCGGCGTCTGGAAGATCGGCGCCCGCCTGCCCTTCGTCAACGGCGTCACCTTCGCCGGTGTCGCCCCGATGATCGCGGTCGTCAACTCCACCGACGACAAGCGCGACGCCCTGCCGGTCATCTTCGGCGCCGTCATCGTGGCGGGTGTACTGGGTTTCCTCGCCGCCCCCTTCTTCAGCAAGGCGGTCCGCTTCTTCCCGCCGGTCGTCACCGGCACGGTCATCACCCTCATCGGCATCTCCCTGATGCCGGTCGCCTTCGGCTGGGCCCAGGGCCCCGACCCGGCGGCGCACGACTACGGCTCGACCACCAACCTGGGCCTGGCGGGCGCGACCCTCCTCATCGTCCTGCTGCTGCGCCGCTTCACCCGGGGCTTCGTCAAACAGATCGCCGTCCTGCTCGGTCTGGTCGCCGGCACGCTCGTCGCGATCCCGTTCGGTGTCACCGACTTCGCGCCGGTGGCCGACGCGGCGGTCGTCGGCTTCCCGACACCGTTCCACTTCGGAGCGCCGCAGTTCCAGCTCGCCGCGATCGTCTCGCTGTGCGTGGTGATGGTCGTGTCGATGACCGAGTCGACCGCGGACATGCTGGCGCTGGGCGAGATAGTCGGCCGGCCGGCCGACGAGAGGACCATCGCCGCGGGCCTGCGCGCCGACACCCTCGGCTCGGCCGTCAGCCCGCTCTTCAACGGCTTCATGTGCAGCGCCTTCGCCCAGAACATCGGCCTGGTGGCGATGACCCGCATCCGCAGCCGGTACGTCGTGGCCACGGGCGGCGGCTTCCTCGTCCTGATGGGCCTGTGCCCCATGGCCGCGTCGCTGATCGCCGTGGTGCCGCGCCCCGTGCTCGGCGGGGCGGGCGTGGTGCTGTTCGGGTCGGTGGCCGCGAGCGGTATCCAGACCCTGGTCAAGGCGGGCCTGGAGAAGGACAACAACGTCCTGATCGTGGCGGTCTCGCTGGCCGTCGGCATCATCCCGATCACCGCGCCGGAGTTCTACCACGCGTTCCCGGAGACCGCGAAGATCATCCTGGACTCGGGGATATCGACCGGGTGCGTGGCGGCCGTGGCCCTGAACCTCGTCTTCAACCACCTGGGCGGCGGCCGGGAGTGCGACGAGGTGACGGCGCCGATGGAACCGGGCGAGGAGATCGCCGTGCAGCACACGGGCGGGGGGCCGCGGACGGCACCGGGGGTCTGACGCGATCGCCGCGGTGACCGTGCCCGGCCCCGGTGGTGAGGCCGGTGCCGGGCACGGTCGGCGCGACCACTACCCGATGTGGAAGCTCTCCCCGTAGACCTGCCAGTCCAGCGGCGGGTCGAGGTTCAGGTTGCGGTTCCTGAGGAAGACCCGCTGGGCGGTGTCCACCCGGCTGGTGTCCTCGTGCGCCTCCTCCTGCTTCATGGCCCACACCCGGGCGTCGAGGAACGCATTGAGGTACGTCACCTCGTCACCGCCCTGGGCCGGCGGCCTGGCCCGGCCCAGCGCCCGGTCGCGGATGGAGCCGAAACTCGTGCTGTCGCCGCCGTTGCCGTGCATCACGACGGCGTCGTAGTACGCGAACTGGCCGAGCGTGCCGATGCCGTCCGCCTTGCCCCGCCGGACCGCCGGGTCGAAGTAGACGCGGTCCCGTTCGTCGTTCTGGGCCTGCTTGAAGGCCTGGTCCTGGGCCGCCCGGCGCCAGGCGTCCTGGTAGCCGGGGTCCAGGCCCTCGTGCGAGTCGGTGCCGTCGACGCGGCGCAGCGCCGGCAGGTATCCGGCCAGCAGATTGCCCGGCCTGCGCCGGGTGTACAGCTCGACGAGGTCGAGCATGTCGTGCGTGCCCGAGCAGAACCCGATGATGCCGGCGGTGTAGCCGCGGCCGTCGCGGATGTCCTCGATGTAGCCGTACTGCGCCTTCCAGTCCAGCGAGGAGTTCTCCGCGCTGGAGACGAGCTTCATGGCGATCTCCTTCTTCGCCGGGTCGTCGAGACCCGCGCCCGCGCGGTTTGCGGCGCTCGCGGGGACGGGGGTGAGGGCGGGGCCCGCGACGAGGGCCGCGCCGATCATCGTGAGGACGGTTCGGCGTGAGGTGTGGGGGGTGTGCACGGGACCTCCTGTGGGGGTGGGGTCGCTCTTCCGTACTGTTAGGAAGGTTTCCTACCAGAGATGAGGAGTGACGTACACCCTTCAAGGACTTCCTCCGCTCCCGCCGCCCCCTCCCGCCCCCGCCCCTCCTCCCGTCCCCGGGGCCGGACCCCGGGTCGGTGAGAGGAAGCGGTCAGTGAGGGGAAGCGGCGGCCGGCCGCAGCACCCCCGCCGCCAGCGCCAGTGCCGCGACGGCGATCCCCGTCGCCACGGCGAACGCCAGCCGGTACCCGTCAGCGGTCGCCGTCGCGAACGACTCGCCACCGTCCATGAGCCCGCCCGTACGGCTCGCCGCCAGTGTCATGAGGGTCGCCAGTCCCAGCGAACCCCCCACCACCTGCGTGGTGTTGAACAGTCCGGACGCCAGCCCGGCGTCCTCCTCCCGTGTCCCGGACATCGCGAGCCCCGTCACCGCGGGCATCGCAGCCGCGAACCCGGCCGCGAGCAGCAGCATCGAAGGCAGGACGTCGGTGACGTACGAACCGTCGGCCGGCACCCGGCTCAGCAGCCCCGTCCCGGCCACGATGAGCACGAGCCCGGCGAGCAGTACCCGGTACGGCCCGAAGCGGCCGATCGTGCGGGCCGACAGGCCCAGCATCAGTACCCCGATCAGCACGGGCGCCGGCAGGAAGGCCAGCCCCGTCCGCAACTCGCCGTAGCCCAGCACCCGTTGCAGGTAGAGCGCCCCGATGTACTGGAAGCCGAACATCGTCGCGATCATCAGCACCTGGACACCGTTGGCGCCGACGAGCAGCCGGGAGCGGAACAGCCGCAGCCGGAGCAGTGGCCGGGCGGCCCGCGCCATCCGCAGGGTGAAGGCTGCGAACAGCGCGAGCGAGACGGCGGCCAGGATCAGCGTGGCCCCGACCGGACGCTCCCCGGCGCCGACGATCGCGTAGACCGTGAGCATCAGCGCGCCGGTGACCAGTGCGGCCCCCGGACAATCGGCGCCCCTGCCGAGCCCCGTCCCGGGGTCCGGAGCCAGGACGCGCAGGGCGGCGATCCACGCCGCGATCCCTATCGGCAGGTTGATGAGGAAGATCCAGTGCCAGTCGAGCGCCTGGGTGAGCGCCCCGCCCAGGAACGTGCCGAGCGCGCCGCCCGCCGCGCCCACCGCGCTGAACAGTGCGATCCCCTTCGCCTGTTCACGCGGTTCGGGGAAGAGCGTGATCAGCATGCCCAGCACGACCGCCGAGGTCATCGCTCCGCCGACGCCCTGCAGCGCCCGCGCCGCGATCAGCGTGGCCTGACCGGTGGCGACCCCGCACAGCACGGACGCCGCGGTGAACACGGCGAGTCCCGTGGCGAACATCCGCCTGCGTCCGACCAGGTCACCGAGCCGCCCCGCGAGCAGCAGCAGCCCGCCGAAGGGGATCAGGTACGCGTTCACGATCCAGGCGAGCCCCGAGGACGAGAAGCCGAGGTCGTTCTGGACGGCGGGCATCGCCACCGTCACGATGGTGCCGTCGAGGACCGTCATCAGCGCGCCCGCGCACAGCACGGCGAGGGACGCCCATCGGGACCGTGTTCGCTGTGCGGGCTCCTTCGGGGGCATTCCGATCCGGGTCGACATGGCACGGCCTCCGTACAATCGCTGGACGATCCATAGGTGCACGACGTGTAACGGAGGACATCGTGAGTGACCGTCGGAACCGGCCGTAAGGAGGCACCCGAATGTCCCAGGGGAACACCGGTGTTACCTCGCAGGTCGTGAACGCGCACGCGTGCCCCGTCCGCGAGGTTCTTGACAGGGTTGCCGGCAAGTGGAGCGTGCTGATCATCGTGGCCGCCGCCCACGGGCCCATCCGCTTCACGGAGCTGGAGCGCAGCATCGAGGGCATCAGCCGCCGCATGCTCACGCTGACCCTGCGCAACCTGGAGCGCGACGGGCTCGTCACCCGCACCGTCCATCCGACGGTCCCGCCGAAGGTGGAGTACGCGCTCACGCCGGTGGCCCACGAGTTGCACGCGTCGCTGCTCGGGCTGACCGACTGGGCGGAACGGCATCGCGTCACGATCGCCGAGTCACGCGCCGCGTACGACGCCGCCCACCGGCCGGAGTGATCCGGACGGACGCCCCGCGCGGTGGCCCGCGCGCGTCAACGCCCCTGCGGGGTACGGCGGTCCGTGGTCCTCACGGCCGGTCCGTGGTCCTCACGACCGGCGGGGCGAGGCCAGCAGGTAGCGGGCGCCCGTGCGTGGTTCCGCGTGTTCGCTCACCTGCCATCCCGCCTTCTCCAGCGTCGCCGCGCACCGGCTCAGGGCCGACGCGTCCGCCGCGCGTACGGCGACGGCCTCCGGCTGCGGCGTCGCGCGCACCCGGTACCCGTCGGCGCCCGCGCCGGTGCCCGTGTCCGGTCCCGCCGGGCGCAGTCCCGCCGCCTCCAGTGCGAGCGCGGCGGCCTGCACCAGATGCGTACGCTCCCACGCGCACGGCCGGTCCACGGCGCCGCCCGTGCCGGTCATCCGCCGCAGCTCCAGCAGCCCCTGCCAGGCGCTGTGCACCTCACGTACGCGCGCCGGACCGGCGTCGGCGGCCTCCTCGCCGCCGACCCGCGCGGTGAACACCCCGGAGGTGTCGCGAGCGGTGGCGGGACCCGGGGTCCCGGGGGCGGCCGCCGTCGCCGGGACCGCCTCCTCGCGGGTCCGGTGCCCGGCCGGGGTGAGGAAGTGGTCGTGCGGCGGGCGGGGGTGCCGGAAGGCCAGTCCCTGCCTGACCAGCGCCGCGAGCTGGCTCTCCGTACCCCGCAGGCGTCCGGTCACGGGGTCGGCGGCGTCGATGACGCGCCGCTGTGCGGCGGTCGGCGGACGGGTCACGGGACGCTCCTTCCCCTGCGGGGCGCGGTGGGCCCGATCCGCTCCCGGTCGACCGGCGGGCCCGTCCGAAGCGTACGGCCCGGGTCCGACAGTCCCGCCTACTGCCGGTAGCCGCTCAGGAACCGCCCGATCCGGCTGATCGCCGCGTCGAGGTCGTCGGCGTACGGGAGGGTGAGGATGCGGAAGTGATCCGGACGCGGCCAGTTGAAACCGGTGCCCTGGACCACCTGGATCTTCTCGCGCAGCAGCAGGTCGAGCACGAACTTCTCGTCGTCGTGGATCTTGTGCACCGCGGGGTCGATGCGCGGGAACGCGTACAGCGCGCCCTTCGGTTTCACGCAGGAGACGCCGGGGATCTCGTTCAGCTTCTCCCACGCGCGGTCGCGCTGCTCGTGCAACCGGCCGCCGGGGGAGGTGAGTTCGTGGATGGACTGCCGGCCGCCGAGCGCGGCCTGGATCGCGTACTGGGCGGGCGCGTTGGCGCACAGCCGCATGGAGGCCAGCATGGTGAGGCCCTCCAGATAGCTCTTCGCGTGCTGCCGCGGACCGGTGACGACCAGCCAGCCGGAGCGGAAGCCCGCCACGCGGTACGTCTTCGACAGCCCGCAGAAGGTGAGGACCACCAGGTCGGGTGCGAGCGCGGCGGCCGAGTGGTGCACGGCGTCGTCGTACAGGATCTGGTCGTAGATCTCGTCCGCGAAGACCATCAGGCCGTGCCGACGGGCCAGGTCGAGGATGCCCTCGATGATCTCCTTGGGGTAGACCGCGCCGGTGGGGTTGTTGGGGTTGATGATGACGACGGCCCGTGTGCGGTCCGTGATCTTCGACGCCATGTCGTCCAGGTCCGGGTACCAGTCGGCCTGTTCGTCGCACAGGTAGTGCACGGCCTTGCCGCCCGCGAGCGTCGTCACCGCTGTCCAGAGCGGGAAGTCCGGGGCCGGGATGAGGACTTCGTCGCCGTCCTCGACGAGCGCCTGGACAGCCATGGAGATGAGCTCGGACACGCCGTTGCCCAGGAAGACGTCGTCCACGCCGACTTCGAGGCCCCGCTCCTGGTAACGCTGTGCCACGGCGCGGCGGGCCGAGAGGATGCCCCGTGAGTCCGTGTAGCCGTGTGCCCGGGGGAGCATCCGGATCATGTCCTGGACGATCTCCTCCGGTGCCTCGAAACCGAAGAGCGCGGGGTTGCCGGTGTTGAGGCGCAGCACGCTGTGGCCTGCCTCCTCCAGCGCGTTCGCCTGCTCGATGACCGGGCCCCGGATCTCGTAACAGACCTCGCTGAGCTTGCTCGACTGCCGGAACTCCATGCGGTGCGCACCTCCGTGTTGTGGTGTTGCTTGGTTTTACCAAGTTCCCGCTTGGAAAGTCCAACAAGTTGTCTAGACTGCGTCGCATGTCACCTCGCCGAAGCTACGACCAGTACTGTTCCGCTGCCCGGGCGCTCGACGCCGTCGGGGACCGCTGGACCCTCCTGATCGTCCGCGAGCTGCTCGCCGGTCCGCGCCGTTACACCGATCTGCACGCCGACCTCCCCGGGGTCAGCACGGACGTGCTCGCCTCCCGGCTCAAGGACATGGAGCGGGACGGCCTGACGACCCGGCGCCGGATGCCCCCGCCGTCCGCGGCCCAGGTCTACGAACTCACGGCCCGGGGGAGCGGGTTGCTGCCCGTGCTCCAGGCACTGGGCGAATGGGGCGCCCCCCTGCTGGCGGACCGCCGCCCCACCGACGCCCTGCGCGCCCACTGGTTCGCCCTGCCGTTGCTGCGCGCACTGGCGGGCTTCGGTGAAGGGACGGTTCAGGTCCGGCTGGAGGAGGGCGAGTTCCACGTACGTCTCGGTACGGCCGACGGCCCGGTGTACGGGGAGGGTCCGGCCCCGGAGGGACCGGACGCCCACCTCGTCCTCGACACCGGAACGTGCACGGCCCTGGCTCAGGGCGGCCTCGATCTCCTGGACGCGGTACGGACCGGCCGCGTCACCGTCACAGGCGACACCCCTCTGGCAAAGGCCCTGCAAGAACCCCGCTAGGGGCGCGGGGAACTGCGCGCTCAGCCACCACGCACCCGCCACCCGGCAACGCACGTGCGGGCCCCTGGAGGGGCGCGGGGAACTGCGCGCTCAGCCACTACGCACCCGCCACCCGGCAACGCATGTGCGGGCCCTTCGAGGGGCGCGGGGAACTGCGCGACCAGCCACAGCCCACCCGCGCCCGGACCGCCACACCGCGGCCCTACGGCCCTACGGCCGGGGGCGCCCGGCCCCCCGGGTCAGCGCGTACCCGCCGATCCCCGCGAGAGCGGCCAGCACGCCCCCGATCCCGGTCCACACCCACCGGTCGGACCACCATCCGGAGGACCAGCCGTCGTCGGGCTCGATGCTGGACAGCACGGCGCCCGCCCCGGACCCCTCGTCCTCCTCCTCGGCCGCCGCCTTCACGGCGACACCGGGAACCAGCGGCTCACCCAGCGAGCCGTCGACCGCGGCGGCCCCGCCGACGTCCTTGGAGCCGGCCCGGATCTCGGCGCCGACGGGCAGTCCGAGATCCGCCGCCTTCAGGCCGACCGTGGTCAGCCGGACGTAGTACGTACCCGGCAGCGGGTCGTCGGCCCACGGCTCCGACCAGGCCCGCACGGTACGCAGCGTGCAGGACAGCGACACGGACGCGGCGTCCTGCGCGGCCGTCCGGGTCTGTGCCCCGTACTGGCACGCCTGCCGGCGCCGCAGACCGTCGTACACGTCGATCTGCCAGGTCGCGGAGGCGTGCGCCTTCGGCAGCTTCACCGTCGCCTCCACGGTCGGCCGCTGCATGGCGTCGGCGGGGAACGACCAGTAGAGGTAGTCACCCATGGACGCGCTCGCGGTCGCCGTCTCCCCCTGGTCGATCTCGGCCGCCGTGCGGAACGACGTCCCGGCCGACGTGGGCGCGGCACTGTCGCCCGACGGACTCGCGGACGGCGAGGAGTCGGCCGCGGCCGGAACCACCCCGACGGCCCCGGCCCCGAGCAGCAGCAGCCCGGCGGTCACCGCACGGACGGCACTCCGTGCGCCACCGACACTCAACACACGCTCACGCCCCATCAGTTGGTCCTCCAGACCGCGACCCGCCAGCGCGAGACCCAGCCCCACAGCACACCCGCGACGAAGCCGACGAGCACCAGCGCGCCGAGCAGCCACCAGCCGCGCCCGAGGCCGAAGGAGGCCACGTCGCCCGAGGCGTCCGGACCGTCCACGACGTCGATGGTCAGTTCGAGCGGCAGGCCGGGCGTGGTCTTCACGCCGGACGCCGCCGAGAAGGAGTTGGCGACCTGGAGGCACACGGTCTCCGTCGCCGCCTCGTCGTCGTCCGAGTCGTCGCTCTCCGCCTTGGGATAGCGCAGGCCGGCCGACAGGACGTCGGTGCGGCCGCTGCCGGTCGTCTCGCCGCGCACGATCTCGCGGCCGCTCGCGGTCACCGCCCGCAGCGACACCCCGTAGTCCCGGTTCACCTGGCGGTCGGCCGCCACGCTCACCGAGGCACGCAGCTCGGAGCCGGCCGGGACGTCCACGCGGTACCAGCGGTGCTGCCCGAACTCCTCACGGTCGGTGTAGAGGCCCGACTTGACCGCGGGTGCCTTCGCACATGCGTCGGCGCCCACCACGGCGACCGGCGTCACCACCGGATCGGCCGCGCGGTCGACCAACTGGTTCACCTTGTC
Organism: Streptomyces sp. V3I8; assembly: GCF_030817535.1. NCBI lineage: Bacteria > Bacillati > Actinomycetota > Actinomycetes > Kitasatosporales > Streptomycetaceae > Streptomyces > Streptomyces sp. V3I8. The sequence goes on along the minus strand of NZ_JAUSZL010000002.1, from coordinate 1,945,326 downwards.
GGTGAGTTCGTCGGTGTGCTCGACCGAGGTGTACGTTCCGCCGGTGGCCTCCGCGATGCAGCTGAGCTGCTGCCGCAGTTTGGTGCTGGGCACCAGGCCGAGGGTGTCGATGGTGAGGCCGATCCCCTTGGCGGCGATCTCGCGTGCCACCTCGCAGGGGTCCAGCGGGGCGCAGGTGTCCTCGCCGTCGCTGATGAGGACGATCCGGCGGGAGCCCTCGCCGCCCTCGAGGTCGTCGGCTGCCTTCAGGAGCGCGGGGCCGATCGGGGTCCAGCCGGTGGGCGACAGGGTCGCGACCGCCGTCTTCGCCTCGGTGCGGTCCAACGGCCCCACGGGGTAGAGCTGTTCGGTGTCCTTGCAGCCCGTCTTGCGGTCGTCGCCGCGGTAGTTGGCGCCGAGCGTCCGTATGCCGAGCCGGACCTCTTCGGGAGTCGCGTCGAGGACCTCGTTGAAGGCCTGCTTGGCGGCCGCCATCCGGGACTGCCCGTCGATGTCCCGCGCCCGCATCGAGCCGCTGACGTCGAGGACGAGGTCCACCTCGGGCGCGGCGGCCCCCGAGGGTTCGTCGGCGACGGCGCCGGCCGGGAGCGCGATTCCGGCCGTCAGGGCGGCGAGCAGGGCGCAGGCGCCCGCCGCCAGCCGTTGTCTTGTGATCATCGCCGGATCCTATGGAGCAAAGGCGCCGCACCCCAAAACGAGTGGTGGTCAGGCTGGGTCCGCAGGCGTCCCGGCCGGCGGACCGGTCGTGCCGGCCAGGGGGTTGGGCAGGCGGGCCCAGAGGTCCCCGGGCCGGTCGGGGGACAGCCGCATCAGGGTCAACGCCTTCGCCGGCACGGGTTCTTGCAGCAGCGCCGCCAGGTCCGGGGTGCGCGGCAGGTCCCGTACCGCCGTGGACAGCGCCTCGCGCAGGGCGGCCGTCGAACCCGCCGTCGCCGCGAGTGCGCCCGCGACGAGCGAGCCGAAGAGCTTGCTGCGCAGGACCGTCTCGTCGTCCGTGACGATACGGCCCGTCAGGCCGGGGGCCGGGATGCCGTGGCGGGCCAGCCGGGCCGGGCTGATCCGGATGTCCGCCAGGTCGCGGTAGACGAGCCGGACCGGGGCGCCGGTGGGGGAGAGCACCACGAGCAGGTTCTGGCCGTGGGCCTCCAGGGCCACGCCCAGGTCGAGCAGCCGCAGTCCCACGGTGAGCGCGAGCCGGCCGAACTCCCCGAGCCACTGGGGGGATTGCGGGAAGACGTCCGCGGCGAGGGCGGCGACCGGCACGACCCGCTCGCCCGGTCCCGCGTACAGGTCCGGGGACTCCCGCGAGACGGCGGCCAGGTCGGGGGAGCCGGTGGTGACCGCGCCGAGCGTGCGGGTGATGTGCAGCAGGCCGTCCAGCCGCCCGGCCATCGACTCCATGAACGCGGACACCGTCGCGGCCGACGTGATCGAGTACACCGAGATGTCCCGCACGGAGGAGGTCAGCCGGGCGCTGAGCGCGGTCTTGACGTGCGGCCCGCCCGGCACGGCGAAGGTGCGCAGGGACATCAGGGGATGAGCGGCCGTCCCGCTCCCGAGCGGCTGCTCGTCCTTCAGCACGTGCCGCGCCTGCCACGGGTGCACGGGGATCAGCAGCCGCCCGCCCTCCCGGTACGGCCACACGCCGGTCGACCGGCAGTCGTCCTCCCGTACGGCCACCGTGCCCAGCTCGACCACCGGCCGGTGCTCGGGCGCGTACGCGAGCTGCTCGGCCACCGAGAACCCGGGCCGCGAACGGCAGTTGGGATGGAAGGGGTGCCCGTCGACGATCCGCTGCTCCCACTCCCACAGCGTACGGGGGTCGGCCGGCGCAAACCGGTCGGCGCGGGACAGGGCCAACGAGGCGACGCTGTCGGCGAGTTCGGCGGCGAAGGCGCGGCCGTGCGGGAGTCCGAGCGCCGTCATCAGCGCGGCCGGATGGTCGTACGCCGTCCCGTCGAGCCCGACCTCCGTGACGGTCGTGGCCGTCGCGTACGGGTCCGGGCGCGGCCCGTGCAGCCGGCGGCCGTCGGCCAGCCGCAGCGTCAGCCCGTCGTGCCCGGCCTCGCGGCGCGAGACCCACGGCAGCGGGTCGTGGGCGAGTCCGCGCCACAGCCGGGACAGCACGGCCGCCCGGGCGCCGGGGAGTCCGGCCGTGTACGGGGACAGCAGCGCGGGGCGCACGGTGTGCAGCTCGGCGGCGAGGGCGGCCTCGGTCTCGGCCGGGGTGCGGGAAGGGGACACGGGGGGCTCCTCGGGGGTGGGGGCGGCGTCGTGGCCGGGTGCGACGTCGGACATCCGGACATACTGAGCGCGAGTGCACAGCATGCAACGAACGGATCACGTGGAACTCATGCACCCCATGCCACCCGCGCAGCCCGGTGACGACATCGCCGAAGCGGCCGACATCGAAGCGGCCGACATCGGAGCGGCCGACGTCGAAGCGGCCGATGCCGGAGCGGCCGTCGCTGAGACGGCCGTCGCCGCAGCGGCGGACGCCTGCGCGGCGGCGCCGCTGCTCAACTGTCTGCTGCGGGAGATCGCCGAACCCGGGCCGGGGCCGCGGAAACCTGATCCGGAGGGTCCCGGTCCGCGCGGGCCGGGCGAGCGGCGGGTGTACCGGCTGCCGGCCGGTGGACGGCTCCTGCGGGTGCGCGACGGACGCCGTCCCCGGGATCCGGAGCTGTTCGCCGACGGCGCCTGGCAGCCGCTCGGGCACGCCGGACTGGTCGAGCTGACCGCCGGGGAACTGCGCCTGCACACCGGCCTGCCGAACGCCGAACTGCCCGCCGAGATGACCGACAGCCGCGACGTGGTGGCGGCGGTCCTGGCGGCCCGGGAGGGCGCCGTCCCGCCCGCCGACCCGTACCGGCGCTCCGAGCAGTCCCTGATCACCGGCCATCCGTACCATCCGGCCCCCAAGGCACGCGGCGGCGGCCCGGTCGCCGGCTGGCTCCCGTACGCCCCCGAGGCGTACGCCGACTTCCCGCTCGTGCTGCTCGGCCTGCGCGAGGACGCCTGCACGGAGGACGGCGACACCGGGGCCCTGGACGGCCTGGGGCGAGCCCCCGACGGCTACCGCCTGCTCCCCGCCCACCCGTGGCAGCTCGACCTCGTCGGCGGCGGTCCGCGGATCCGCGAGGCGTTCGCCGACGGCCGCCTCGTACGCCTGGGGCCCTCCCCGTGGTCCGCCTGGCCGACGGCGGCGATCCGCACCCTGTACGCCCCCGACGCCGACCTCTTCCTCAAGTTCAGCCTCGACGTCCGCATCACCAACGACATCCGGCGCCTGTGGCGGCACGACCTCCGCGCGCTGCGCCGGACGGACGCCGCGGTGACGGCGGCGTTCCGCGCGCTGGGCGGCGGCGCGGCCTGGCTCGGCGACCGCGGCTACCGCACGGCGGACTTCGCCTTCGAGGAACTGGCCGTCCTCGTGCGCGACGGTCTGGGCGGGCATGTGACTCCCGGTTCGACTCCCTTGCTGGCGGCCGCGCTGACGGAGGGACTGACGGGTGCGACGGGTGCGACGGGTGCGACGGGCGTGACAGGTGTGACGGACGCGTCGGGCGCGAGGGGTGGGGCGGGCCTGGGCGGTGCGGCCGGGTTCGACGGCAACCCCCTGGACACCCTGACCGATCCGGCCGCCTGGTGGACCGCGTATCTGCGCCAAGTCGTACCGCCCGTGCTGGAGCTGTTCGCCCGGCACGGGGTCGTACTCGAAGCGCACCTGCAGAACACGGTGGTGGCCGTGGACGGCGACGGCATGCCGGTGCGGGCGCTGTTCCGGGACGCCGAGGGCGTGAAACTGCTGCCGGACGTGACGCGCGCGGCGGGCTGGGAGCGGCTGGTGTACTGCCTGGTCGTGAACAACCTCCTGGAGATCGCGGAGGCGCTGCGCGAGCGGTGCCCGGGGTTCGACCCGTGGGAGCCCGCGCGCCGGGAGCTGGGCCGGTACGCCGCGGAACTGCCCGAGGTGACGGACCTGCTGCGGTCCCCGGCCCTGCCCGGCAAGACGAACCTGCTGCTGCGCTGGACGGGGGCGGACGGCGCGGACGCGCGCTACCGGCCCGTCCCGAACCCGTTGCGGACGCCTGACGCCTGACGCCTGACGCCTGACGCCTGACGCCTGAGGTCTGAGGTCTGAGGCCTGACGCCGGACGTCTGACCGGCTGCGTGGCGGTCCGGCGGGCCCCCGCACACGGGCGCGGTGCGGAGACCCGAAGCGGCGGAGGCCCGAAGCGGCCCCCGCACCGTCGTCGTGCCGACGCCGTGCCGTCTCAGGGAGCCGACGGAAGACCGGCCGGGAGGTCCGGTCCGACCGTGTGGCCCAGCAGGTGCAGCGGCCCCGCCGTCACCCCCGCGCGTTCCACGGCCTCCCAGTGGGCGAGGGCCGCCGCCCCGTCGACCAGGCCGTGCACCGGCGGCAGTCCGGGATCCGCCGCGTGCAGCAGGGACTCCACCCGGCAGGAGGCCAGCGTCCCCTTGAGCCACGGCTGGGCCAGGTAACCGGCGGCGGCCGCCGCCGGCAGGTCCTCGGCGATGTCCCGGACGAGGTCGCCGACGTGCAGGAGTCCGCCGCCCAGGACGAGCACGTCCCGGCGTTCGCGCATCCGGGCCAGCGCCCGGCCGGTGTCGAAGCAGTGCGGGAAGGAGTCGTCGACCACCACGGCCCCCGGCGCCAGCCGGTCCACGTCCAGCAGGGTCCCGGCACCGCTCACCGCCGTCACCAGCAGACCGGCGCCGTACACCGCGTCGGGCAGCGCGGGTCCGGACTCCAGCACCTCCACCGCACCGGCCAGACCATGCTCCCGCAGCCCGCGCGCCAGCCGCCGCAGCCGGGGCCCGCTGCCGGGCACGTCGCACAGCAGCAGGCGCCGTGGCGGCCCGGCGGCCCGGGAGAGCAGCAGCTCCAGGGACGAGGTGCCGATGGACCCCAGCCCGACGAACGCGACGTCGAGGCCGGTCAGGTCCCGCCCGGTGGCGTCGAGGGACGCCTGCACCGTCCGCACCACCGAGACGACCGTCGCCGCGTGCCCGGTCGTCACCGTCACCGCCGACGCCATCGGTTCGAAGTCCGCGGACCGCAGGACGTCGAAGCCGTAACCGGTCAGCGACGGGATCATCCCGGCCAGCGAGACGCACCGGGCTCCGAGCGAGGAGGCGTACGCCACCGCGCGGACGGTGTGCGCGACGAGCCCGGGATCCTGCGCCAACTCGTCGGAGAACAGCGGCACGCAGACGAAACCCGACCCGCCCAGGGGCGTGCGGGCCGTCTCCAGCAGACGCGGCGCTCCCTCGGGGAACAGCATCGCGCGCAGGTCGTCCCGCCGCAGGGCGCCCTCGGGCAGACCTGCCAGTTGCGCCAGATGGTCCGGCGCGGGCAGGTAGCCGACCAGCGCGGCGTCCATCGTTCCCCGTGCACCTGACGTTTCCCGGGGGCCTGGGATTCCCCGAGGGTCTGACATTCGCCGGGGAGTTGACGGGCGGTGTGCGGCGCGCGGGTGTACGGCCCGGACGAGCCGTTCCCGGAGCGCCCGCGCGAACTCCTCCAGCGCGGCGGCGGAGAAGGCCGCGCCGGCCCCCCGCACGCTCACGCGCAGCCCGGCGCCCTCCGGCCGGGCGGCCAGGAACACGTCCGTCGCCGACGGGGGCGGCGCGAACGCGCTGTCCCCGTCGTCCCAGGTCACGGTCAGCGACTGCCCGTGCGGAGCGGCCAGCACGGAGAAGTCGAGGAAGGTGAAGAAGAACTGCGACGTCAGCGGCAGCCCGTCGCCGTCGCGGGGCACGATGTCCTCGTGCCTGCGTGCCTCCTCCGCCTCCGCGACGACCCGGCGCAGGACGGCACCGAAGTCGTCCGCCGGTGCGCCGTCCCGCGCGACCGCCGGCCGTACGGGCGGCCGTACGGGCGGCCGTACGGGCACGGCGGTGGCGAACGGGCCGAAGATCCGGTGCACGTCGGGCAGCGGACGGTCACGGCCGCTCACCGCCAGGCCGACGATCAGATCCGCCCGACCCGTGAGATACGTCAACTGCTGGTGGTAGGCGGCCAGCAGCGGTGCGTACAGCGTCGCCCCCGCCTCGGCCGCCAGCGCCCGCAGCGCCGCCGTCGCCCCGGCGTCGAGCACGAACCCGGCCGACCGGAACGGTTCGGGGTCACGCCCCCAGGCGCCGGCGGCGCGCAGCACGGGCGGGCGATAGGGGGCGTCGAGCCGGGCCCGGCGCTCGGCCGCGCCCGGTGCGGCACCGGTGTCCGGCACGTCGCCGGTGTCCGCAGCGGACACCGGCAGCGCGTGGTCCCGGAAGGTCGCGCGCGGGGCGGGCAGGTCGACGGCGCGACCGGCCGCCAGACGGTCGTGGACCGCCGTCAGCTCCTGTACGAGGAGTGCGGCGCTGTATCCGTCGCCGATGAGGTGGTGCGCGTGCACCAGGAGGACGTGTTCGCGCTCGCCGAGGGTGAGGACCCGGAGCCGGAGCAGCGGCCAGGCCCAGGGTTCGAAGCGCCGCTCGGCCTCGGCCGCCGCGCGTTCGTCGACCTCGGCCGGGTCGGTGAGCGTCTCGAAGACGACCGGCAGCCGCAGCGAGGGCGGGAGTTCCTGCTGCACGGGCGGCCGGGCGCCGGCGGGGAAGACGGTACGCAGCATGCCGTGACGTTCCACCAGCAGGTCCACGGACGCCTGGAACACCTCCTGGTCGAGCGGGCCGGACAGCCGCAGCCGCGCCGGCCACGAACCGCCTCCTCCTGGTGAGAGCGCCTCGGCGAGCAGGAATCCGCGCTGGGCCGGTGTGACGGGGAAGGGGGCGGCACGGTCCGCGGTGCCGCTTGCCGTGGGTGCGGGGCGCCGTTCCGTGGCGGTCGCGTCCACCGCGGCGGCGAGCTTCGCGAGGGTGCGGTTGTCGTAGATCACGGTGGGGCGGGGCAGCGGTGCCCGGGTCTCACCGAGCCGTGCGAACACCTGGAGGACGAGCAGCGAGTCGCCACCCAGGTCGAAGAAGTCGTCTTCCGGGGAGACGGCGTCGAGGTCAAGCAACTCGGTCCAGATGAGGGCCAGTTGCTGCTCGGTCGGTGTGCTCGGTGTGCTTGGCGTGCTCGGCGTGCTCGGGGGCGTGGTCCCGCTGGTGGTCACCGCCGTGCCGGCGGGAAGGCCGGCGAGCGCGCGCCGGTCGACCTTGCCGGTGCCGGTGAGGGGCAGCTCGTCCAGCACGGTGATCCGCGCCGGGATCATGTACGGCGGCAGGAGACCGGCCAAGTGGCGTCGTACGAGCCGCGGTTCGGGCCGCCCGGCGCCCGGCCGGGCGGTGACGAACGCCAGCAGCCGTCCCTCGTGCGCGACGACCGAAGCCTGTGCGACACCGGGATGCGTCTGCAGGGCCGTCTCGACCTCTCCCGTCTCCACCCGGTTGCCGCGGATCTTGACCTGGCCGTCGATCCGGCCCAGGAATTCCAGGTCACCGTCCGTGCGGAGCCGGACCCGGTCGCCGCTGCGGTACCACCGCCGCCCGTCCCGCACGGTGAACGCCCGGGCGGTCAGCTCGGGTTCGCCCAGGTATCCGGGCGTCAGGCCGATTCCCGCGATCAGCAGTTCACCCGTCCCCTCGGTGCGGCCGAGGACGCCGTCCGCGCCGAGGACCGCCAGATCGGTGCCGGTGACCGGCCGTCCGATCGGCAGGGTCCGCACGTCGTCGGCCGGACGCGCCGTGATGACGTGGCAGGTGGCGTTGACGGTCGCCTCGGTGGGGCCGTACAGGTTGGCGATGCGCTGCCCGTCGCCGAACAGGTCGAACCACCGGCGTACGTACGCGGCGGGCAGGGCCTCGCCGCCCACGTGCACCCAGCGCAGCGCCGACAGGTCCGGCGGCCCCGCTCCCCGCCGCACCCGCTCCTCGGCGGCCGACAGCAACTGCTCCCACAGCGTCGGGACGGAACTCCACACGGTGATCCGGGCCCGTTCCGCGTACGCCAGCAGCAGTTCGGGATCCCGCAGCAACGTCCGCGGCACGGTCACCACGGTGCCGCCGACCAGCAGAGGCGCGAGCAACTGGCGCACCGAGGCGTCGAAGCACGGCGAGGCGGTCTGCGCCAAGCGGTCGCCGGGGCCGTAGCCGAACGTCCCGATGGCCCAGTCGAGGTAGTTCTCCATGGCCCGGTGGGTGAGGGGGACCGCTTTGGGGCGGCCCGTGGAACCCGAGGTGAAGATGACGTACGCGATCGCGTCGGCGCCGGCGCAGGTGTCGGGAACAGGCGCGGACGAGAGGTCGTCGGTCCGGGGGTCCGGCGCGCCGTCGGCACGTACCGTCCGTACTCCGTCGAGGGAGACGGCGGTGTCGAGCGTCGGCGCGTGACACACCACGGTGCGGACGTCCGCGCGCCGCAGCTGATCCGTCAGCCGGGCGGCCGGGTGCGTGCCGTCCAGCGGCACCCAGCCGGCTCCGGCACGCAGGATGCCGGTCAGGCCGACGACGGTGTCCGGGCCGGGCTCGGTGAGCAGTCCGACCAGTTCACCCGGGCGCACCCCGGCCGCACGCAGCCGCGTCGCCAGCAGGTGCGAGGCGTGGTCGAGCGCCGCGTAGGTGAGGGTCCTCGGCCCGCCCTCCACGGCGGTCGCGCCGGGCGTGGCACGGAACTGCCGCAGCAGCCGGCCGACCACCCCGCGCGGTGCGCCGGTCGCACGGGACGGCACGGGTGCCGAGAGGATGGCGGGAGCAGGCACGACGGCGGCAGGCACGGCGCCGGATGAGGGCATGGCGGCGGGCGAGGACACGGCGGGCGAAGGCACGGCGGGTGAGGGCACGGCGGGCGAAGGCACGGTCTGGGCCGGGGGCCCGCACAACGCGGCCAGTTCCTCCCGGTACCCGCTGTCCAGCCGCGCCACCGTCCGGGGTTCGAAGAGGGGCAGCGGGAAGTTCCACGACCAGCGCAGCGCCCCTCCGTCCGCCCAGCACAGCAGACTCAGCCGGGTCGCGGCCGATCCGGTGCCGGCCGCTTCGGCCCGTACCTCGACCGGGCAGTCGTCCGCCGTACGGGACGGGAAGCGGGCGAAGCTGAAGCCCGCCGGGCCCGCCGTGCGAGGGCCGCCACCGGGCAGCAGGGCGGCCAGGTCCAGGCTGCTCAGCCCGGCATGCCGTTCGCTCTCCAGCCAGGTGCGGCGCAGTCGTTGCGCCAGCGCCACGACCGGTTCGCCGGGGACCGTCCCACAGAGCAGGGGGAGGGTGTCGGCGAGCGGGCCGACGAGCCGGTCCACCCCGGGGAACCGCTCCTCACGCCGGGCACGGGCCACGTTGACCGCGACGTCCGGCCGCCCGGTCCACCGCGACAGACAGCGCACGTACGCGGCGAGCAGCAGGTGGAACAGGGACACGTCGTGCGCGGCGGCCAGCCGTTCGAGGCCGGCGGTGAGGGTCGCGTCGAGCGAGCCGTAGTGCTGCACGAGCGGGCCCGCCGGAGGCGCGTCGGGATCGCCGTCGTAGGGCAGCCGCGGCGGTTCACCCCGCCCGGCCCGGTGCGCGGCCAGACGCTCGGCCCAGTACCGGCGGTCGACGTCCGGGACGGCGCTGCCGGAGGAACGGGTGGTTGCCGCCACGTGAGCCACGTACGCCGCGAAGTCCGGCGCGTCCGGTACCGGCGCCGACGCCGGGCTCGGGTACTCGCCCCGCCACAGCAGGGTGTACGAGGACCACAGCTCCTCGGCCAGGACGTTCAGGCTGTACCCGTCGACCGCCGCGTGGTGCACCACCAGCAACAGGTGTGCGACGGAAGGTTCCTGACGGAGCAGCACGGCACGCACGGGAGGTTCCGCGGTCAGGTCGAAGGGACGGTTGCACAGCTCCGTCTCCAGGTCGGCCACCTGTCCGGCACCGCACGCGCGGACCTCGTACCAGGCCGACAGCGGAACGGCCGGTGCCAGGCGTTGCACCGGCCCCGCCGGTCCCGTGCCGGCGTCGTCGATCCGCAGGCGCAGCATGCCGTGCCGTTCGGCCAGGCCGGCCAGCGCCCGGCCGAGCACATGGGTGTCCAGCGGACCCCGGACCGTCATCCGCAGATGACCGCGGGCCGGGACACCGGGGTGCAGCCGGCTGCTGGTGTGCAGGGCCAGCTGTACGGGGGTGAGGGCGAAGGGAGCAGCCTGTCCCGGGGCGGGTACGGGAGCGGGCGCCGCGGCCTCCTCGGTGCCGGGGGACGGGGTGCCCTCCGCGTCCAGACGGGCGGCCAGTTCGCGCACGGTCCGGTACTCGAAGAAGAGCGTGGCCGGCAGGGACCGGCCCGTCCGGCGTTCGAGCCGCTTGACCAGGTCGACCGCGCCCAGCGAGTCCAGGCCGAGGGACAGGAACGGCGTGTCGCTGTCGACGCGGGACACCGGGACGCCCAGTGACTGCGCGAGCAACTCCCGCAGTACCTCGGCGATGCCGGACGTCGACACCGCCACCGCCCCGGACCGGGGCACGGCCGACGCTTCCTGCGGCAACGGCGTTCGTGGCGGGCCTGGTTGCGGCGGGCGCGGTCGTGAGGACGTACGGTCCGGCCGGACCGCCGTCAGGTCCGCGAGCACCAGTTGGGCGGCGCCGGTGCCACAGGCGGATCGCAGCGCCGCCAGTGCCGGTGCGGTCGCCAGTGGCCGGCCTCCGTCACGCGTGACGCCGGTGACGTGGGTGACGCCGGTGGAGGTGTCGGCGGCGAACGCGGCGGTGGCCAGGCCCGTCTCGGCGAACGGACCGAGGTTCACCGCCAGCCACGGCCGTCCCGCCTGCCGTTCGGCGGCGGCGAACGAGTCAAGGAACGCGTTCGCAGCCACGTAGGCACCGAGCGCCCCCGCGAGTCCCGGCAGGACCGAGGAGACGGAGGAGAAACGCCACGCACAGTCCGGGACCGCGGCCGTGCCTGTCGAACGCCTCGGCCAGCAGCACGGTGCCGAGCGTCTTCGCGCCCAGCGCCTCCATCGTCTCCTCCGCCTTCGTCCCGCGCAGGCTGCCGGGGCGGACCACCCCGGCCGCGTGGAAGACCGCGTCCGGCGCGGGCAGTGCGGCGACCAGCGCATCGACGTCGTCGTACGAGGTGAGGTCGGCCCGGTGGTAGCGGGCGTCGGCGCCGAGACCGGCGAGTTCCTCCAGCAGGCCGGCCGGTGGCTGCGGGGAACGGCCCGTGAGCCACAGCACCGGCCGGCCGCGGGCGGCGAGTTCCCGGGCCAGGGCGGAACCGAGGCCCCCGCCGCCCCCGGTGATCAGGAAGGTGCCGTCGGCGGGCAGTCGGCTCGGGTCTCCGGACAGCCGGCCCTGATCGCCGGGCAGCCGGTCGGGGGCGTCGAGCACGTCGGCCGTTTCCGGTGCGACGGTCCGCACCAGCCGCCGCCCGCCCCGCCAGGCGACGGCCCCGGCCGCCTGGGGTGCCGTCGCCTCGGCGAGGACGGCCAGGACGCGCTGCCCGGCGTCGTCGAGGGAGGAGAGGTCGACCCAGTTGGCCACCGCCCCGGCGGACTCCGACGGCACGGCGGCCGCCAGACCGCCCAGTACCGCCTGCACCGGGTTCGGCTGCTCACGGCCGTGCCCGGTCACCTGCGCGTCCTCGGTCACCACCAGCAGGCGGCCGGCCCCGGTCAGGTCGAACAGACCGAGGGCCTCGGAGAACGCCGTGACCAGCTCGTACTGGATCCGCTCGATCCTGTCGGACGTGCCACGAGCGGCGGGCCCGGCCAGCAGGACCACCGTCCGCGGACGGACGTCGGGGTCCGGGGCCACGGTCGTCCGTACGCCCCGGTCCGCGAGGCGCCGCGCGAGGTCGCGCACGGCGGCCGGGTCGGGGCCGGTCACCAGCACCGGTCCGCAGTCGCCCGGCGGCAGGGGCGCCGCCCGCCAGCCGACGCGGTGCAGCAGCCCGCGCTCCGCCGCCCCGGGCCAGAACCGGCGCCGCTGGTAGGGATACGGCGGCAGCGACACCCGCGGACGGCCCGCGCCCGCGTCCGCGTTCATGTCCGCGCCCGCGCCCGCGTCCGGTTCCACGTTCACGTCCGGTCCCGTTCCCGGTCCCGGGTCGGTACGGTCCAGCGCCGCACCGCGTGCCCACAAGTGCGCCACGGTCTCCATCAACTCGCGTGCCCCGCCCGGGACATCGTCCCGTGATGCTCCGGAGCGCCCGGGGCCGAGGGGCGCGGACAGGACGAGGACGTTCCTGCCGGTACCGTCCGCAGGTTCCCGCACGGCGGCGACGGCCCGTACGGGTCCGGCGAGGCTCTCGCGCGGGCCGAGTTCCACGAACGTGTCGTAGCCCTCGTCGAGCAGCCGTGCCGTCGCCCGCCCGAACAGCACGGGTCGCAGCGCGTGTTCGCGCAGGTGGTCCGGGTCCATGCGCGGCTGCCACTCGGCGGTGAGCGTGCTCATCACCGGGAGCCCGCCCGTCATGACCTCCAGCTTGCGGGCCGCGTCGGTCAGGTCCTGGGCGACCGGCTCCATCAGCGGCGAGTGGAAGGCGCGCGACACCTCCAGCGCCCGTACGGCCGCTCCGCGCGCGGCGAGTTCCCGCGCCGCCCGTTCGACGGCCTCGGGACCGCCGGACAGCACCAGCCGGCCGGGGCCGTTGCAGGCGGCGACGGCGAGCTCTCCGGGGGCCGCCGCGACCAGCGCCGCCACGGCCTCCTCGTCGGCTCCCCGTACCGCCACCATCGCGCCCTGCGGGGTCGACGTCCCCATGAGGCGCCCACGTTCCGCCGCGAACGTGAGCGTGTCGGTGAACGACAGCATCCCGCCGACGCACGCGGCGGCGAGTTCGCCGACGCTGTGCCCGAGGAGTGCGTCCGGCCGTATGCCCCAGGCCAGCAACTGCCGGGCGAGCGCCACCCCGTGGGCCACCAGCAGCGGCTGTGCCACCTCCGTCGCGGCCTGCGCCCGCGCGTCCACCTCGCTGTCGGCACACCAGGCCGTCAGCGTGCGTCCGTGCACCGCGCCGACGTGGGCCGAGGCCTCGTCGAGCGTGTCGCGGTACACCGGGGCCGTCGCGTACAGCGCACGCCCCTGCCCCGGCCGCAGGGCCCCCTGGCCCGGGAACACGAAGACGGTCCGCGGCCGGCTCGTCACCGTGCCGCCGGCCACGCCCGGCGGTCGGCCGCCGCCGGGAGCGGTGGCGGTGGCCGCGGCCAGGCGTTCCGGCAGGTCGCCGTCGGCCACCACGGCCAGGCGGTGCGGGCCCTCGTCCCGGGCGGTCGCCGCCGCCCGGCACACGTCACCCTCGGCCAGCTCCGGGTGCGCGTGGAGATGGCCGAGGAGACGGGCCGCCCAGGCGTCCAGACCGGCCGCGCTGTTCGCCGACAGGGTCAGCAGGTGCGGTCCGCCGACGCCGGCCCGCCGGCCGTGCGCCGCCGGTGGCGGGGCCTGTTCCAGTACGGCGTGCGCGTTGGTGCCGCCGAAGCCGAAGGCGTTGACCCCGGCCCTGCGTGGGCCGGACGGGCCGGTGGAGGGCCAGGCCCCGGCCTCGGTGACCAGCGCGAACCCGGAGCGTTCGACGGCGGGCGAGGGCGGCGTGTGGTGCAGGGAGGCGGGCAGCCGGCCGTGCCGCAGTGCCAGCACCACCTTCACCAGCGAGGGCAGCGCGGCCGCGTTGAGCAGGTGGCCGACGTTCGTCTTCACCGAGCCGAGCAGCCGGGGCCGGCCGTCCTCGCGCGGGGGGAAGGCATGCGCCAGGGACCGCAGTTCGACGGGGTCGCCGACTGCCGTGCCCGTGCCGTGCGCCTCGACGTACGTCACCGAGGCCGGATCGACGCCGCAGCCCTCGTACGCGCGAGTGATCACCTCGCGCTGCCGCAGCGGGTTCGGTGCCATCAGGCTCAGCGAGGTGCCGTCGTTGTTGACGGCGGTGCCCCGCACGAGCGCGAGTACGTCGTCGCCGTCCCGGCGGCTGTCCGCCAGGCGCCGCAGGACGAGGGCCGCTCCGCCCTCGCCGGGGACGAACCCGTCGGCGGCCGTGCTGAACGCGCGGCCGCGTCCGGTGGGGGAGAGGGCCTGTGCGGCTTCCAGCGCCTGGTACCCGTCCGGGGTCAGATGCAGGTTGACCCCGCCGACGACGGCGATGTCGCATTCGCCGTCCGCGAGACTGCGGCGGGCCAGATGCAGTGCGACCAGGCCCGACGAGCAGGCGGTGTCGACGGCGAGCGCGGGCCCGTCCAGGTCGAGGCAGTGCGAGACCCGGGCGGCGACGAGGTTGGGGAGGTTGCCCGTCAGGGTCGCCGCGGACGGGAGCGGGGCGGGGGAGGCGCCGGCGAGGACCCGGCGGTAGCCGCTGTCCCCGACGGCGGCGAAGACGCCGACGCGCAGGCCGCGGCGGCGGGGTCCGGCGTAACCGGCCCGTTCCAGGGCCTCGTGGGCGAGTTCGAGGAAGATCCGGGCCTGCGGGTCCAGGGCGCGGGCCTCCTCGTCACCGATGCCGAAATGGCCGGCGTCGAAGGCGGCCGGGTCGTCCAGGAAGGCGCCCCAGCGGCCGGTGGAGGGGGCGAGCGGCGGTCCGTCCGTCCCCTCCCCGGGCAGTCCGGTGCCCCAACGGTCCGTCGGGACCTCGGTGACGAGGTCCCGTCCGGCCGTCAGCAGTTCCCAGAACTCCTCCGGCGTGCTCGCGCCGGGGAACCGGCAGGCCATCGCGACGACCGCCGTCGCGGACGGGTCGGCGGTCGGCACGGGCGCTCCCGTCGCGGGCGCTCCTGACGGTGACGCTCCCGTCGAGGACGCTCCCGACGGTCCGCCCGCGGCGCGGCCCGCCCGGTCGCCTGTCCGGAACGGCTCGCTGCCGGCGGCGACCGGCGGGCGGGCGGATGACGGCGGTGCCGCACTCGCCGCCGTGTCCGCCTCCACGGCCGCCAGCAGGTGATCGGTGAGCGCGGCGACGGTGTCGTCGCGCATCACGGCGGGACCCAGCGTGACGCCGAGGGCCTCTTCCAGTTCGGCCAGCGCCTCCATGGCCTTCAGCGACGTGCCGCCCAGCTCGCGGAACCGGTCCCGGTCACCGAAGGACGCCTCGGGCAGCCCCAGCACGCTGCTCCAGACACCGCGTACCACCAGCCGCACGTCACCGCGCGAGCGAGGCACGGCGGCCCCGCGCCCGTCCGGCACACGGGGGGCGGGACCCGGTGCGGGAGCGGCGGCGTGCGTTCCGGACGACACGGCGGAGTCGTACGCGCCCTCCTCGAACCGCGTCCGCATCCGCTGCCGCTGCACCTTCCCGCTCGTGGTGCGCGGGAACGCCGACGGCGGCAGCGCGAGCACCCGTACGTCGTCGTGGCCCAGCGCGGTACGCACCCGCCGCGCGACCCCGTCGAGGACCGGTCCCGCGTCCCGGGGCGGCCGGGCCCACGGCACGAGGACCACCACCCGCTCGCCGCCGGTCACCGGGTCCGTGGAGCCGACCACCACCGGACTGCCCGGCGGCAGCCCGGGACTCGTGCTCGCCACCTCCTCCGTGTCCGGGGCGTGGAAGGTACGGCCGTTCAGGAAGAGGACGTCCTTGTGGCGGCCGCTGACGCACAGCCGGCCGTCCCGCAGGAACCCCAGGTCCCCGGTCCGCAGCCAGCCGTCGGCGAAGGATAGCGCCGTCTCCCGTGGCAGCCGGTGGTAGCCGCGGGCGATCTGCGGACCGCGTACCTCGATGTGCCCCACCCGCCGGTCGCCCAGCGGCCGGCGGGCGTCGTCGGTGATCCGCACCGAACAGCCCGGCACGGGCAGCCCCACGTCCATCACTTCCACGACGCCACCGTGCGCCGCACACTCCACGACGCCACCGTGCGCCGCACACTCCACGACGCCACCGTGCGCCGGGCACTGCGCGCCGTCACCGTGCGCCGCACACGCCGCGGCATCGCCGTCCGCCGTGCGTTCCACGGCCACGCCCCGGCTGAGCGCCGCCCGTTCCAGGACCACGGGAACCGCCACCTCGCCCAGGGGAGGGCACGTGACGCTCAAGGTCGCCTCGGCCAGCCCGTACACGGGGGTCGCCGCCCGCGGGTCCAGCCCCGCCGGCCGCATCCTGGCGGTGAAGTCCCGCCACACCGTCGCGGAGATCGGTTCGGCCCCCACCATGAGGAGCCGCACCGCACCGAGGTCCAGTGCGGCGATGACCTCGCGCGGAACACGGCGGACGGTCAGGGCGAGCGCGAAGTTGGCGGCCGACAGGACCGTGGCCCGGTGCCGGGCGGCCACGTCCAGCCACAGCCGCGGGCGCTTCGCGAACGACAGCGGTCCGATCTTCACCTGCTTCATCCGCGCGGCCAGCGGCGCCAGATGCGTGCCGATGAGGCCCATGTCGTGGAAGTACGGCATCCAGCTGACCATGACGTCCTGCTCGCGGAGAGCCGAAACGGCGATCATCTGCCGCAGGTTGGCCACCACGGTCCCATGGGGCAGTTCCACGCCTTTGGGCGCACCGGTACTGCCGGACGAGAACTGCAGGAACGCCAGGTCGTCGGGGGCCGGTACGGCGGGGACGGCCGGGGTACGGCACTCCCGCAACGTCTCGAGCCGCAACACCCGTACAGGACCGGGCAGTTCGTCGGCCACCCCCGCGCACGCGGCGTCCGCCACGACCGGCGGGCGCCCGAGGTGCTCCCACACGGGCCCGACGCGCCGCGCGTCGGGAGCGAGCGGCACCGGCACCAGACCGGCCGCCAGCGCGCCCCAGAACATGGGCTGGAAATCCTCACTGCGGTCCGCGAGCAGCGGCACACAGGTACCGGGCGTGATCCCGGCCGCGCGGAAGCCGCCCGCGACGCGCAGGGACTCGTCGAGGAGCTGCCGGAAGGTGACGGTCACCTCGCTGCCGTCGCCGCGGACATGGACGACGACTTGTCCGGGTGCCCGGCGGGCCGCGTCCAGCAGTACGTCCAGGAGCGTTTCAGGAGGAGTCATGAGTCCGTTCGATCTTGCGTGGGCCTGAATCGTGCGTGTGCGTGTGTGCCGAAGGGGAGGCGGCGCGCTGCGGGAAGCCCAAGTATCGAGTACGAGGAGGACGTGAGCCCTGCCGGGGACGGCCGAGGACGCGGACGCGGAAACGAGTTCGGCCCTGCCTGTAAGAAGTGGGCCGCCGCGCGCACTGCTCGGTATGAGAGGCGACATGAGGGGCGACACGAGGGGCGGCGCATGACACACGCCCAACGGTTCCGCGACATCTACGAGGAGTGCTGTCCGCGCGGGACAGCGGTGCCGGGACCGGCGGCGGGCGCACGGCCCACGTGCTGCGGCAGGCCGCCGGTTTCGTCTTCCCCGGCACTGTGTGGACACCGCTGGGAAGGGTCGAACAGCGGCTGGTCGTGGACCCGTCCACCGGCGCGATGCTCGCTGAGCAGACCGTACTGGTCGAACCGTCGGCCAGGGCCGAGAAGGCGGGTCCGGCCGCGGGCACGACCGTGAACTGCACGGTGACGACGCGGACGGGCCGGGGCGAGAGCCGGATCCCGGTGCCGGAGAACGCGCGGCACTAAGCGTGAGGGGCGCGCGGAACACCCGCGACCACCGTGACGTGTCGTCCTTCGTCGGAGCCACCCCGAAAAGCCCTA
Organism: Streptomyces sp. V3I8; assembly: GCF_030817535.1. Lineage (NCBI taxonomy): Bacteria > Bacillati > Actinomycetota > Actinomycetes > Kitasatosporales > Streptomycetaceae > Streptomyces > Streptomyces sp. V3I8. The sequence goes on along the minus strand of NZ_JAUSZL010000002.1, from coordinate 1,927,810 downwards.
CTTCAGTTCGTCCTCCTTGTACCATCCGCCTCCTACGAGCACCGCTTCGTAGTTCGACCTGTCGACGCTGACCGGCTGCAGCAGGTACGCGGGGACCACCTTGACGCGGTTGTCGTAGCTCTTCGTGTCGTTGATCGGCGGCTTTTTCCCCTTGAGTTCGGCGTCGACCATTCCAGCGGTCACCTTGGCGAGTTTCCTGAGATCCTTGTACACGGTCTGTGTCTGCTCGCCGGCGATGATTGACTTGGTCGAGGCCAGTTCGGCGTCCTGGCCGGTGATGACCGGCCAGGGCTTGGCCTCGGAGCCGTAGGCGTCGGACTTCAGCGCCGATATGATGCCGATGGATATCCCGTCGTACGGCGAGAGGATCGCGTCGATCTTCCTGCTCTTGTACGACGAGGTGAGAATGTCTTCCATGCGTTTCTGCGCGGTCGCGCCGTCCCACCGCAGAGTGGTGATGCGATTCAGCTCGGTCTGTCCGGACCTGACGACGAGCTGCTTGCTGTCGAGATAGGGCTGCAGAATCTTCATCGCGCCTCTGAAGAAATAGCGCGTGTTGTTGTCGTCGTTGGAGCCCGCGAACAGTTCGATGTTGAAGGGGCCCTTCGTGGAGCCCTTCTCCAGTCCGAGCTTCTTGACGATGTAGCCGCCCTGCATCTCGCCGACCCTCTCGTTGTCGAACGAGGCGTAGTAGTCGACGTTCTTCGTGCCCAGGATGAGGCGGTCGTAGGCGATCACCGGTACGTCCGCATCGGCGGCCTGCTGGACGACGTTGTTCAGCGACTTGTTGTCGATCGCCGCGATGACCAGCGCCTTGACGCCCTGTGTGATGAGGTTTTCGATCTGCGAGACCTGCTGATCGGGATCGTCCTCCCCGAAGACCAGTTTGACCTTGTACCCTTTTGCCTCCAGCTCCTTCTTGACGTTCGCCCCGTCGGCGATCCAGCGCTCGGAAGACTTCGTCGGCATGGCGATGCCGATGGTGGCGCCCTCGGTTTTCTCGTCGTCACCGTCGCCGTTCTGCCCGCAAGCGGATAAGGCCAGGACGAGAAGTGCGGCGGGAGCCATTCTGTAAACTTTCACTTCGCCCATTCCTGTTCGATATATCGACAGCCGTTCGAAATCTGACGCGGACTCTAGGAGGGGGCGTCAGAGGTGTCAACGGAATGGACGGTAATCGTTGAACGGGCCACAACCTGGTGAGCGGGCGTGCCGGCACACTCTTCTCGCTGCCGGACCTCCCCGGACTGTTTCAGGGCCCTCGTCACGCGTCACGTCACGGATGGAACCGCCACCGGCCCTCGGAGACGACGTCCACCTTGCCGTCCCTGACGCGGACGGCCGTCTCGTCGTCGATGAAGTAGATCGGGAAGTCCGCCCGCGCGGTGATGCGATCGGCCCAGGCGTCGTCCCGCTCGGGGAAGTCCGGCGAGTACAGGTGGGGCTTGAGATACCAGTCGAAGAGGCCGAACGGCGGCTCCACGGTCGTCGCGCCGAGCACATGGAGGTCGGCGGTGTCCCCGATGACGTCGGCGGAGTGTTCGGTGAGATTGCGGCTGAACATCATCGATCCGGCGCTGAACCCCACGTAGACCCGGCTCTCCAGCGCCTCCAGGAATCCGTCGGCCAGGCCGTTGCCGGTGATGCTGCGCGCGAGGTGGTAGTGGCTGCCGCCCGAGACATGGACGACGTCCGCGTGGAGCAGCCGGTCGAGCACCATCTGCCGGGGCAGGCCGTTCAGCTCCAGGACGTCGAACTCCCGCCAGCCGAGGCCGTGCAGCCGGTTCATGTCCTCGAGAACCCATCCGTGGTCCCCGGGCTCGGCGACCGACGCCGTGGGAACGTACACGACGTTCGCCGAACCGAACGGCTTTCCCAGCATGTCCCGCAGTGCCTCGCGCAGTGTCTCGTTGCGCAGGCCGCTCGCCGTCAGCAGAAAGTTCATCGGGCGAGCCAAGCACGGCTGACGGGCACGCGCAAACGAACCCGGAATCCCCCGTACCGCCATGGCGCGGCCGCATCGGGAAGCGGCCGGTCGGTGTTTTCGCAAGGGCCGTACGGCCCTGGCTCAGGGGCGTACGACTCTGGGACGGGTGGGCGGACAGGGGCAGAATCTCGGCACAGTCCGCGGTCGGCCGTGCCCGTGTCCCGTGCAGCCACCCGCGGCGATCCTCGCATCGAGAGAGAGCGGCCGAACGTGACCGGTGTCGCAGTGCGTTCCGCCGACGAGCCGCGGCCACGCGGAAACACTCCCGCGGTCCCGCCGCCGTGCGGGGCGACGCCATGAGCGCCGACGAGGCCGTGAGTTCCGGAACCGGCGCGCACCTGGTGGTACTGAGCAGAGGGGAAGCGCTGCGGCTTCTGGCGAGTGTGTCCCTGGGGCGGGTCGGTTTCACCCAGCAGGCGTTGCCCGCCATCCGGCCCGTCAACCACCTGGTCGACCGGGGCGTCGTCGTCATCCGCACCCACTCGGGGTCCGCCCTGCTGAATCACTCCCTGCGCTCGGAGGTGGTGGCGTACGAGGCGGACGACATCGACCCGGCCACGCACACCGGTTGGAGCGTGGTGGTGACCGGAGTGGCCACACGGGTCACCGGCGCCGAGGAACTGGCCCGCTACCAGCGTCTGCTGACGCCCTGGTCCGGCGCGGCCGCGGGAGACGTCGTACGCATCGAGCCGGAACTCGTCACCGGGTACCGCCTGACGACGACACCCTGACCGGGGCGCACCGCGGCGTGCGGGTGTGCGCCGGCCGTCCTTCGGGGCCGCTCTCCGGCGGGGCGGGACCGGTGGCCCCTCACCGACCACCACGACGCCGTTCGACATGGTGGTACGCAACGACCTCGACCGGTACCGCCTGGTGATGGACGTCATCGACCGCGTCCCCGGTCTCGCGGTACGGGCCGCCGCCGTACGCCGGTCCATGGAGGACGCCCGGCTGCGCCACCACGACCGGATCCGCGAGCACGGCACCGACCTGCCCGAGATCGCCGACTGGGCGTGGGACGGCTGAACAGCCCTTCCCCGCAGGGACGTTCGGCCCTGTTCCCCGGGCCCCACAGCCCCTGCGTTCCCCGTTCCCGACGCGGGACATTGATGACGCAACGAAAGACATCGAGAACCCCGGGCACCACCCCTGGAAGGAACGAACATCATGGCAGTCCACGACCACCCCCGACAGCACCGGGGATTCCGCCTCCCGTCCCTGCGCGGGAACGGGACGGCTCCTGTGGCAGCCGGCACGACCGTCGCGACGGCGACCGCGACGACGGCGTACGCCCTCGCCGGGTTGCGGCTGCTGACGGGTTTCGTCTTCCTGTGGGCGTTCCTCGACAAGGCGTTCGGCTTCGGTTACGCGACCGGCTCCGGCAAGGCCTGGATCGACGGCGGTTCGCCGACCAGGGGTTTCCTCAGTGGTGTGGCGGCCGGGCCGATGGAGTCCACGTTCCATGACTGGGCGGGCGCGGCCTGGGCGGACTGGCTGTTCATGCTGGGTCTGCTGGGCGTCGGTCTCGCGCTGGTCAGCGGGATCGCGCTGCGGCTCGCGGCGGTGGCGGGCACCCTGATGATGGCGTTCATGTGGATCGCCGAGTGGCCGCCGGCCAAGCACCTGTCCGACGGTTCGCCGAGCATGTCGCCCAACCCGTTCGTCGACTACCACCTCGTCTACGCCGTGGTCCTGATCGCTCTGGCGGCGCTGGGCGCGGGCACCGTATGGGGACTGGGCACGGTGTGGGCACGGCTGCCGCTCGTCAGCCGCAACCGCTGGCTCACCTGACCTCCGCAGCACCGCAGGGGGCACCGCCGTAACCGCGGCGGTGCCCCTCTACGCGTGTGACACGCAGGACCGTACGGGAGGCGGAACAGGGCCGACCGGCCCTGGCCTTTCGAGCGGTGAGCGGGAAGGATCCCGATGGACGAGGCCGACACCGTCCCTCACCGGACACCGGCGCGGACCGCAGGGCAGGGAGCGTCTCATGGCGGACAGCGAGCAGGTCGGTGGCCCCGGCGGACCGATCCGGGTCTTCCTGCTGGACGACCACGAGGTGGTTCGGCGCGGAGTACGTGACCTGCTGGACGACGAACCGGACATCACCGTGGTCGGCGAGGCCGGCACCGTGGAGCAGGCCCTGGTGCGCGTGCCCGCGCTGCGGCCGCAGGTCGCCGTCCTCGACGTCCGCCTGCCCGACGGCGACGGCGTGACCGTGTGCCGGGAACTGCGTTCCCGGATGCCGGAACTGCTCTGCCTGATGCTCACCTCGTTCGACGACGAGGAGGCTCTGCTCGACTCGATCATGGCCGGGGCGTCGGGGTACGTGCTGAAGCAGATCCAGGGCACGGACCTCGTGTCGGCCGTCCGCACGGTGGCCCGGGGCCAGTCGCTGCTCGACCCCAGCGCCGCCACCAGCCTGATGGCCCGGCTGCGCAAGGACCAGCAGCGGGAGGAGGAGCCCGACGCGCTGCCGGGCCTGACCGACCGGGAGCGGGAGATCCTCAAGCTGATCGGTGAAGGACTGACCAACCGGCAGATCGGCCAGCGGCTCTACCTCGCCGAGAAGACGGTCAAGAACCACATCTCCCGCCTGCTGGCCAAACTCGGCGTCGAACGGCGCATCCAGGCCGCCGTCATCGCCACCCACGCCGAGGACCGCCTTCGGCCGGGCCGCTGACACCGGCGAGCGCCGGCGAAGCCGCTGCCGCTGCCGCTGCCACGGCCTGATCCTCTACCGCCTCCTGCGCCGGAGCGTTAGTGTGACGCGTGACCACCATGGTCGGCAGTCGACACCGTGCGACGACCTGGAGGATCACCGATGGATGGCACGCCGGAGGCCGGAGAGGCCCGTGTACGGCTGCCGCAGTTGAGGCTGGACGAACTCCTGGAGGAGCTGCAGGCCCGGCTGGACGCGGCCCGCGGCACGCGCGACCGGGTGCACAGCCTGCTGGAAGCCGTGCTGTCGGTCGGCCGGGAACTGGAACTGGAGCAGGCGCTCCACAGCATCGTGGAAGCCGCGGCGGTCCTGGTCGACGCCGAGTACGCGGCCCTCGGCGTGATCGGTCCGGACGGCAAGGGCCTGTCGGCCTTCCACACCGTCGGTGTCGGACCCGACCGGATCGCCCGCATCGGCCCGTTCCCGGAGGGGCACGGCATCCTGGGCGAGCTGATCAGCCACCCCGAGCCGCTGCGCCTGACGAAGCTCTCCGACCATCCCTCCTCCTACGGCTTCCCGGCGAACCACCCGCCGATGAATTCGTTCCTCGGTGTCCCGATCCGGGTGCGTGGCGAGATCTACGGAAATCTGTACCTGACCGAGAAGCGGGACGGGCTGCAGTTCGACGCGGACGACGAGTCGGTTCTCTCCACCCTGGCCGTCGCGGCCGGCGTGGCCATCGACAACGCCCGCCTCTACGAGGACTCCCGGCTGAGGGAGCGCTGGCTGCAGGCGAGCGCGGAGGTCACCCACAGCCTCATGTCCGGGAGCGGGCGCACCGAGGCCCTCGACCTGATCGCCGAGAGGGCCCGGGAGATCACGGGAGCGGCTCTGGCGGCCGTCGCGCTGCCCATGCCGGACACCGGAATGCTCTCCGTGGAGATCGCCGTCGGGGTGGACGCGGACGTGCACCGGGGGCTGGTGCTGTCCATGGAGGACACCCTGATGGGGCTGGCGTTCTCCGCGGCGGCCCCTGTCACCACCGCTGATGTCGCCAAGGACGAAAGGATCTCTCCCGAGCCCCCGCGCTTCCAGGGGCTCAGCCCCGCGATGGCCGTCCCCATCGGAACGGGCGAGGACGATGTGCGAGGGGTGATCCTGCTGGCGCGGGAGGCCGGCCGGCCGAGTTTCTCGGAGAAGGAGTGCGAGACGCTGCGGGGCTTCGCGGCGCAGGCGGCGGTCGCCATGGAACTGACGGAGCGCCGGCAGGACGCGGAGAAGATCGCGGTGCTCCAGGACCGCGACCGGATCGCCCGGGACCTGCACGATCTGGCGATCCAGCGGCTGTTCGCGACCGGCATGACCCTCCAGAGCGCGGGCCGCTTCATCCAGCACGAGGAGGCGTCGGAGCGCGTGGCGCGAGCGGTGGACGATCTCGACGAGACCATAAAGATCATCAGGTCCACGATCTTCGGCCTGCGCTCGCGCGACGCGGCCACCGGATCCGGCCTGCGGGCGCGGACCGTGCGCGTGGTCGGTGACGCCGCTCCGATCCTGGGCTTCACGCCCAGCCTGCGGATGGAGGGCCTGCTGGACACCCAGGTCCCGAAGGGGACCGGCGACCACGTCGTGGCGGTCCTCTCCGAGGCCCTGACCAACATCGCACGGCACGCGCGAGCCGGCCGGGCCGAGGTCGTCCTGGAGACCGACGGGCGGGAACTGCTGCTGACCGTGTCCGACAACGGCGTGGGCATCCCGGCCGGTGGCCGCCGCAGCGGCCTGCGCAACCTGGAGGAACGAGCCGAGCAGCTGAGCGGCTCGCTGCGGACGGACAGCCCGGCGGACGGCGGCACGACATTGGTGTGGCGGGTCCCGCTGGAGGAGCGCTAGACCGGAACACGGCGGCTCCTCGCGCACGACCGCCTCACCACGGCGGCCTGCGCCGGCACACTCGGGTTCCCCGACGCGTCCAACTTCTCGGTGCTCTTCCGGAAGGCGACCGGGATGCGCCCGGGCGCATGGCGGGCGACGCCGGCCGTCGAGTGAATACCTGTGCCGGAACCGAGTATCCGTCCTCCTGGGCGCCGGACAGCCTCGCGGACGACCACCGGATGACGGCAGTGGTGCCGGCGCGGACGCGTGCCCGGGGCTTCGGTGAGGTGCGGCACCACGAGACCCGGTTCGGGTGGGGCCCCGGGGCGCCCGGGGTGCGGTGACGGCGGGAGTGATGCTGGTTGTGCCGTCCCTGCGGTCGGGGTCTGTCGTGTTGCGGGTCCGAGCGGTGGCAGGAACGGTGGTCGTGTGACGTTCACGATCAGGGACCAGCCGACTCTGGGTGTGGAGGAGGAGTACTTCCTGACCGCGGCCGGCTCCCGTGCGGTGGCCGACGGTGCCTCGCGTATTGCGCCGGGTGCCACGGCGGCGCTGGGGGAGCGCTTCTCCTGCGAGCTCATGGAGTGCCAGGTCGAGGCGAAGACGCCGCCGTGTTCCACGCTGCGGCAGGCCCACGGTCATCTGACCGCGATGCGGGAGGCGGTCGCACGGGCGGCCGGTGCGCAGGGGCTGCGGATTCACGCGTCAGGCACTCCGGTGCTGGGTTCGCTGGGCTCCGCGCGGCTCCGGGACGATCCCCGCTACCTGGCCGCCCACGCCACCTTCCGGGCCAGGACGGAGGCGGCTGTCATCTCCGCGAGCCACGTCCACGTGCAGGTGCCCGGGCGTGAGGAGGCGGTGCTGGTGGGCAACCACCTGCGTCCGTGGCTGCCCGCTCTGGTCGCGCTGTCGGCCAACTCCCCGTTCTGGGCGGAGCGTGACACCGGTTACGCCAGTTGGCGGACCATGGCGGCGCACGCCCTGCCCGTTTTCGGGCCGCCACCGTACTTCACCTCCCTGGACCACTATCACCAGGTGGTCGCCGGCCTGCGCGAGGCTGAAGCAGTGGTCGACGAGGGCATGCTCTTCTGGGACGTGCGGCCGTGCAGCCACCTGCCGACCGTGGAGATCAGGGTGATGGACGCGGTCGCGGACGCCGAGGTGCTGGCCGTGCTCGCGGTCCTGGTCCGGGCCCTGGTGGTGACCGCCCTGGCACAGGTGAACCGGGGCGACGCGGGACCACAGCTGCCCGAGCCGGTACTGGCCACCGCGTACTGGAGGGCGGCGCGTGACGGACTGGGGGGCCACGGCGTCGAGGTGCACAGCGGGCGGCTGCTTTTGGCGCACCGCCTCGTCGCGGAGCTCGTACGCGCTGTCAGGCCGGTGCTGAGGGAGTACGGCGAGTTCGAACAGGTATGCCAAGTGCTGAGGCGCTGGTGCCGACAGGGCGGCGGAGCGGGCCTCCAGCGCGCGGCATACGGCCGCCGCGGGGACCTGCGGGACGTCGTCGACATCCTGTGCGCCTGCACCACCGGGGCGGCGACGGACACTGCGGGGCCGGCCGACGGTCGAGACCGGGACCGCGCGGCACGGCGGCCTGCCGTCACCCCCACCGGGCCCCGGTGACAGCCGGCCCCTGCCTTCCACACTCGCGACCGGGGCGGCTTGCGCAAGGTCACCTGTTCGGACCACGCGAGGCGCGAGGCGCAGACACCACCGCGACGATGAAGGTGTCCCGCCCGGGCCGGCCTTTCCGGCCGTCGAAAGAGGGCTTCCCCATGGAGCAGAACTCCGGCTACCCCGACATCGGCCTCGCGGACGGCAGGGTCTTCGTGAGCTTTCCCCCCGGCCATCCGGGGCACCGTGACCTCGCCTACCACCGGCGCCGTGTCACGATCGCCGAGGCCGCCTTCGCGGCGGGCCCCGCCGCGCCCGCCGCGGACATCACGTACACCGACGAGGAACACGACGTGTGGCGCACGGTCGGCGCGGCCCTGGCGGACCCCCACGCGAAACATGCCTGCCGGGAGTTCCTCGAAGGCGCCGACCGGCTGCGTCTGCCCGCCGACCGGCTGCCGCAGCTCCGCGAGGTCTCCGACACGATCGAGCAGCTCACCGGGATGCGGTTCAGCCCCGCCCCCGGCATGCTCGCGCCGCGCGACTTCTACAGCTCTCTCGCGGAGCGCCGTTTCCAGGCCACCCAGTACATTCGGCACCCCTCGCTGCCGCACTTCTCCCCCGAACCCGACCTGATTCACGAGGTCATCGGGCACGGCACCGCCCTGGCACATGAGCGATGGGCCGACGTCTACGAGCTGTTCGGCCACGCCGTGCGCCGCCTGAAAAGCCACGATGCCCTCAGCGACGTATCGAAGGTGTTCTGGTTCACCATGGAGGCCGGACTCGTCACAGAAGACGATGAAGTCAAGGCGTGCGGCGCCACCCTGCTCTCCTCCTGCGGGGAACTGGACAACATCGCCCGAGCCGACATCCGCCCCCTGGACATCACGGCCATGCAGCGACAGCGGTACACCGTCACCGGCTACCAGCCCGTCCTCTTCTGCGCCGATTCCTTCGACCACCTCGAGGGCACCCTCCGGGCCTACCTGACGGGCGCGCAGGACAAGCGGTGACGCATCATGGCCGGCCGAGGTGCCGTACGCGGGCCTGGAGGGCGCGGCGGGAATCCGTCCGCAGCGGTCCGTGCTGCGTCCGGGGACCGTCGCGGTACGCGTCACCGTATGACGCCCGTCCGTCACGCATAGGTAATCGGCTGGTGGCTTGCAGCCTTTGACGCTCTGCCCCGCCGAGCGCCGGGAGCGGCTGGCGGTGGGGGTGGCGATACACAGCCGTCCGCCGGCGTTCGTCAGCGTCTTGCAGGTGTTGGCGAAGAGGCTGACGCCGCTGGAGTCCATGAAGGTGACCACGCTGAGGTCGACGACGATGCGCAGCGGCTGAGACCGTCTTCGGTGTGCAGGGCGGCTTCGCGCCGCTGCACGGCGGCGATTTGGGCGTCGACGCGCCGCACCCACAGGGCGTGCCAGGTCCTCAACGTGGTCAGTCGTGCCAGATGTTGTCAGGTAGGTCGTCGAACATACGCGTCCTCCTGCGGTCGGGCAGCCGGATCACGTTGCCGTGACCTGGCTCCCTCGGAACCGGACGTGCACCTTTCAGCGCATCCGGCTCAAGCGAGCCCCGATGGCTTCGCAGGTCAGGCGACGCCACCGGGAGCCGTTCGACGACGGTGACCTGCGAGGAGACCGGAGAGGCGTTGCAGGGTGCGGCCGGACAGATCGATACCGCACGGGTGGACAAGCACGCGAAAGCTCCTGGCGGACTGGTGATCCTGGTCGTGAACCCGCTTTACCAGGAGCTTTTTCATGCCCACCGCCGGGGCGCCCGTCCAATCACCCGTCAGGGTGGAGACGCCTCACGCCCTGTCATCAGGCAGCCGGAGCTCCATGCTGCCGACACCCACCCGCTGCTACCAGCATGCCCACTCACAACACGCGTTGAACTCCCTCTGATAGCAAGGGAGTTCAGCGCCACACCTGTCTCCTCGGTTACGAATCCATGACATTGGGACGTACAACTGGGATCGCCCGGCTCGAGTCGTACCCACTGAACGCGGCCTTCCGCGTACAGAACCGACCGACTCGAAAGGCTCACGTATGTCCCGAGCACACCGCTGGACCCGTACGCGTCTCACCGCCCCCCTGGCAGCCGCGGTGCTGCTCGCCGGAGGATTCGGCGCCATGGCCCTCACCGGGAGCCCGGCGCTGGCGGCCACCGGGTCCGCGGGCGCGCAGGACGACTTCAACGGCGACGGGTACGCCGACCTGGTCGTGTCCGCCCCGGACGCCACGATCTCCAGCAAGGCCAAGGCGGGCTACGTGGCCGTCACGTACGGCTCCGCCCATGGGGTCTCCACGGCCAACAAGAAGCTCATCAGCCGCTCCACCAGCGGCGTTCCCGGCTCCGCCACCGCGAACCAGCGCTTCGGGACCAACTTCACCAAGGGCGACCTGGACGGCGACGGCTTCAGCGACCTGGTGATCTCGGGCGGCAGTCCCGGCTCCGTCATCCTCTGGGGCTCCGCCTCCGGACTCACCGGCGGCACGGCCGTACCCGGGTACGGGCAGTCCCCCACGACCGGCGACTTCGACGGCGACGGCAAGACGGACCTCGCCCTGTTCTCCTACTTGTCCGGCGCGGGCGACGACCCGGCGAGCGGCGACGCCACCGTGTGGAAGGGCCCGGTCACCCGTGCCGGACAGCCCGCCGCCACCCTGCCGCTGCTGGACAAGGCCGACTGGTGGGGCTACGACACCCCCGACGCGTCCTGCGCCACCAACGGCGGCTGCCAGGAGGACGGCGACTCGATCAGCGGGCCCATCCGCTCCACCCGGACCGGCGACGTCAACGGCGACGGCAAGGACGACATCGTCGCCTGGAAGTACGCGGGCGACGGCCAGTGGGGTAACCATCTGCTCCTCGGCGGCGGCAGCACGGGCTTCACCACCGGCTGGGTCCCCTCGGATGGCACGGCGACCGGCACGGGCACCGGCATCGGGGACGTGAACAACGACGGGTTCGACGACGTCGTGGTGGGCAACTACTGGAACGGCGGCAAGGTCCAGATCGCGTTCGGGTCGGCCTCCGGCCTGTCCGAGGAGCGCGTACAGACCTTCGACCAGGATCTGCCCGGCTTCCCCGGCGTGGAGGAGGAGGGCGACGGGATCGGCTCCACGGTCTCGGTGGCGGACGTCAACGGTGACGGCTTCGGCGACATCGCGCTCGGCATCCCGGGCGAGGACATCGGCGACATCACCGACGCCGGGTCCGTCGCCCTGGTCCCCGGCAGCGCCTCCGGTGTCACGGGCGCCGGTACGCAGACCTTCCACCAGGACACCGCCGGGATACCCGGAGTCGCCGAGAACGACGACCAGTTCGGCGCGAGCAGCGCGCTGCTGGACTTCGACGGTGACGGCCACGCCGACCTCGCGGCCGGTTCCCTGGCCGAGAACAGCTGGAACGGCGCGGTCTGGGTGCTGCGCGGCACGGCGACCGGTCTCACGGCCACGTCGTCCCTCGCGTTCGGCGCCGGCGACCTCTCGGCGCCCGCCACGGGCGCCCGCTTCGGCGCGCTCCTGCGCTGAGCGAGCCGATCGGGCAACGGGGGTTCGGTGGGGCGGCCTGGTGCCGCCCCACCGTCATGTCCGGCCGGGACGAGCCGGCTTCGGCCGAGGTGCGCGGGCCGCCTCACCGCCTCGGTCCAGGTGCGTCGGCGCGCACATCCGCAGCACCGCAGGCAGCACGACCACCGAAGGGCCGGCGGACGCGGCCGTTGATCTGGTCGATGCGTTCGGGGATCACGGCCCGGATGCCTCGTCTGCGGAGGCAGCTGCGGATCTTCCGGGACGAGTAGCCCTTGTCCGCGGCCACCTGGGCGGGGCGGGTGCGGGGCCGGCCGGGTCCGCATCGCTGGATGCGGATACGGATGCGCCGCCCACCAGGGCGGGTGTCCTGGCAGAGTGCGCAGCGGCCGGCCCGCGCTGCGCAGCCCGCACCTGCATGCCACGCACCGATTGCGCGGTCTGTACGGCCTGCGCACCGTTCGGTGGTCCGAGGGGGGACAGCCGTGCGTTTCATCGGCGGGAGCGCACGGCTTGCCGAACGTATGGCCTCTGCCGCGTCTGCTGCACCCGACGCCTGTGCCGGGTGTGCTTCGCGACCGGAGTCTTCCGGCTCTCACCACCCCGGGCGCTTCCTTGCCGTGAAGTGCCCGCGACGGGCTGCCGAGGCGAGGTGGGGTCAGCTGTGGAGGGCCTGTTCGAGGGTGGGGTGGCAGTTGATGAGGTCGTCCAGGGCGACGATGTGCAGGACGCGCAGGATCGCTTCCTGGGCTCCGGCGATACGTATCCATCCTTGTGCGCGGTGGGCGGCCTGGTAGGCGGCGACGAGGATGTTGACGCCGCTGGAGTCCATGAAGGTCACCGCGCTGAAGTCCAGGACCGTCCGGGAGGGCGCCGCACCGTCGCGGGGCAGGAGGGTCTGGGCGAGGTGGTCCTTGGTGGTGTGGTCGATCTCGCCGCGCAGGACGAGGACGCGGATGCCGTCGAGGGTGACGTCATCGACCGACAGCCGACTCGAGGGGGCCATTCCGTTGGTGTCTGTCACCGTCTCCCTGACTGCGCTCTCGACCAAAAAGGCGGATGTGGGGCTCCGCCACGATATGCGCTGCGATCCTGCCCGCCGCCACCGCCTACAACCATTCGCCTGTACCGGGCGTCCCAGCAGACATGTGAGCAACCGCAAGGGGTATCCGTACAGTCCGGATACGGGGGGATACAAGGTGGAGCTGATGGAATCGGTCCCCGGCGTCGAGGACCACGCACGGCCCGGTGACCGGCCGATCCGGGAGACACTCGCCCTCAACGGCGAGGGGTCCGTCATCGCTGAAGCGCGCCACCGCGCCGCCGCCTTCCTCACCCGGGCCCAGACCGAGCACGGCGTGCAGGTGTCCGCGCGTGCACTGGACGTGACCCAGTTGGTGGTGAGCGAGCTGGTCACCAACGTCCACAAGTACGCGCCCGGCCCGGCCCTGATGGAGCTGCGCATCACCGACAGCCTGGTGGAGGTGAGCGTGTGGGACAGCGATCCGGCCCGGCCCACGGCCCGGACGACGGACGCGGGCCGGATCGGCCAGCACGGCCTGGAAATCGTCAAAGCGGTCAGCGAATCGCTCGAGATCGTGCAGGAGCCGGTCGGTAAACGGGTCACCGCTCGTATCATCCTGTCCGATCCGCCCGGCGAGCTCTCCTCACGCACCCCGGCTTGAGAAGGCGTCGCGGTCTGCTGCCCGGGGATGCGGGTGCGGGGCGGAATGGTGCGGGGCCCACGGGGGTCAGGTGGTGCTGCGGTCTCCGTGGGCGTTGCAGGGGAGGTCGGAGGCGGGGTGGTCGGCCGTGAAGTCGCGCATCGCCTGGCGTTCGGTTTCGGTGATCGCGGTGACCCCCACGCCCACTTACCTGGAAGAAGAAGGAGAAAGGCAGGAGAAGAAGCGGGGCCGGGTGCGAGGTGCGCCGCGGGGGATCGGGGCGCCGGCAAGTTGTCCGCGCGCGTCGGCCGGGCCGCGCGCGAGTGGATCCCTGGCCGGGCCTGGCGCCCGGCAGGAGCGGTAGCTGGCGGGTGGGATCGATGGCCAGGACCACTCATAGGCCGCCACGCGAGCGCCTGACGGCCCCTCGCGGATGATGGCCCCGGCGGGGCGGTGTCGCAGGGCGGTGTCACAGGGCGGTGGGTGTCGGGGTCTTCTAGCGCAGGGCTGAGATGCCGGTGAGGAAGATGTCCACCCCGACGCGGAACTGCTCGCGATCGTCGTGCTCGCCCAACCGAGTCGCCGCCGCGTGCACGAACGGGTATCGGCCCGGGTCGATCTGCGTCCATCGCGTGGCGGCATTCTCCAGGAAGGTCTCTCGGTCCGTGTCGCTGCCCGCGCGGAGCCGTGCGTTCGCAGCGTTCTGCGCGGCGACACCGAGGACGTAGTTCACGAGCGCGCCGGCCGCATCGAAGCGCGTCTTTTCCGGAACACCGAGGGCGTCCAGCAGGCGGCCGACACCCTCGTAGAAGTCCAGCAGCGCGGGCCGCCACGGCTGGCGGGAGAATTCCGCCCCGACCCAGGGGTGCGCGTCGATCGCGTCGAACAGGCCGAGGGCGAGGCGGCGCAGAGCAGCGCGCGGATCAGCGTCGGCGACCGCGCCCGACACCACGCCGGCAATGACCTCGTCAGCGGCCGTCGCGAGCAGATCACCCTTGTCCGCGACGTGGTGGTAGATCGCCCCGTAGCCGGTGCTCAGGCGCACGGTGAGTGCGCGCAGCGTCAGCGCCTTCTCGCCGCCGCTGTCCAGCATCTCGATCGCGGTCTGGATGATCAGTTCCCTCGACAGGCTGTCCGTCCGCCTCGGGGAGCGCGCGGATCCCTTCGCCGTTCTCTTCACCATGACCTCAGCATCGCATGAATGGAGCGTCGATCCAAGCCGTGTTAGCGTGATTGGAGTGGCGATCCAAAGAGGGCGTCACGGCACCCCCCCCCAGGATCCAGGAGGACACCATGACGACGCCTGTCATGATCATCGGAGCAGGTCTGGGCGGCCTGACGCTGGCCCGTGTACTGCATGTGCACGGCATCCCGGCCACGGTCTACGAGGCCGAGCCCGCCCCGGACTCCCGCCGCCAGGGCGGCCTGCTCGACATCCACCCCCACAACGGGCAGGCCGCTCTGGAGGCGGCCGGACTGATCGAGGAATTCCGCAAGCTGATCCTCCCGGGCCGCGAGGCGTACCGGATCATGGACCGGGCGGGGAACGTACTGCTCGACCTGCCCGACGTCGGAACCGGCGAACGCCCGGAGATACCGCGCGGCGTACTGCGGCAGATGCTGCTCGACTCGCTGCCCGCCGGGACCGTCCGCTGGGGCCACAAGGTCACCTCCGTCAAGGCACTCGGCGACGGCCGCCACCGGGTGAACTTTGCCGACAGCACCACCGTGGTCGCGGACCTGCTCATCGGCGCCGACGGCGCCTGGTCGCGCGTGCGACCGCTGCTGTCGAAAGCCACTCCGGAGTACTTCGGCGTCTGCAGCGTGGAGACGTTCCTCTTCGACGCGGAAACCCGCCACCCTGCCTCCTCGAAGGCGGTCGGAGCCGGCTCGCTGTTCGCGCTCGCACCGGGCAGGGGACTGCTGGCCCACCGTGAGGGCGGCGGAACCCTGCACACCTACGCGCAGCTGAAGAAGCCCCAGGACTGGTTCACCGACTTCGACACCACCGATGCCGCAGCCCTCACCGCACGGGTGATGAAGGAGTTCGACGGGTGGGCTCCCGCACTCACCGCCCTGATCACCGACAGCGACACCCCGCCGGCCCTGCGCCCCGTCTTCACGCTGCCGGCGGGGCACCGCTGGGACCGTGTACCTGGGGTGACCCTGCTCGGCGATGCCGCTCACCTGCGGGCACCGAACGGCGAAGGCGCCAACCTGGCCATGCTGGACGGCGCCGAACTCGGCCGGGCCCTCGCTGCGCACCCCGGAGATACGGAGACCGCACTCACCACGCACGAACACGCCATGTTCACCCGCGCCGCCGCCGTGGAAGCGGACGACGACGGCATCTACACGACCATGATCGACGACCACGCGCCCCACAGCCTGCTCGCCCTGATGACCGGTGCCGGACCAGCCGTGTGATCCGCAGCCGCGCGTACAGCACCAGGCGGCCCGATGCCGTGTCCCACACGGTGCTCCGAAGCGCGGGTCACCGGCACCGGCACCGGCTCAGTTCTCGTCGCCGCCGTCGTCAACGCGACGTTCTCCGGGGTGGTGAACAGGTCGGTGATCGTCCGGGAACCGCGGGCGCCGGGGACGGAGGTTATCCCGGGACGTCCTGTGGGCACTCGTGACCGCCGAGGGGGCAGCCGGTGAGAGGGGCCTGCCATGCGGATGTCGTCCCGGGACGTTACGGTCGTCGCTCTGCTGGCGGATCCGGACGCCCCCACGGAGATCGCCCAGCGCATGGCCCGGACCCTTCCTGATCGGCTCGCGGGCCGGTGGGGCCAGGGGCGACGGTTCGACGTCGAGGTGATCAGTGAGCCCTTCACCTCAGGGACCGAGGACCCGCCGACCCTGGTGCGCCGGATCACGGAGCGTGCGAGCAGGGAGAACTGGGACATCGTGGTGGCCCTCACGGACCTCCCGCTGCACGCGCACGGGCGCAAGCTCGTGGTGGATCTGAGCCACGCACACGCTCTGGCGCTGCTGTCTCTTCCCGCGCTGGGAGGTCTGCGGCTGCAGAGGAGGGCCGAGCGGGCCGTGGAGGAGGCCGTGCTCAGCCTGGCGCGCCCGCAGCCCGCCGCGGCTGAGGAATCGTCAGCGAGCCGGCCGTCGCCGGGTCGCTTCGCCGGGCCTTTCGCGCCTGTCCGCGCGGAACCGGTCGGTGAGCAGGAGAGCACCGATCTGCGGTACGTCGTCAGCGGGCCGCGCGGTTACCTCAGAGTGCTCTTCGGCATGGTCCGCGCCAACCGGCCGTGGCGCCTGGTGCCGGGCTTGTCGAAAGCCCTGGCGGCCGCACTCGCCACGGGAGCGATCGCCACCGTGAACTCCACCATCTGGACCCTGGCCGCGTCCCTGAGCACGCCACGCCTGGTGATCGCCATGGTCGGGTCCGTCGCGCTCATGATCGGCTGGCTGATCGTGGACGCGCACCTGTGGCATCGAACGGATGAGGTTTCGCCGCAGGCGAGGAGGAGAACGGTCCTCTACAACGCCTCGACGGTCGTGACCGTGGGTATCGGGGTGCTCGTCTGCTACGCGGGGCTGCTGGTCATCAACCTGGTGTGGGCGCTGTTCGTCCTCAACGAGAGGGTGTTCGCCTTCCTCACACGAACCCCGCTGCACGCCGGGCAGTACTGGACGCTGGCATGGTTCGTCGCTTCGGTCGCCACGGTGGGCGGCGCGCTGGGATCGGGCTTGGAGAGCGACGAGGCGATCCGGGCGGCCGCCTACTCCAAGCGCGAACAGGAACGTCGCGACAAACTCCACGACGACCAGGGCAACCACGAAGACCACGGCGGCTAGGCCGTGTCTGATGGATCTTTCCCGGCTCTTGATGGATCAGTGATTCGTGTACTCCGGGGTTGCGGCAGGGGGCCGGTCGTGTCGTCTGAAGAGGCGGTCATGATGGTGCTGAGTAACAGCAACTCCGACGAAGGCGGCATGACATGGCCTATGGCTACATCGGTTCGATGAAGACTCAGCCCGGCAAGCGCGACGACGTGGTTGCGATCCTGCTCTCCGGAGCCGATAGTCTCCGCGAGCTCGGCTGCAGAAGCTACGTGGTGGGTCTGGCCGACGATGACCCGGACACGATCGTGGTCACGGAGGTCTGGGATTCGAAGGACCACCACGACGCATCCCTGCGGTTGCCCGAGACCAAGGAAGCGATCGCTGCTGCCATGCCCCTGCTCACCGGCGAGTTCACCAGTCGCGAACTGGTCATCGCCGGCGGCCTCGGCGCTGGTGACTGATGCATCAGGGTTTGAGCCGGAGGAAGACGGCTGCGACGTGGAGTGCGGCCTGACAGTTCGTGGCGAGTTTGTCGGTGCGCATGGCAATGCCGCGCCATTGTTTGAGCCGGTCGATGCAGCGTTCGACAGGGTTGCGGAGGCGGTAAGCATCACGGTCGAGCGCGATCGGGCGGCCGTCGCACGGGCCGTGGCGCTTCCGGTTGGCCTGCTGGTCGGCAGGTTCGGAAATGACCGCGCGGATTCCGCGTCTGCGCAGGTGGGCGCGGATCGCCCGAGATGAGTAGGCGCGGTCGGCGAGCACGATGTCGGGACAGACACGAGGTCGACCGACCGGGCGCGGGACACGGATAGCGGCCATGGCATGCTCAAACTGCGCCGCGTCACCTGTTTGTCCAGCGGCGATCACAAAGGCGATCGGGCGGCACCGGCGCCGTGCTGGTGGGCGCGGACGACCGTGGAATCGACGCCAACAAGCCAGTCCAGATCGCCGTCCACGTCCGTGTGGGCATGCAAAGCGACGAGGACGCGGTGCCAGGTGCCATCGCGGGCCCCACAGGTGAACCGGTCAAACACCGTCTGCCAGGGAGGGCACTCGCCCGGCACGTCACGCCGGGCGAGGTTGTTGCGGTACTTGAACGCCACCGCGTCGATCACTCGCCGGTGATCCGTCCACCGTCCGCTCCGACGAGGTGTCCGGTCCGGTAGTAGCGGCTCGATCAGCCTCCGAGGGACATCACTCGGGCCCGCACGAACACCCACAGCGCGCAAAAACGACCATCTGATCCATCAGGCACAGCCCAGGGGCCTCCGCAACGGCGGGACCCCTGCCTCAGCTTCAGCCGGTGCGGCCAGTTCGTTGCGCGCGGACAACGAACTCGTCTCCCATGGGGCGGGGGAGTGCCCCTATGTCTTTCGTCAAGAGAAACGGGGGTGCGTTGGGTCGCTGAGGCGGGCAGCATGGCGGGGTGGCTGATCTGCGGTGGGATGACGTGAGTTCCTTCTTCGACCCGGACTTGATGGGGTCGCTGCCGGACGTGCGTGTCGCGAATGCCTTGGTGGAGGACTGGCAGGCGGTCCTCGATCTGGTCGCGGAGAAGGGCTGGAAGTACCAGTACTCCCAGGGAGATGGGGTGCTTCCGGTGCCACGGGCGGAGGCTACGCTGTCCCGCTCGGCGGATGCCGAGTGTCCGGACCTGCGGGTCTGGCCGACGGCCGATGTGTTGGCTATCTTCCGCTTCTACTCAGTGGAGGAGATCGACTTCGATGTTGATCTGCGGGAACTCCAGGGCCAGGAGCGACTCGACCTGTTCTGTGGCTTCCTCACCGTGATCGGGCGGCGGTTGGGCAAGCCGGTGGTGATGTATTGCGAGGGCGGCCCTCCCAGCCATCCGGTACTCGGGTTCGATGTTGAGAGCGATCAGGTGGTTCTGTTGGCGAAACCACTGGTCAGCTGACCGCTGTGGGTGGCCGCCGTTCGTAGAAGGTGCCGTCGCGGAGCATCGCGAAGAGGACGTCGGCCCGGCGTCTGGCGAGGCAGAGCAGGGCCTGCGTGTGGTGCTTGCCCTGAGCGATCTTCTTGTCGTAGTAGACCCGGGAGGCAGGGTCGCCAAGTGCAGCGAACGCGGAGAGGAAGAAGGCCCGCTTGAGCTGCTTGCTGCCTGCGTCACGGAGCTTCAGTTCCTTGTGCAGCTCGGCAACTCGGCAGCTCAGCAGGCAGCTTGGCTACGCCTTTTCCCGATCGATCGGGTCGTATGGCGCGGTCGTGGCGCTACCTTATTCACCTTTGAGGTCGCGGAGACCCCATCGGGTGAGCGTTTCACCTTGCTTGTCGTCCGCGGACAACAAACTTCCCCTGCTTGAGGGAGACCAGGGCACTGCCGCCGGTGTCCCATCTCATCCGAGTGAGTCGTTGTCTCCACGACCTGCGTCGTCCGGGCTCCGCCGTAGCGAACTTGGCCGGACAGCGGGAGTACGCAGTTGCCGGTGGTCTACTGCTGTCCATGTCGCTGCTGCTGCTGGACCTCGACAACACTCTGATCGATCGCGATGCGGCCTTTCGTGCTGCTGTCGCTGGCTTCCTTGCCGAGCACGGTCTGCCCGTATCCGACCTCACGTGGGTTGTAGCTGTCGACGCCAGTGGCTATACCCCACGTCACGAGGTCGCCGCCGCTCTGACCGATCGATACAGCAACCTGGTGCCGGCTGCCGCCATCCGTGTCCTTCTCGACACCGGCGCCGCTGACCGCGTCGTTCTGGCACGCGCGTCCCGCGAGGCTTTGATCCGCGCATGGGTTGCGGGATGGACCTGCGTGATCGTCACCAACGGCCGCACCGTCCAGCAGGAAGCGAAGATCCGGAACACCGGACTCGACCAGCTCGTCCGAGGCTGGGTCATCTCCGAAGAAGTCGGCCACACGAAGCCGCAACCGCAGATCTTCCAGGCAGCAGCGGCAACCGTCGGCCTCCCCTTGCCCGGAGCATGGGTTATCGGCGATTCCCCGCACGCCGACATCGCAGGCGCCCACATGCTCGGTCTTCGAAACGTGTGGGTGACAAACGGCCGGCCCTGGCCCCGCAACTCCTACCAGCCCACCTATGTCGCTCATGATGTCGCCTCCGCGATCAACCATGTCATCGACGCATCGGCATAAGGCATCGTCACTCCTGAGACCTGCCGTTTCGTCTCACCGCAACCAGTCTGCGCGCCCCTCCCAAGCGGATCCACACTGCATAGCGGGACCAGGACGGCTCTCTGTCGTTGAGACAGGGCAACCAGCCGTCGCATCGCACGGCTTGCCGCGCGCCTGGCGCATGCGCTCTTCCTTCGTCCTGCCCTCGAGTTCTACGCTCACGGAGTGGGTCCCGTGTCGGGAGCCCAACCGCTGGTATCACCGGGGAACACCATGGACGTGCCGATGCTCATCCTGCTCGGAGCGGTAGGAGGCGCTTTACGCGGCCTCCTTGAGGCCTATATCCGGTTCCGCGAGTGGCGAGCCGACCGTCAAAGCCACCGGCGCCTCCCCGCCGGGCATGACGAGGAACCACCCCATTTCGCACAGTACTTCGACTCCCTCGCCGACCCGGTTGCCGTTGTCGTGCACAGCGCGATGGGAGCCGGCGCCGCGGTACTCTTCGGCACCACGGGACAAATCAGCGGCGCATACGCGGCCATCGTCGTAGGCCTCTCAGCACCAGTGATTCTGACGCAACTCGGCCGCATCCAAGCGGTCGGTGATGCCGTCACCGTCACGCCCTCACCGCCTGCGAGCGCTGACGAAGCCGCGGCCGAAGTTCCCTCGCCCTCGACACCCGTAACTTCATGGCTGCCAGCACCGCTGGACGTCACCACCGCGCCCCAGTCCGCACCGGCCGTCGCGGCCGACCCCACACCACTGAGACTGCCCACCGCCTCACCCGCTGTCGACAACGGCCACCCCAGTGCGCTGAGCAGCAGCTCGCGAGATATGGCAGCTTCCGATCCGCAGCCGAACGGTCATCCGGCATCCCGCTCGACCCAGCGGGGTATCGATGGCGCTCAGGAAACGCCGCGTCTTCCTCGCAATCCGACCGTCAGCGAGGAAGGCACAGCACTATGACGCAGCCCTCCACCCTGCGGCGCATCATCACAGCCGTTGTCGGCGGCGACCCCAGCAGGAACCGGCGCCCCGTCATCGCGCAGCAGCGCCAATTGCCCCTCGGACGCCGCCTGCTTGCCTCGCTCCTGGGTGCCCATGCTCACCCGGTACAGCCGCGTACACCCTCACGCCGTGAGGCTTCCAGGACAACCGCAGCACCCTCGAGTGGACAACAACCAGATCGCCCCGGGCCGGCGGCGCCTGCTCCCCATCAGTCGCCCCAAGCTCAGCCAATCAAGCATCTCCAGCCAAAGGAAACCAACCCCACACCGCACGGCGCGGATCAACCAAGCCCGCAACGCAACCCCGCGCCGGAGCCGAGCCCACAAGCACCCCGCGACCGCCGTATCGCGCAGCCTCTCCTGAGCGAGGACCGCCCCGCATACGAACACATCCTCGACGAAGTGCTGCGCTCCACAGCGCAGCACCCCGAACTCGCCGGACGCCGGAGCCTCACTACCGAGCAGCTGCGCACGATGGCATTGAACGCCGTCGTTCCGATCACGGCCGGTGCGGCCAGCGAATATCAGCACTATGTGGACGTCCGCGACGAACTGCGCAAGTCGCAGTCCTCCCGTCCCCCCGCCCTCATGCAGCATGACGTCGAGACCGCAGAGCGGGACGACCTTGAGGTGAAGAGTGCCTCCGCCATGGGAGAGGCCGCCGAGAGTGCCGGAGCAGGTGCCGCTGCGGTCGCTGTCGTGCTCGCCCCCGTTCTCGCCGGAACAGCCACGGCGATCTTCCTGCTCGTCGGTTACCTCCTGAGGATCCTCAACCCCGAAACGGGCATCGCACGGCCCCTCATCACCACCGGATGGCTGTTCGGCGTCATCACTGCGGTCTCGATCCTCGTTGCTGCCGTCGCACTGCTCCTCACAACCCTTCGCAACGGTTCCAACCCGCCCCAGGCAGAGGGGAGCCGCGAATACGATGAGGAGGTTGAGCAGGCTAAGGAGGCCTGGCAGGGCGCCCTTGTCGAGCACGGCATCATGCCGTTCCTTCGTGCAGCCCTGGCGGACCCTGTCACAGCCGGTTCCGGCTCAAGGCGCATCAGCCGCACTGCGCAACTCGGGTACAGCCGCCCTGGCTTCAGCAGCCCCGATGACGGCCCGGCCGCTGGTTCCCGGCCCCGCTACTCCACTCCGTCCACTCCGGAGTTCACAAGTCCTGATTTCGGAGGACCGACGGCGCCTGCCCCTTCCGTAGAGACCGAACCATCCGACTGATCTTCACA
This sequence comes from Streptomyces sp. V3I8, assembly GCF_030817535.1. Taxonomy (NCBI): domain Bacteria; kingdom Bacillati; phylum Actinomycetota; class Actinomycetes; order Kitasatosporales; family Streptomycetaceae; genus Streptomyces; species Streptomyces sp. V3I8. The sequence goes on along the minus strand of NZ_JAUSZL010000002.1, from coordinate 1,905,338 downwards.
AGGTGCACCTGACGGACAGCCGCTGAGCACTGATCGGATACACATCAGAGGTCGTGCCGTCCGGTGCTGCTGTCCGCGGACAACGAACTCCCGCCCCAGCGAGAAGACCGCGCTGAATGCCTTCGGCATCACCTTCGGCAGCCGCCTCTCCGCAGCCCGTCAGTAACCCCGTCAACCCTGGTCACGCCGCTCGTTTGACGGATCTGCAGCACGTCTTGGCCGGCGCTGTAGGCCCAGCTGCCAGTCGTCCACCGGAATGCGGAGTCACCTGGCTGCCCGTCGTCCGAACGGTCATCCCGCCGACGTCCATCGCTGCGCTGCGGTGCCGTTGCAGTCGAAGATCTGCAGTTGGGTCCGGTCCGCGCTGGAACCGTTAGGTACGTCGAGGCAACGCCCGGACCGGGGGTTGACCAGCGAGGAGTTGGGTCCGGGTATCCAGCGCTGGGCACCGGATCCGTTGCACTGCCACAACTGGACCTTGGTGTGGTTGGCAGTCCCGCCGGCGCTGACGTCCAGGCAGCCGCCCAGGGCTCGCAAGGCGCCGCCGGTGTCGGGCGCATACGTCCACTTCTGCGCGCCGGTGCCGTTGCAGCCGTAGAGCTGGACAGGGGTGCCGTCGGCGGTGCCGGAGCTCGCCACGTCCATGCACTTGCCCGCGATTCCGGAGCTGACGGCCGCGGTCCGCAGTTGCCCGGACGCCGCGAGGGCGGATTCCACCAGCGTGGCGGCGGCCTTCATGCCGGCCTCGTTCGGGTGGTACTGAGCGCGGCCGGCGGCCGGCCGGTACGTCTCCACCCACGGGGCCGAGGCACAGGCGTCGTGCCCGCGGCTGGCGGCTCCCAGGTCGACGAGTGTGGCACCGGTGGTGGTCGCCGCGGTGGCGGTCGCGGAGGCGAGGCGCGTGGCGATGCTGCGTTCGAATGCCGCCTGGTCACCGGTGAGCGGCACATCGGTGCAGACGCCGGAGTCGGGCAGGATCGTGAAGTAGTTCACCAGGAAGACATGCGCTTGCGGGGATGCGTCGTGGACGGCGTTCACAACATTCTGAAGCCGTCCGGTCAGCACGTCGAAGGTCTGGTTGATCGCGTTCTGGTCCACGCTGCCGCAGTTCGTGCCGCCGCTGGTCTGGCAGGAGTAGGAGCCGAGGCTGCCGAGGTAGTTGACGTCGTTGCCGCCGATGGTGATCGTGACCACGCGGGTCGCCCCGGTCACGGACCGGACCTGCGGTGCTTGGCCGGACTGGTCGTCGGTCAGCAGGTGCGCGGTCGTCGCCCCGCTGCAGGAGACGTCCGTCAGGTTCGCGCCGATGTCGCGGGCGACGATGCTGGGGTAGTTGTTGCTTGACCGTCCGCATGCTGCTGCCCCGTTGCCGGACTGTACCGGTGTGATTCCGGGACCGGCGGCGAAGGAACTGCCCATCGCGACGTAGTCGGGACCGGCCGCCGCGGCATCCGCGCTGCGGATGGCGCCCTGCGCTTGCACGCTTGTGGCCAGCAGGGTCACCGCCACTGTTAACGCTGCCGTGATGGCGCCCATCGCCAACGGGGCTCGGGGTGAAGTCTTTCGGGTCCTTGGGTGTCGATCTGACATCGGATACCTCTATCTCCACTACGGGCGTCTGCGGTTCGCGCGGCTCCGCACCTGGTCTCTGGCAACGTTGTCGGCGGAAACTTAGCCTTCCGGGTGCGAACAGCCAAGAGCCCGGACACACTCTGCTGGAGGTGAACGGACACTGCGGCAGGCCGCCGCGGGCGAGAGCGCATTCTGGGGCCGACGCACCTGGGTCCGGCTGAGCGGCCGCCGTCCCTGGGAAGGCTTCCCGGGGGCAGACGGTCACCGTTCTGATGCAGGATGCCCGGTGTCGTGGAGCAGGGTGGAGTCGCCCATGCGCGCTACCAGCCGGTTGGCGTGGTGGCGGGAGGAGATCCGGGATGCTGCGCACGACGTCTGCCCCCCGCGCAGTCGGTCCGGGACGAACGCCAGGAGCAGGAGGCCCGCACCGGGCGCTGTCGCATTGTCGGGTGTGTGGGTTCCTGACGGCGTGTCGGGGCGTGGTGGGGCGTGGTGGGGCCGCGTTCCGTGCCGGTGCCAGGCCTCGGTGGGCCGGCGGAAGGTGGCGGTGATCCGGACCCGGATCGCGAAGCGGATGGTCATCCCGGCTCGGCGGCCGGAGGCGGTCGTCAGATGGCGCCGGGGTCGGAAATGGGGTGAGACGCCGCTGAACGCGGACAGGAACCGCTGGGCCGCGCCGATGCTGCGGAAGTTTTTCGTCGCGCGTTCACGCCGCCTTGTCGGCTGATGACTGTTCTCTGCCCGGTTGTTCAAACCCTTGTGGGCACGGTGTTCGGCCGAGGGCATGACCTCACGGTGGGCCGCGCCGCAGGAGCGCATTCGGTCGGTGCCCACCACCCGCCAGAGGTACTTCTGCGCATCATTGATCTTGATGAAGACCTCGTCCAGGTGCCACTTGTTCCCGGGCCGGGGTGGGTGTGGGTGTGCCTCGGGGCAACGGTGCCCGTGCTTCACCGGTTGCGCCTCGGCTCTTCCTGCGCGCCGCACTTGGCTCATCGGGTGATGCCGCTGTCGCGGCAGCGACGTACACGGCGGATATGCTCCCGGGCTCATGAGCGCGATACGCCCGTGGGCGCAGGCACGACTGACGGACAAGACGGTCTCTGTGATCGTCGGGGTCGGCGATCTGCTGATGTGCGGTGTGCTGCTCCTGATGTCCATCGGAGTCCTCGGCGCCGAGCCGACCACTGGCGCCGAGGAAACGGCTGCTTGGCACCGTGCCGGCGAACTGTACGTGGGATGGCTGTTGGGCGGGACGATCCTCTTTGCCGTGTCGGGTATGACGCGGTCCCTGCTCGCGCATGTGGCGATGATGCTGATGTCGCCCGTCATTGTGTTTGTGCTGATGGTTGTCCCGACCCTCCGGTGAGATGAGGGCCGGCCGGCAGCGGACGTTCGAAGGGGCGGCCCGCACGGCCAGGCTGACGGTCACCGGCCGCACCCTGCGCGCCTGGCAGGCCGGCACCCGCACGCCCTCTCGCGCAAGAACCCGGAACGCATCGAGCAGGCCTGCCGGACCGTGCGGCGCGAGAACGTCGCTCGCTACCTCCTCGCCCCCCTCAACCGCCAGGGCCGGGGCACCTGCGTGGAGATCCATCCGCTCAACAGTCCCAGGTCGACCGTCCCCGCCAGCGGACCATGGCGTCGTGCACGCTCTTCCCGCATCTCCTGCGGGCGGCCGGTGACGCCCGGCCCTGCAGCGGGTGGCGCAGCTGATCCTGGAGACGGCGATGCCACGCGGCGAGGATCCATTCGTCCAGCAGGTCCTGCAACTGCGGGAGACTCCAATACGCTCCGCCCTCGTTCCCTCGTTCCCTCGTTCCCTCGTTCCCTCGTTCCCTCCTCCACGGGGGCGGGTGGCCGGACGGCGGCGGCGTGCCGTGTGAAGTGCGCGGCGAGTGTCTTCAGCGTGCGCAGCCCCGCGCCGGGCGTCTCCGTGCGGTCGAGGAGGAGTGTCTTGGGCACGGCCGCCGGCACGGAGTGAATGGCTCCTGGATCTTCGGGCATGTGAACTGCGTTGCAGAAAAGTCGAGTTGGAGGCAGGCATGAGTGAGCGCACCTGGCGGATCATCCCGACGAGCCGGCCCCTGAGTGTTCTCTACCTCCTGGCCGGAGTCCTTCTGGCGTTCAACGCCGCGAATCAGTTGAAGAACGGCATGGCAGTGCTGCCCCTGATCTCCGGCCTCGCCGCCCTGGCGCTCGTGGCCGTGGCCGTCGTGGGCCTGACCCGCCCCGGCTCACGCGCCCGAACGCACTGATCCCGCGCCGGACCGACGGTCAGCCCGACTCCTGGAGGCCCCTCGCGCCGCACGGTGTGGGGCAACACCGCGACATGGCACGGCAGGACGACCTCAGCCGAGCCGAACCGTTGTCCCGCCATGAGGAACTTGGCGTCATCGGCTGGCGACATGACCGGGGCCGGGTACCCATGGGCCCATGACAGGAGTGGTTCAGGCGGGCCGGTGAGGGCTGGTGGCGGGTTCTGCGCTGCTTCTGAGGGCGGTGCCGGTGGCGGTGGCGCTGGTGGGGTTCGGGTTGCGGGCGCCGCAGAAGGCGATCGCGGCAGTGATGGCCTTCGGGGCCGGCGTGCTGCTGTCAGCGGTCGGTTTCGAGCTGGTCGGGGAAGCCTACGAGCAGGCAGGACTGGCGCCGACGGCCATCGGCACGCTGGCCGGTGTCGTGGTTTACACGGCGGGCGACATGTGGCTGGCCCGGCGCGGTGCCCGCCACCGCGAGCGCTCCGGCCACCACCGGGACCAGGCACGGCCCTCCAAGGACCAGCAGAACGGTTCGGGACTCGCGCTGGCCTTCGGTGCCCTGCTCGACGGCGTTCCGGAGTCGGCGGTCATCGGCGTGAGCCTGCTCGACGGCGGAGCAGTGAGTCCGGTGACCGTGGCGACGCTGTTCGTCAGCAATGTTCCCGAAGGGCCGTCCAGCTCGGCGGGGATGAAGAAGGCCGGCCGTAGCAGGGCGCACGTCTTCGGGGCGTGGGGTGCCGTCGCCGCAGCGAGCACCCTTTCGGCGGTCCTCGCGACGGTCGCCGACACGATGATCCCCGAGGCGTTCGAGGAAGCCCACCTGGCCATCGGACTGGTCACGGTCAGCAGCTTCCTGGTCTCCTGCGCCCCTCCCACACCTGACGGCTCACAGGCGACCGCTTCACCGTGGTGCCCGCGGTGCCCGTGGTGAAGCGGTGCTCCTCACGGCCTGCGCCAGTCGTCGCTGTCCAGGTGGGATCCGGCCTGCGGGCCCATGCGCAGCATGCCGCCGTCCACCGCCCATGAGGCTCCTGTCGTGTAGGACGCGTCCGTCCCGGCGAGGAAGGCGATCACGGCGGCGACCTCTCTGGCGTCACCCGGCCGGCCCAGCGGGATACCGGGGCGGCGTTCCTCGGTCACGTCCGTGTCCTCCTGACCGGTCATGGGCGTGGCGATCTCACCGGTCATGGGCGTGGCGATCTCACCGGGTGCCACCGCGTTGACCGTGATCCCGTGCTCGGCCAGCTCCAGCGCCATCACCTGCGTCAGCAGCCCCAGGCCGGCCTTGGCCGCGCAGTACGGCGCGGCTCCCACGCGCGGCTGGTGCTCGTGCACGGACGTGACGTTCACGATCCGCCCTCCCCCGCCCCGCGCGATCATGTGGCGCGCGGCCCGCTGGGAGCACAGGAACGGTCCGACCAGGTCCACATCCAGAACCTGCTGCACCGTCTCGTGGTCGATGTCGAGGAAGGGGGTGGACGTACCGGTCCCCGCGTTGTTGACCAGGACGTCGACCGCTCCCAGCTTCTCCACCAGGGCGTCGATGACGTCCGCGGCGCGGGACGGGTCTGTCAGGTCCTGGTGCGCGTGGACGGCCCGGCGGCCGTGGGACCGTACCTCGGCAGCGGTCTCCTCGGCGCCCTGTGCGTCGCTGTGCCAGGTGATACCGACGTCCATGCCGGCCGCAGCCAGCCGTACGGCGGTGGCCCGGCCGATTCCCGAGTCCCCTCCCGTGATCAGTGCCACGGGTACACGCGTGGGGTCTGGCATGTCGTTCATGAGTTCTCCGTACGTTCTCGAAGGCCCCGGAAGGGCCGGACGCGCTGCTGGGGCGGGTACGTCGGTCTCCGGTCACGGTCCGGCTGCCGGCGCACTCGGTGGGCAAGTTCCCCGAGCAGGGCAACCGGAACGCGCCAGATCGCCGACGGTCACGAAAGCAACGCCTGAACCGGTCCGCGCCCACGTCGGACCGACCGGTCGGCCGGCCGGCCGTTTGGACCGTCGATCATTTCGATGTGCTTGCGGGCGGGACGTAGGTGTCCTTCGCGGGCGTGGAACCGGCGGGCGGCGGCGAGGGTGGTGTTCCAGCGTTCGTCCTGCGACCGCCGCACCGGCACCGCCACTTCATCGTCCGCGGGTGGTCCGATCGGGCAGTTGAAGGTTCTGGGGGTGTTTCGGGATCCGTGAAGGCGGGAGGGAGCAGAGCAGATCGGGTAGGGAGTGACGGGTGTGGTGGTACGGGTGGTGCGTTCTTTGCCCGCCTCGGGCGCCCGCCTCGGGCGCCCGCCCCGGACGCCCGCCTCGGGCGCCCGCCTCGGGCGCCCGCCCCGGACGCCCGCCCCGGACGCCCGCCTCGGGCGCCCGCCCCGGACGCCCGCCCCGGACGCCCGGCCCGGACGCCCGGCCGGGAGAGCGCGGCAGGGAGAGCGCGGCAGGGCGTCCGGGGCGGAGGCAGGGATGTTCTGCGGGTCAGCTCGAGGTGCTCTGCCTCGTCACTCCGGCTGTGTCACGGTCAGGGACCATCGGATGTTCTGCGATGAGGCATCGACACCGATGCTGAAGGAGCCCGGCCGCACGATGCCGGCTTCCATGACCACCGAGCCTGTTCCGGCGGTTCCGACGGGGCAGTCGACCGGGAACGCGGCGACTTCCGTGCCCTGCGACTGCATCGTCACCTGCACGTCGCCACCGCCTTCGCAGGCCACCGTAAGGACGGTCGGCAGTCTGTCCCACGCACCACCCGAGGCGACTCCGCCATCACCGATCTATTCTTCCACCCAAACCAAACCGTCCGGACCGGGATGGGGCAGCAGGGGATCGGTGACCGCGGCTGCGGGCCCTGCGGTGCCGCCCGTCAGCGCGCAGAGCGTCATCGCTGTCACCAGCAGGGCTTTCCTCGTCCGGTTCATACCTACTCCTCGCCGATCTGTCATGGATGCCACAGTCTGGCGGGGTGATTGCCCCCGGACCTGAGTACGCGTACCCAGGCACCGGCAAGTCGGCCGGAAACGGACGGCTTGCCGACTGCAACTGACCGCGCGAGCGGGCCCTGGCCGGGCCGGCACCGACGGTCTCTGTCAGGGTTGGGCAGCATCCGCCAGGGGGAGCCTGTGTCCTGCGGACCGCTGACCGACGCGGAACCCCTGTGGTGTAGCGGCCGTTGTTCGAGAGCCGGAGAAACTTCAGGGATGGAGTTGATGCACGGTGGAACGACGCATGCCGGTGGCGACGCACTGGGGCAGTTTTGTAGCCGTGGTCGATTCGGGTCAGCTGGTGCGCATTGAACCCCGGGGTGATGACCCCGCGCCGTCGCCGATCGGCCCGGGCATGGTGAGGGCTGCCGAGGACGGTGCGCGTGTGCTGCGTCCCGCGGTGCGCAAAGGGTGGCTCAATGGCTTGCCGCGCGCCGATGAAACAGCCCGAGGTGCGGACGCCTTCGTGGAGGTCGGCTGGGACGACGCGCTCACGTTGGTGAGCGAGGAATTGCGCCGGGTGCGCGCACAGCACGGGGACAGCGCGGTGTTCGGCGGCTCGTACGGCTGGGCCAGTGCGGGCGGGTTCCATAATGCGCAGGGTCAGCTCCAGCGGTTCCTGGCGTTGGGCGGGGGCTACACCGACTCGCGCAACACGTACAGCACCGCCGCTCTTGAGGTCATCCTTCCGCATGTGATCGGCGGTGCTCCGTGGAGCTACCAGTCCCGGATGCCGATGTGGGACGAGATCGCCGAGAGTTGTGAGCTGGTGGTGGCGTTCGGAGGGCTGGCTTTGAAGAACAGCCAGGTCAATCCTGGCGGGCTGGCCCGGCACCGGACGCGGGACCTGCAGCGGGGGTGCCGTGCGGCCGGGGTGCGGTTCGTGAACGTCAGCCCGATCCGCAGCGACACCGCCGACTTCCTCGACGCCGAGTGGCTGCCGGTCATCCCCAACACCGACACCGCCCTGATGCTCGGCATCGCGCACACGATGCTGGTCAACGACTGGCACGACGAGGACTTCCTCACCCGCTGCTGCGTGGGGTTCGACCGCTTCGCCTTTTACCTGACCGGCGACGTGGACGGCGTCGTCAAGGACGCCGACTGGGCCGCGAGGATCACGGGCATCAGCCGCGACACGATCTCCGATCTCGCCCGCCGCCTGTGCGCACAGCGTTCCCTCATCATGGTCAACTACGCCATTCAGCGGGCGGACCACGGTGAGCAGCCGATCTGGATGTCGGTCGTACTGGCGGCCATGGCGGGTTCGCTGGGCCGGCCCGGCTGCGGCTGGGGCGCGGGCTACGCAACGATGGACGCGACCGGTGTCGCCCCGGGCCGCCCGTCTGTGGCGTCGATGCCGCGGGTGGCGAACCCTGTTGCGGACTTCATTCCGGTCGCCCGGATCGCCGACACCCTGCTGGAACCGGGCGCGACCATCGACTACGACGGTCAGCGCCTGACCCTGCCGGACCTGCGCCTGATCTACTGGTGCGGAGGAAATCCTTTCCACCACCACCAGGACCTCCACCGCCTCACCCGGGCCTGGCAGCGCCCGGACACGGTGGTGGTCCATGAAGCCTGGTGGAATACCACGGCGAAGTTCGCCGACATCGTGCTTCCCGTCGCGACCAGCCTGGAGCGTGACGACTTCGCCGCGGGGTTCTCCGACCCTCACCTCGTCGCCATGCCGAAGGTCCGCGAGCCGGCCGGCGAGGCACGTACCGACCACCGGATCTTCGCCGCTCTGGCTGCCCGGCTCGGCTTTGAGCGCGAGTTCACCCAGGCGCGTTCCGAGATCGAGTGGGTCCGGCACCTCTACGTCCAGACACGGGCGAACCTCGGCGACGACGCGGCCCTGCCGGACTTCGACGACTTCTGGCAACGCGCCTCCGGTGTCGAACTGCCGGCACTCAGCGGGCCGTTTCCTGGCAGCTTCGAAGCGCTGCGCTCCGATCCGCAGACCTTCCCCCTGACGACGCCGTCGGGCCGGATCGAGATCTTCTCCGAGGAGATCGACTCGTTCGGCTACGACGACTGCACCGGACATCCGACGTGGTTCGAACCCGTGGAGTGGCTTCGCGCCGGCCTGGCGGACCGCTTCCCGCTGCACCTGATCTCGAATCAGCCTGCCTCACGCCTGCACAGCCAGTACGACAACGGTGGCCACAGCCTCAAGTCGAAGATCCACGGCCGCGAACCCGTAACGATCAACCCGCAGGATGCGGCCTCACGCGGTATCGAGAACGGCATGATCGTCCGCGTCTTCAACGACCGGGGCAGCTGCCTGGCGGGCGCGATCCTGTCGGACGCCGTGATGCCCGGAGTCATCCAGCTGTCCACCGGAGCGTGGTGGGACCCGGCCCAGCCGGGCCGGAGCGGAACCTTGGACCGCCACGGCAACCCCAACACCCTCACCGGGGACCGCGGGTGCTCGCGTCTGTCCCAGGGACCCAGCGCGCACAGCGCTCTCGTCGACGTCGAGGTCTACGACGGGCCGGTCGAGGAGGTACTCGCCTTCACACCACCACACCTCGAACACTGAAACGAAGCCAACTCGACGACGGGCGAGTTTGCCGTGTTCACCTTCGTCGGGCGCGCGGGCGGCAAATCCGACCGGCGCCCAGCCTCCCCTCGGACGTTTGCTTCACCGTAACCGCGTGAATACGGTGCGCAGTTATGACTGCACTACAAGATCTCAAGTACGGCCAGTGGTTCAGGGGCGCCGATGTCGACGGCGACGGGTTCATTACCCAGCACGACGTCCGCAAGATGAGCGAGCGCTACATCAGCGCCCGCGAGACCAGCCCAGATGCCGAGACCGTCCGCCGGCTCACCGAGGGGATGGACCAGTTCTGGTCGAACGTCATCGCCCCGATGGATCAGGACGGTGACGGGAAGGTCGATGTGCGGGAGATGACCGAAGGCTTCAAGAGTGCCCTGACCGACCGCGCGCTCTACCCGCAGCAGATTGCGCCGGTCACCAACTGCTTCTTCGACCTCGTCGACCTCAACGGAGACGGCAAGATCGACCAGGCCGAGTTCCAGCGGATGTTCGACTCGGTCGCCGCCGTCCCCGGTGAGGACTGCGCCGCCGTTTTTGCCGCTCTGGACCTCGATGGTTCCGGCGGACTGGACCGTGACGAGTTCCACCAGGCACTCGAAGAGTTCTTCTACGGCAACGACCCCGGCGCTCCCGCCAACCACATCTTCGGCAAGATCACCGCCTGACGGTCCCCGGATACCCCTCCGGACCTGCGCTCGTGCCAGGGACTGCAAGACGTTCGGCTCTTCCAGGAATTTCGTAGGCGCTGATCGTCCCGGTGTCCGGTTTCGGTTGGACAGGACGATCTGGCGCAGGAGGCGGTGGCCGGCGCGTCCGTACACCAGGAGCTTGGGGAGTTCGATCTGTGTGCGGGAGCCTTCGGTGCGGCCGTTGTGCCACGACAGGGTGAGGACGGCATCGACAGCGGCATGGTCATCTCAGGGCAGGCGCCGGTGAGTGACGGCAACGCCTGGATCTTCGGTGTGGTTCTTTGTGGCGGGCGTAGCGCTTGACCGTGTTGAGCGACACGTCAAGGCGGCGGGCGCAGGCAAGCAGGCCGACGTCCTGGCCGGGGAGGTCATGCACCTGCCGTCATCGCTCAGGGGGCAGGGGAGTGAGTTCTCCCTGCCCCCGGGCCGGAGGCCGGCGGGTCCGTCGTGACCTCGGCGCGGTGGCTCGGGCGCTCCTCGCCCACGATCACCCTCGGTTACCATGGATCGCTCGGGGAGCAGGGAGAACTGCATGCCGGTCGGAACTCCCCGGATTCTGCCCAGGGCCGCTGACGGGCGATTTCCGCTTTGGTTACCATTCGGAGGCGGCCATGGATTGTAAGGTTACATAGATGGGTGACCCGAGAAAATGCTGAGAGAGGTCACCGCGACCCGCTATGTCACACCCCTGCGTGAGGGCGGCTCGTTGCCGGGGCTCGTCGAGGCGGACGATCTCGGTACGTACGTCGTGAAGTTCACGGGCTCCGCGCAGGGGCACAAGGCGCTGGTCGCCGAGGTGATCGTGGGCGAGCTGGCCCGCGCCCTGGGGCTGCGGTTCCCCGAACTGGTGCTGGTCCACTTCGACCCGGCGGTCGCCGCCCACGAGCCGCACCAGGAGGTCCAGGACCTGCTCCGGGCCAGCGCCGGGCTCAACCTCGGCATGGACCACCTGCCGGGCGCCCGGGACTTCACGCCCGAGGTCGCGGCGGAGTTCGGCGTGGACCCCTTGGAGGCCGGCCGGATCGTCTGGCTGGACGCCCTCACGGTCAACGTGGACCGCACGACGCACAGCTCGAACCTGATGATCTGGCCCACCCTCGGCGTCGCGCCGCCGAGACTGTGGCTGATCGACCACGGCGCCGCCCTGGTTTTCCACCACCGCTGGGACGCGTCGTCACCGGAGAAGGCGTACGACTTCCGGCGGCACGCGCTCGGCGGCCACACCCCCGACACCCGGGCGGCCGACGCCGAGCTGGCGCCCAGGGTGACGGAGGACCTGCTGCGCGCGATCACCGCGCAGGTACCCGACGCCTGGCTCGCCGACGAGCCGGGGTTCACCGGCCCCGACGAGGTCCGCGAGGCGTACGCCGGCTACCTCCTCGCCCGGGCCCGCGCCTCCGCGGCCTGGCTCCCCACGGACTTCCCCACCCGCGCACAGCTCGCGGACGAGGACGCGCACCGGGCCGCGCAGACCCGGCAGGGCCGCCCGGACTGGCTCAGGCAAGTCCCCGACCTGCACGGCGAACCGGCGGCGGAACAGGATTGGTCGGTGCACCTCGGATGACCACGGACAGCACACCCGCGACACCCCCCGGCCGGCCGCACCGGGTGCAGATCGAGTACTGCACCCGGTGCCGCTGGCTCCCCCGGGCCGTCTGGCTCGCCCAGGAACTGCTCACCACCTTCGAGCAGGAGCTGACCGAGCTCTCGCTCAAGCCCGGCACCGGCGGGATCTTCGTCGTACGCGTCGACGACGAGGTGGTCTGGGACCGCCGCGAGCAGGGCTTCCCCGAGCCGACGGCCGTCAAGCGCCTGGTACGCGACCGAGTGGCCCCGGACAGGTCCCTGGGCCACTCGGAGGGGTAGTGCCTCTCCCGCGTACCGCTCAGCCGGTCAGCTGCTCGTAGGCCGGCAGGGTCAGGAAGTCCGCGTAGTCCTCGTCGAGCGCGACCGTCAGCAGCAGGTCGTGGGCCTGCTGCCAGCGGCCGGCCGCGAAGGCCTCCTCGCCCAGGTCGGCGCGGAGGTCCGCCAGTTCCCGGGCCGCGATCTCGCGGGCCAGTTCCGGCGTCGCCCGCACGGTCCTCCCGTCGTGCTCGAACTCGACGCCCGCGTTGATCCACTGCCAGATCTGCGAGCGCGAGATCTCCGCCGTGGCCGCGTCCTCCATCAGGTTGAAGATCGCGACGGCGCCGAGACCGCGCAGCCACGCCTCGATGTAGCGGATGCCGACCTGGACGGCGTTGACCAGTCCGTCGTACGTGGGGGCGGCGTCGAGGGAGTCGACGGCGATGAGGTCGGCGGCCTTCACGTCGACGTCCTCGCGCAGCCGGTCCTTCTGGTTCGGCCGGTCGCCGAGAACCGCGTCGAAGGAGGCCATCGCGATGGGGACGAGGTCGGGGTGCGCGACCCAGGAGCCGTCGAAGCCGTCGGCCGCCTCCCGGTCCTTGTCGGCCTTGACCTTCTCGAAGGCGACCTTGTTGACCTCCTCGTCCCGCCGGGAGGGGATGAACGCCGCCATGCCGCCGATCGCGTGCGCCCCGCGCCGGTGGCAGGTGCGCACGAGCAGTTCGGTGTACGCGCGCATGAACGGGGCCGTCATCGTCACCGCGTTGCGGTCCGGCAGGACGAACTTGCGCCCGCCGTCACGGAAGTTCTTGACGATGGAGAAGAGGTAGTCCCAGCGGCCCGCGTTCAGCCCCGAGGCGTGGTCGCGCAGTTCGTAGAGGATCTCCTCCATCTCGTACGCCGCGGTGATCGTCTCGATCAGGACGGTCGCGCGGATCGTGCCCTGCGGGATGCCGACGTGGTCCTGCGCGAAGACGAACACCTCGTTCCACAGGCGCGCCTCCAGGTACGACTCCGTCTTCGGGAGGTAGAAGTACGGGCCCTTGCCGAGGTCCAGCAGACGCTGCGCGTTGTGGAAGAAGTACAGGCCGAAGTCGACGAGCGCGCCCGGGACCGGGGTGCCGCCGGCGTCCACCAGGTGCCGCTCGTCCAGGTGCCAGCCGCGCGGGCGCATGACGACCGTCGCCAGCTCCTCCGGAGCCTTCAGGGCGTACGACTTGCCGGTGCGCTCGTCCGTGAAGTCGATGCGGCGACGGTAGGCGTCACTCATGTTCACCTGACCGAGGATCACGTTCTCCCAGGTGGGCGCCGAGGCGTCCTCGAAGTCCGCGAGCCACACCCTGGCGCCCGAGTTGAGGGCGTTGACGGCCATCTTGCGGTCGGTGGGCCCGGTGATCTCGACCCGGCGGTCGTTCAGCGCCTCCGGCGCCGGAGCCACCCGCCAGGAGTCGTCCGCGCGGACGGCCGCGGTCTCCGGGAGGAAGTCGAGGGTGGAGGTACGGGCGATCTCGGCGCGGCGTTCGGCGCGGCGGGCGAGGAGCTCGTTGCGCCTGGGGGTGAACCGCCGGTGCAACTCGGCGACGAAGGCGAGAGCCTCGTCGCCGAGGGCCTCCTCCTGCCGGGGCAGGGGCTCGGCGTCGACGATGGCCAGCGGGGACGGCGCTGGTGCGGACATGAGCTGTCACTTCCTTCAGCGAGCGTGGCACCGGGTGCCAGTCGACCGGGTACGGCGGTGAGCGCCCGGTGAGGGGCCGGACGCTTCTGAGCAGTGGATACTAGTTTCCTCATGGTGGAAGTTCAATGTTTTGTTGATGTCGAGATTCTCCGGATCGAGGGAAGGTGGCGCTCGGTGCCACCGCCCTCACCCGAGGTGTCGTTCGAGACGGGCGAGGTCCGCCACCGTGTCGATGTCGTAGGGGTCGGCCACGTCCGCGCACTCGACGAGCGCGATCGCGTCCGCGTGCGCCTTCAGGTACGCGCGTGCCCCCTGGTCGCCGGTCGCAGTCGCGGCGATGCCCGCCCAGTGGTCCGCGCCGAGCAGCACGGGGTGACCGCGCCGCCCCTCGTACGCGGCCGAGGCGAGCGTCGCGGGGGAGTCGTACGCGGCCACCAGCCGGGCCGCCGCCTCGGCGCCGATGCCGGGCTGGTCGACCAGCGAGACCAGGACGGCCCGCGCCCCGGTACCCCGCAAGGACTCCAGCCCGGCCCGCAGCGAGGACCCCATGCCCCGCTCCCACTCCGGGTTGTCCACCAGCACGCACCCGGGCAGGACCGCCCGCTCCCGCACGGTGTCCGCCCGTGCTCCCAGCACCACGTGGACGCGGGTGCACCCGGCCTCGCGCAGCACCCCCGCCGCGTACTCCACCAGGGGGCGCCCCCGGTGTTCGAGGAGGGCCTTGGGGCGTCCGCCGAGGCGCCGGCCGCCGCCCGCGGCGAGCAGGAGTCCGGCCACCGGGCCGTAGTCGTCCGTCATCCCCCCTGCATACCCGACCCGCGGGTGAGAACAGGGTGTCCGGGGTCTGAATTTCGGTCCGTGTGGTGGCGCCCGGCACACCGGGTGGCGTTTACTGGCCCGCGTCCCCGGCGCCCGACCAGCGTCACGGGACGGTCGGGCGGGGAGCGGTGACGGCGTGCGCGATCACGGCGCACAAGGGGAGAGCTGTGTTGCGGAGCTTGGGGCAGAGGTCGGTGGCCGGCAGCGAAGAGGATCCGAGAGTGGCGGAGCTGAAGACCGCCGTGTCCAGGCTGCGCCGCGAACTCGCCGCGCATCCGGCCGAGTTACCGGACCGCGGTATCGCGGAGGACGAACTCGCGGCGCTCGCCGCGATGGCCGGCGGCGGTCTCCCCGAGACTCCGCGCCTGCGCCGCTCGCTGCTCCTGGTCGCCGGTTCCATCGGCTCGGTCAGCGCGCTGGCCGCGGGGCTCGCCGCGGTACGCGGCGCGATCGAGCTGTTCGGCGAACCGCCGCAGCACTGAGACGGACCGGACCGGACCGAAGTGACTGGTCGGCCGTTCCGCGCGGGTCCTTCCAGGTCCCTTCGGATCCTTCCAGGTCCCTTCAGGTTGCTCCAGGTCTGTTCAGGTCTGTTCAGGTCGACGGGCCCGAGCTGGCCAGCGCCTCCGACAGCTCCACCGCGACCTGTTGCAGCACGGGCACGATCCGTTCGGTGGCCGCCTCCGTGACGCGGCCGGCCGGACCGGAGATCGAAATGGCCGCTGCGGTGGGGGAGTCGGGCACGGGGACGGCGAGGCAGCGGACGCCGATCTCCTGTTCGTTGTCGTCCACCGCGTAACCGGTGCGGCGCACCTCCTCGAGCGCGCTCAGGAACGCGTCCGCGGTGGTGATCGTCTTGTCCGTCGCGGCGGGCATACCGGTACGGGACAGGAGGGCGCGCACCTCGTCGGCCGGGGTGTGCGCGAGCAGCGCCTTGCCCACGCCCGTGGAGTGCGGCAGCACCCGGCGGCCCACCTCGGTGAACATCCGCATGGAGTGCTTGGACGGCACCTGGGCCACGTACACGATCTCGTCGCCGTCGAGCAGCGCCATGTTCGCCGTCTCGCCGGTCTCCTCGACCAGGCGGGCCAGGTAAGGGCGGGCCCAGGTGCCGAGCAGCCGGGACGCCGACTCGCCGAGCCGGATCAGCCGCGGGCCGAGCGCGTACCGCCGATTGGTCTGCTGGCGTACGTAACCGCAGACCACGAGCGTGCGCATCAGGCGGTGGATGGTGGGCAGCGGCAGCCCGCTGCTCGCGGAGAGCTCGCTCAGGCCGACCTCGCCGCCCGCGTCCGCCATCCTCTCCAGCAGGTCGAAGGCGCGCTCGAGGGACTGGACGCCACCGCCGGCGGCGGCCGGTTTGGCGGCGGCTTCGGCGGGGGCGTCGCTGGCGCTGGACGTCGGCACGGGCGCGGTCCTTTCAGACGGGCAAGCAGGTGGGAAGCCTACCCGGCGGTTGATTGACCGCATGGCGGTGATTGACTAAATTCTGCTGTATGAAAGTAAATTTCCGCTGCGTGGAAGTATAGAGGCGGGACCGGCTCTTGACGGGGCGGAGTGCGGAGTGAAGACTCCTTCAACAGAACGTTGAATTCCGTTACGTGCAGGTAAACGGCGGAAGGAAGACGTCCGGTACGGAAGACGTCCGGTACGGAAGGGGTCTAGGTGTCCGACGACGGTCCGGTCGAACTGGTCCTGCGCTCGACGCGCGTCATCACTCCCGAGGGGACGCGCGCGGCCTCCGTCGCCGTCGCGGCGGGGACGATCACGGCCGTGCTCGCGCACGACGCCGAGGTGCCGGCCGGGGCCCGGCTGGAGGACTTCGGTGACGACGTCCTGCTGCCCGGGCTCGTCGACACCCACGTGCATGTCAACGACCCGGGCCGCACCGAGTGGGAGGGCTTCTGGACCGCCACGCGCGCCGCGGCGGCCGGCGGCATCACGACGCTGGTCGACATGCCCCTCAACTCCCTCCCGCCGACCACGACGGCCGACCACCTCCGTACGAAGAAGGACGTCGCCCGCTCCAAGGCGCACATCGACATCGGGTTCTGGGGCGGCGCCCTGCCCGACAACCTCAAGGACCTGCGGCCGCTGCACGACGCGGGGGTCTTCGGTTTCAAGGCGTTCCTGTCGCCGTCCGGGGTCGACGAGTTCCCCGAGCTGGACCAGGAGCAGCTCGCGCGGTCCCTCGCGGAGATCGCCGGCTTCGGCGGGCTGCTGATCGTCCACGCCGAGGACCCGCACCACCTGGCGGCGGCTCCGCACAGGGGCGGCCGCAGGTACGCCGACTTCCTGGCCTCACGGCCGCGCGACGCCGAGAACACCGCCGTCGCGAACCTGATCGCCCAGGCCGGGCGGCTCGACGCGCGCGTCCACGTCCTGCACCTGTCGTCCAGCGACGCGCTGCCGCTCATCGCGGCCGCCAAGCGCGAGGGCGTACGTGTCACGGCGGAGACCTGCCCGCACTACCTGACCCTCACCGCCGAGGAAGTCCCGGACGGGGCCAGCGAGTTCAAGTGCTGCCCGCCCATCCGCGAGGCCGCGAACCAGGATCTGCTGTGGCAGGCGCTGGCCGACGGCACGATCGACGTCGTGGTCACCGACCACTCGCCGTCGACGGCCGACCTCAAGACCGACGACTTCGCCACCGCGTGGGGCGGCATCTCGGGGCTGCAGCTCAGCCTGTCGGCCGTCTGGACCGAGGCCCGCAGGCGCGGACACGGCCTGGAGGACGTGGTCCGCTGGATGTCCTCGGGCACGGCCCGCCTCGTCGGCCTCGACGACCGCAAGGGCGCCATCGCGGCCGGCCTCGACGCCGACTTCGCGGTCCTCGCGCCCGACGAGACGTTCACCGTCGACCCCGCCGCGCTCCAGCACCGCAACCGCGTCACCGCGTACGCGGGCCGGACCCTGCACGGTGTGGTCCGCTCCACCTGGCTGCGCGGCGAACGCGTCATGTCGCAGGGCGGGTTCACCGAACCGAGGGGCCGGCTCCTGTCCCGCCGGACCGACCGGAGGTGACCCTGCGGACCGGCCGGGGGTGACGCTCCGGACCGGCCGGAGGTGACCCTGCGGACCGGCCGGAGGCGATCCGCCCGCGTGCGCCTCCGGCCGTCCGCATCCGCGGCGGCGCCGACCCCGCCCCGGACCCGGACCCGGACTCCGATCCCGATCCCGATCCCGATCCGGACCCGGACCCGGACTCCGATCCCGATCCGGACCCGGACTCCGATCCCGATCCGGACCTAGACCCCGCCCCCGAAAGGAAGACCTGATCACGTGACCGAGCAGCAGCGATCCCCTTTGGCTCGTTTCACCGGCGACGCGAACCCCTACGGAGGCGGTGACCCGTACGCGGACCACCGCACCGCCGACTTCCCCTTCACCCAGTACGCCAACCTCGCCGACCGGCAGCTCGGCGCCGGGGTCGTCGCCGCCAACGACGAGTTCTTCGCCCAGCGCGAGAACCTGCTGCTGCCCGGGCCCGCCGAGTTCGACCCCGAGCACTTCGGCCACAAGGGCAAGATCATGGACGGCTGGGAGACCCGGCGCCGGCGCGGTGCCCGTGCCGACCATCCGTGGCCCACCGCCGACGACCACGACTGGGCGCTGGTCCGCCTCGGTGCCCCCGGTGTCGTACGCGGCGTCGTCGTCGACACCGCCCACTTCCGGGGCAACTACCCGCAGGCCGTGTCCGTCGAGGGCGTCTCGGTACCCGGCTCCCCGTCCCCCGAGGAGCTCCTCGCGGACGACGTCAAGTGGACCACCCTCGTCCCGCGTACGGAGGTCGGCGGCCACGCCGCCAACGGGTTCGCCGTCGACGTGGAGCAGCGTTTCACCCACCTGCGCGTCAACCAGCACCCCGACGGCGGCATCGCGCGCCTGCGTGTGTACGGCGAGGTCGTACCGGACCCGCGGTGGCTGTCGGTCCTCGGTACCTTCGACGTGGTCGCCCTGGAGAACGGCGGCCAGGTCGAGGACGCGTCCAACCGCTTCTACTCGCCCCCCACCAACACCATCCAGCCGGGGCGTTCGCGCAAGATGGACGACGGCTGGGAGACCCGGCGGCGGCGCGACCGGGGCAACGACTGGATCCGCTACCGGCTCGTGGCGCGGTCCGAGATCCGTGCGGTCGAGATCGACACGGCGTACCTGAAGGGCAACGCGGCGGGGTGGGCGGCCGTTTCGGTGCGGGACGGTTCGGACGGGGAGTGGACGGAGGTCCTGCCCCGGACGCGGCTGCAGCCGGACACGAACCACCGGTTCGTGCTCGACGCGGCGGCCGTCGGGACGCACGCGCGTGTCGACATCTACCCCGACGGCGGGATCTCCCGGCTGCGGCTGTTCGGCGCCCTGACGGACGACGGCGCGGACCGGCTGGCCGCCCGCCACCAGGAACTCGGCGGCTGACCCGGCGGGGTTTGACCGCCCCCGCCGCCCCTTCCCTCCCCACTCTCGGCTTCGCTCGACCGGGGGGGGACCCCATCGTCCCTGGGGGCTGCGCCCCCGGACCCCCCTGTCGCGCTGGCGCGCTCGTCCTCAAACGCCGGACGGGCTGACATGGTCAGCCCGTCCGGGGCACCGCCCAGCGGTGGTCGGGGGCGGGAGAACTCCCCGGCCCGCCTTCGCGCTGTCCGCGACCGCGCGACGGAAGTCCCCGAACGGCACGGCGGACCGCGCCGAAAGTCTGCCGTGCCCCGACTTCGGTCGCGGACCGCGTCCGCGGGGCGGTGCGCGCGGCCGGTGCTGCGTAGATTTGCCGATCGTGAGCCGTACCGAGCCGCCGCAGCAGCAGTCCCCGAACCTCCCGGTCCGCCGGTGGTTCCTGCCGTCGGCCGTCACCTCGGCCCTCGATCCGGACCACACCGACCGCAAGGGCCGCCCCCGGCGCACCGCGCGGGACTGGGCCGTCGACCTCGCCTGCTTCCTGCTCGCCGTCGCGGTGGGCCTCCTCGGCGCGGACCAGACGAACGGCGACCCGAACATCCCGCACGCCGTGGAGGTCCTCGACCAGTGGCTCGGCGCGTTCGCCTGCGCGGCCGTCTGGCTCAGACGGCGCTGGCCGGTCGGCCTCGCGGTGGCGATGGTCCCGGTCTGCTTCCTCTCCAACACCGCGGGTGGCGCGGGGCTCGTCGCCCTGTTCACGCTCGCCGTGCACCGGCCCTTCAGGTACGTCGCCTGGGCGGGCGGCGCGCAGCTCGCGCTGCTCCCTTTCTTCTTCTGGTGGCGCCCCGACACCGACCTGCCGTACGCCGTGGTCGTGGGCCTCGGCGTACTGCTGGCGCTCGCCGTGGTCAGCTGGGGGATGCTCGCGCGGTCCAAGCGGCAGCTCATGCTGAGCCTGCGCGACCGCGCGCGGCGGGCGGAGACCGAGGCGGCGCTGCGGGCCGAGCAGGCGCAGCGGCTGGCCAGGGAGGCGATCGCACGCGAGATGCACGACGTGCTCGCCCACCGGCTGACCCTGCTCAGCGTGCACGCCGGCGCGTTGGAGATCCGGCCGGACGCCCCCAGGGCGGAGGTGGCGCGGGCGGCCGGGGTGATCCGGGAGAGCGCGCACGAGGCCCTGCAGGACCTGCGGGAGATCATCGGGGTGCTGCGGGCCGCGGGCGACGACGACGAGGCCGGACGCCCGCAGCCGACGCTCGCCGCGCTGGAGGGGCTGGTCGCCGAGAGCCGGGAGGCCGGCATGAAGGTCACACTCGACAATCAGGTGGTCGACGCGGCCGCCGTCCCGGCCTCGGTGGGCCGCACCACCTACCGCATCATCCAGGAGTGCCTGACCAACGCCCGCAAGCACGCCCCCGGCGCGGAGGTCACGGTCACCGTGTCCGGCGCCCCGGGCACCGGTCTCACCCTCCGCGTACGCAACCCGCCGCCACCCGGTGACGTCCCCCCTGTCCCGGGCTCCGGCCAGGGTCTGATCGGCTGCGCCGAGCGGGCCACGCTGACCGGCGGGCATCTGGACCACGGGGTCGAGGCGGGCGGCGGCTTCCTCGTGCACGCCTGGCTGCCCTGGAACTGAAAGGGGAGCCGTGCCCTCGGTGCGCCTCAACTACCGTGTGCGCATGACTCCGATCCGGCTGCTCCTCGTCGACGACGACCCGCTGGTCAGGGCCGGCCTCTCCCTCATGCTGGGCGGCGCCGACGACCTCGAGATCGTGGGCGAGGCCGCCGACGGCAGTGAGGTCGAGGCCGCCGTGGACCGTACCCGCCCCGACGTCGTGCTCATGGACATCAGGATGCCGACGGTGGACGGCCTGACCGCCACGGAAAGGCTGAGGGCCCGCGAGGACGCGCCCGAGGTCATCGTCCTGACCACGTTCCACGCCGACGAGCAGGTGCTGCGGGCCCTGCGCGCGGGCGCCGCCGGATTCGTCCTCAAGGACACCCCGCCCGCGGAGATCCTGGACGCCGTGCGACGGGTCGCGGCCGGTGATCCCGTGTTCTCGCCCACGGTGACCCGGCAGCTGATGGCACACGCCGCCGGGAGCGGGCCCGGCAACCGGCGTACGAGTGCCCGTACGCGGGTCGCCGCGCTCAACGACCGCGAACGCGAGGTCGCCGTGGCCGTCGGCCGGGGCCGCTCGAACGCCGAGATCGCGGCCGGACTGTTCATGAGCGTGGCCACCGTCAAGACCCACGTCTCCCGGATCCTGGCCAAGCTCGCCCTCAACAACCGCGTGCAGATCGCCCTGCTGACCTACGACGCGGGCCTCCTGGAGCAGGACGACCGCTGAAAGGCCGGGGCGCGGCCCCGCCTTTCAGGGGCGCGGGGAACTGCGCGACCGGCCGCGACGGCGCCGCAGCCGACCACGCACGCACCCCGTCCCCCGGAGGGGTCAGTCGCGCCCGCCCGGGATCTCCGCGAGCGGAACCGACCGCCGCCCCCGCCGGGACACCTCGCAGGCTTCGGCGATCCGCAGCGCGTGCAGCGCCTCGCGCCCGTCGCACGGATTGGCCCGCTCCCCGCGCACCACCTCCACGAACGCGTGCAGCTCGGCCTCGTACGCCGGGCCGAACCGTTCGAGGAACCCCGTCCACGGCTTGGTCGCGGCGGGCGGCCCCGCCGGTTCCGTGGAGGTGATCGGCGTCCGGTCGTCGAGCCCGGCCCCGATCTGGTCCAGCTCCCCGGCCAGCTCCATGCGGACGTCGTACCCGGCGCCGTTCATCCGGGTCGCCGTGGCCGTCGCGAGCACGCCGTCGTCCAGAGTGAGGACGGCCGCCGCCGTGTCGATGTCGCCGGCCTCGCGGAACATCGCGGGCCCGGCGTCCGACCCCATCGCGCAGACCTCGGTGACCTCGCGCCCGGTCACCCACCGCAGCATGTCGAAGTCGTGCACCAGCGTGTCCCGGTACAGGCCGCCGGAGAGCGGCAGGTGCTCGGCCGGCGGCGGAGACTGGTCGGACGTCATCGCCCGCACGGTGTGCAGCCGGCCGAGCCGGCCGGAGCGCACCGCCTCGCGCGCGGCCGTGTAACCGGAGTCGAAGCGCCGCTGGAAGCCCATCTGCAGGATCGTTCCGGCGGCTTCCACCTCCGCGATGGCCGTGAGGGTGCCCGCCAGGTCGAGGGCGATGGGCTTCTCGCAGAACACGGGCAGGCCGGCCCGTGCCGCCCGGCCGATCAGTTCGCCGTGTGCCGAGGTGGCCGCGGTGATGACCACGGCGTCCACCCCCCAGGTGAAGATCTCGTCCACGCCGGGTGCCGCGGTGGCACCTAAGCGGTCCGCGAGCCGGCGGGCTCGCGCGGGGTCCGCGTCCGTGACGATGAGGGAGCCGCCCACCTCGCGGTGGCGGCTGAGGGCGGTCGCGTGAAATGTACCGATACGACCCGTCCCGATGAGTCCGATGCGCATGGGACAAAGTTGAGGGCGGATCCTACACCCTGTCAACTCTTTGTCCGGACAACCGAACCTCACAACTTCCCGTCATCATGCACCGGAGTTACGCTCGGCCCCGTGCCCAAACCAGATGTGGACCCGACCGCGCCGCTCCAGCTCAGCGTCGACCGGAACAGCCCGGTGCCGCTCTACTTCCAGCTGGCCCAGCAGCTCGAAGCGGCGATCGAGCGGGGCGCCCTGACCCCGGGCAACCTCCTGGGCAACGAGATCGAGCTGGCCGCACGCCTGGGCCTGTCCCGTCCCACGGTCCGCCAGGCCATCCAGTCACTGGTCGACAAGGGCCTCCTCGTACGCCGCCGGGGCGTCGGCACCCAGGTCCTGCACAGCCAGGTCAAGCGCCCCCTGGAACTGAGCAGCCTCTACGACGACCTGGAGGCGGCCGGCCAGCGTCCGACGACCCGCGTCCTCGTCAACACCGTCGTCCCCGCCTCGGCGGAGGTGGCGGCCTCGCTCTCGGTGGCGGAGGGCAGCGAGGTGCACCGGGTGGAGCGGCTGCGCCTGGCCCACGGCGAGCCGATGGCGTACCTCTGCAACCATCTGCCCCTCGGCCTGCTGGAGCTGGACAGCGCGCAGCTGGAGGCCACCGGCCTGTACCGGCTGATGCGTGTCGCGGGCATCACACTCCACAGCGCCCGCCAGTCCGTCGGCGCGCGCGCCGCCACCGTCCCGGAGGCCGAGCGCCTCGACGAGCCGGCGGGCGCCCCGCTGCTCACCATGCAGCGCACCACCTTCGACGACACGGGCCGCGCCGTCGAGTTCGGCTCCCACACCTACCGCGCCTCGCGCCACTCCTTCGAGTTCCAGCTCCTCGTACGCCCCTGAGCTGGTACGACTCGACGGCCGCCCGCGCCGTCGCCGGGGGCTCCCCTGCCCGGACGCGCGGCGGCACCGAGGGCCCCGCTGTCCGGAATCCTTCCCTCCGTATCCGATACTTGGTTGTTCCATGCATCGGTGGACCGGTCGGCGGACGTATCGGCGGACGCACCGGCAGCAAGAAGGGCACGGCCTCGTGGCACGGTTTCGGACCTGGGTCAGCATCGCGTTGGCAGGGGCGCTGGGCGCATCCCTGGCCGGATGCAGCAGCACCGGCGGAAAGCGGGCCGAGGACGCCCGCAAGGCGGCGTCGGTCCGGGGCGGGGCCGCGGTGGACACGCCCCGCTGGACCGTCGCGATGATCACGCACTCCGGCGACGGCGACACCTTCTGGGACATCGTCCAGAGCGGCGCCCAGCAGGCCGCCGACAAGGACAACATCAAGTTCCTGTACTCGCACGACGACGAGGGCCAGCAGCAGGCACAACTGGTGGACGCGGCCGTGGACAAGGGCGTCGACGGCATCGTCGTCACGCTCGCCAAGCCCGACGCCATGAAGAGCGCAGTCGCCCGCGCCGTGAAGGCCGGCATCCCCGTGATCACCGTGAACTCCGGCTCCAAGGAGTCCAAGGCCTTCGGCGCGCTCACCCACATCGGCCAGGACGAGACGATCGCCGGTGAGGCCGTCGGCGACGAGCTGAACGGCCGCGGCCGCAAGAAGGCCCTCTGCATCCTGCACGAACAGGGCAACGTCGGCCACGAGCAGCGCTGCGCGGGCGTGCGGAAGACCTTCGACGGCACCGTCCAGAACCTCTACGTCGAGGGCACCGACATGTCCGCCGTCCAGTCCTCCATCGGCGCCAAGCTCCAGGCCGACCCGTCCGTCGACGCCGTCGTCACCCTCGGCGCGCCCTACGCGGACACCGCCGTCAAGGCCCGCGAGGACGCCGGCAGCAAGGCCGAGGTCGACACCTTCGACCTGAACGCCAAGGTCGCCGCCGCGCTCGAGGACGGCACCCTGGGCTTCGCCGTCGACCAGCAGCCCTACCTCCAGGGGTACGAGGCCGTCGACCTGCTCTGGCTGCACAAGTACAACGCCGACACCCTCGGCGGCGGCCGGCCCGTCCTCACCGGGCCGCAGATCGTCACCAAGGACCAGGCCGCCGAGCTCAAGGACTACGCGGACCGGGGGACCCGATGACGGCGACGGCCCCCACGGCGGACGAACGGCTGCTGCGGACCTCACCGCTGCGCAGGCTGCTGGGCCGGCCCGAGCTCGGCTCGGTGGTCGGCGCGCTCGCCGTCTTCCTCTTCTTCGCGCTGGTCGCGGACGGTTTCGTCCGGGCGGCAGGGCTCAGCACCGTGCTGTACGCGGCCTCCACGATCGGCATCATGGCGGTACCCGTCGCGCTGCTGATGATCGGCGGCGAGTTCGACCTGTCCGCGGGCGTCATGGTGACGTCGTCCGCACTGATCTCGTCGATGTTCAGTTACCGGATGACCGCGAACGTCTGGGTCGGCGTCGGCGTGTCGCTCCTGGTCACGCTCGCGATCGGCTTCTTCAACGGCTTCATGCTGACCCGCACCGGGCTGCCGAGCTTCATCATCACGCTCGGCACCTTCCTCATGCTGACCGGCCTGAACCTCGGCTTCACCAAGCTGATCAGCGGCACCGTCTCCACGAAGACGATCGCCGACATGGAGGGCTTCCCGTCCGCCAGGGCGCTCTTCGCGTCCGTCCTCACCGTCGGCGGCGTCGACTTCAAGGTCACCATCGTGTGGTGGCTCGGCCTGGTGGCACTCGCCTCCTGGATCCTGCTGCGCACCCGCGTCGGCAACTGGATCTTCGCCGTCGGCGGCGGGAAGGAGGCGGCCCGCGCGGTCGGCGTCCCCGTCGACGCGACCAGGATCGGCCTCTACACGGGGGTGGCCTTCGCCGCCTGGATCGCCGGACAGCACCTGCTCTTCTCCTTCGACGCCGTCCAGTCCGGCGAGGGCGTCGGCAAGGAGCTGACGTACATCATCGCGGCCGTCATCGGCGGCTGCCTGATCACCGGGGGATACGGTTCCGCCATCGGCTCGGCGGTCGGCGCGCTGATCTTCGGCATGACGGACAAGGGCATCGTGTTCGCCGAGTGGAACCCCGACTGGTTCAAGTTCTTCCTCGGGGCGATGCTGCTCCTCGCGACCCTGCTGAACGCCTGGGTCCGCAAGCGGGCGGAGGCCACGGCATGACGCGGTCCACCGGGAGCACGCCGCTGGTCGAGCTCGACGACGTCAGTAAGTACTACGGCAACGTCCGCGCCCTGGAGGGCGTGTCGCTGGAGGTCCACGCGGGGGAGATCACCTGCGTCCTCGGCGACAACGGCGCCGGCAAGTCGACGCTGATCAAGATCATCGCCGGGCTGCACCAGCACGACACCGGCACCTTCCGCATCGAGGGCGAGGACAGCCGCCCGGCGTCCCCGCGCGAGGCCCTGGACCACGGGATCGCCACCGTCTACCAGGACCTCGCCGTCGTCCCCCTGATGCCGGTCTGGCGCAACTTCTTCCTCGGCTCCGAGCCGCGCAAGGGCTCCGGGCCCTTCAAGCGTCTGGACGTCGACCTCATGCGCCGCACGACCCACGCGGAACTGCTGCGCATGGGCATCGACCTGCGCGACGTCGACCAGCCCATCGGCACCCTCTCGGGCGGTGAGCGCCAGTGCGTGGCGATCGCCCGCGCCGTCCACTTCGGCGCCAAGGTCCTCGTCCTGGACGAGCCCACCGCCGCGCTGGGCGTGAAGCAGTCCGGAGTGGTCCTCAAATACGTGGCCGCCGCACGCGACGCGGGCCTGGGGGTCGTCCTCATCACCCACAACCCCCACCACGCCTACCTCGTCGGCAACCGCTTCGTCCTCCTCAAGCGCGGCACGATGGTCGGCAACCACACCCGCGACGACATCACCCTGGAGGACCTGACCCGCCAGATGGCGGGCGGCGACGAACTGGACGACCTGCGCCACGAGCTGGAGAGCGGCCCCGTCTGAGACACGCCCGCACCGGGGCGTCCCCGAGGAGCGCGGGGAACGGCGCGACCAGCCACGACGCGCCCGCGGCTGACAGCAGACGGGTCACGACCCGGGGCGGCCGAGCGCAGCGAAGGACGCCGCCGTGCAGCCCAGCGGCGGCGTGCGGCAGAATCGGCGCGATGAGCACCTACCGCGACCTCGCCCTGCCCAGGGCGCTCGGCTCCGCCAGAGCCGCGGGCGCCCCCATCGGCTCCCGCCGTGCCACCGTCCTGCGCACCGTGGGCACGCGTGAGCGCCGTTCCCACCTGACGGCGCCGCGCGTCCCCACCGTCGGCATCGACATCGGCGGTACGAAGGTGATGGCGGGCGTCGTCGACGCGGACGGCAACATCCTGGAGAAGGTCCGCACCGAGACCCCCGACAAGTCCAAGAGCCCCAAGGTCGTCGAGGACACCATCGTCGAACTGGTCCTGGACCTCTCCGACCGGCACGACGTGCACGCGGTCGGCATCGGCGCGGCCGGCTGGGTCGACGCGGACCGCAACCGCGTCCTGTTCGCGCCCCACCTGTCGTGGCGCAACGAACCCCTCAGGGACCGTATCGCCGGACGCCTCGCCGTCCCCGTGCTGGTCGACAACGACGCCAACACGGCCGCCTGGGCGGAATGGCGCTTCGGCGCGGGCCGCGGCGAGGACCACCTCGTCATGATCACGCTGGGCACCGGCATCGGCGGCGCCATCCTGGAGGACGGGCAGGTCAAGCGCGGCAAGTTCGGCGTGGCGGGCGAGTTCGGCCACATGCAGGTCGTGCCCGGCGGCCACCGCTGCCCGTGCGGCAACCGCGGCTGCTGGGAGCAGTACAGCTCCGGCAACGCCCTGGTCCGCGAGGCCCGCGAGCTCGCCGCCGCCGACTCCCCGGTGGCGTACGGGATCATCGAGCACGTCAAGGGCAACATCGCCGAGATCACCGGCCCGATGATCACCGAGCTGGCCCGCGAGGGCGACGCGATGTGCATCGAACTGCTCCAGGACATCGGCCAGTGGCTCGGCGTCGGCATCGCGAACCTCGCGGCCGCCCTCGACCCCTCCTGCTTCGTCATCGGCGGCGGCGTCAGCGCGGCCGACGACCTGCTCATCGGCCCCGCGCGGGACGCCTTCCGCCGCCAGCTGACCGGTCGCGGCTACCGCCCCGAGGCCCGGATCGCCCGCGCCCAGCTCGGCCCCGAGGCGGGCATGGTCGGCGCCGCGGACCTCGCCCGGCTGGTCGCCCGCCGCTTCCGGCGCGCCAACCGGCGCCGGGTCGAGCGCTACGAACGCTACGAGCGGTACGCCGAGTCGCGGCACGAGGCCCAGGAGACCCTGTGACGGCCGCACTGCCGCGCCAGGCCCCGCCCCCGGACGAGCCGCCGCGCCCGCCCGAGGACCCGGGGCACCGGATCCGCCGCCGCGCCCTGACGCTGCTGATCATCGTGCTGCTCATCGGTGTCCCGGCCGGCTACCTGGTGATCTCCGCCAACCAGAGCCGGGACAGCGGCAAGGACAAGGAGGCGAAGTACTCGGCGACCGGCCTGACACCGGGCTGGCCCTCCCGCGTCCAGCGCCGCCTGTACCAGGTGCCCGTCCCGGGCTACTCGGCCGAGGTCGCGTACTACGAGACGAACAACTGGAAGACCAGCCGCCTCTACGTGCAGTTCCTCACCAGCGACGAGGGCCTGGAGAAGTTCCTCAGGACCATCGGCACCAGCCTCGACGCGCTGGAGAAGGACGACATCGCCATCAGCGCCCGCGACCGGCGGGTCGTCGGCTGGGAGTTCACCGGACCCGGTCCGTGGTCGGGCCTCGACCACGAACGGAAGAACCCGACGCCCACCCACCACATCGTCGTGGACTGGTCGAAGCCCGGTCATCCCATGGTCTACGTGGTCTCCAGAACGACGCCCTGACCGCCCCCGCCCCGCCGCCGGACCGCGATGTCGTACCCGGCCCGTAGAGTCGGAGACCAGTGATCCGACGGGCGGATCCGACAAGTGATCCGTGCGGGGCGAGGGAGGTGACCGGGAGCGTGGGTACGGGGAGGACGAGCGCGGGAGAGACCCTCGCGGCGGGCACACGTGCGGCGAGCACCCCTGCGGTGGGAACCTCCGTGGCGGACGCGCGCGCGGCGCGGTCGCATGCCGGATCCGGCACCGGATCCGGTGCCGCGCCCGACGTGTCCCTGCGGCTGGCCGCCGTGTTCCTGCCCGCCGCGCTGCCCCGCGGCGGACGGATCGCCTTCTGGGACCCGGACGGCACCCTCCCGGTCCCCGGCCCGCACACCGGGCTCACGGTCGTGCGACCGCACGGTACGGGCGCGCGAAGGCACGAGGTCCCCGCGCTGACGCTGCCCGTCGCCGCCGCCCTGCCCCATCTCGTACGGGCCGGGCGCGACCCCGCCGCACACCCCGCGACGGCCTGCTGGGGCGCCGCCGCCCTGCACGCGCTGCGGCTCGTCGCGCGCGGCCGGCTGCTGCCCGGCCTGACGCCCGAGGGGTACGACGCCTGGCGGGCCGGCCCCCTGGACCCGGACGACATCGCCCACCTGCGCGCGATCGCCGCGGCCCTCCCGTACGAGGGACACGCCGTACCCCTGCCGGGCCGCGGCCCGCTCCGGCTGCCCGAGCCGGAAGCGCTCGTCCGTGCCTTCCTGGACGCGGTCGCCGACACCCTGCCCCGCACCCCGGCCGCCCCGTACGCCGCCGGGAAACCCTTCGCGGCGAGCGCGCCCACGCGCCTGCCGGGCGCCCAGGACTGGGCCGCGGAGGTCGCCGCCGGCATGGACGCGGGGGTGCGGATCTCCCTGCGCCTGGACCTGTCCGCGTACGAACTCTTCGACGACAGCGAGGACGCGCGGCGGGCCGGCGCGGCCGTCGTCCAGGTGCACAGCCTCGCCGACCCCACGCTCGTCGCCGACGCGGCGGCCCTGTGGGCGGGCACGGCGGACGCCACGTTCGGCCCGCGCGCCCGGGTCGACGCCGCGCTGGCCGTGCGCCGCGCGGCCCGCGTCTGGCCGCCGCTGGACCGGCTGTCCGCGCAGGACGTGCCGGACGTACTGGCCCTGTCCGAGGACGAGCTCTCCGACCTGCTCGGTGTCGCCGCGACCCGCCTCGGCGCGGCCGGCGTCGCCGTGCACTGGCCCCGGGACCTCGCCCAGGACCTGAGCGCGGCAGCGGTCGTCCGCTCCGCGCCGGGCTCGGCCACGGACGGCACGGGCTTCTTCGAGAGCGAGGAACTGCTCCAGTTCCGCTGGCAGCTGGCCCTGGGGGGTGATCCCCTCAGCGAGGCCGAGATGGACGCGCTCGCCGAGGCGCACCGTCCCGTCGTGCGGCTGCGCGACCAGTGGGTGCTCGTCGACCCCGCCGTGGTCCGCAAGGCCCGCAAGCGCGAACTGGGCCTGCTCGACCCGGTCGACGCCCTCTCCGCGGCCCTCACCGGCAGCGTGGACGTCGACGGGGAGAGCGTCGAGGCGGTCCCGGTCGGAGCGCTCGCCGTGCTGCGCGACCGCCTGACGGCCGGACTGCGGCCCGCCGAACCGCCCCCCGGCCTGGCGGCGACCCTGCGCGACTACCAGCTGCGCGGACTGGCCTGGCTCGACCTCATGACCTCGCTCGGCCTCGGCGGCTGTCTCGCCGACGACATGGGGCTCGGCAAGACCGTCACCGTCATCGCCCTCCACCTGAAGCGGGCGCGCACCGAGCCGACCCTGGTGGTCTGCCCCGCCTCGCTGCTCGGCAACTGGCAGCGGGAGATCGAGCGGTTCGCCCCCGGCGTGCCCGTGCGCCGCTTCCACGGGCCGGACCGCTCCCTGGCGGACCCGGACGGCGGCTTCGTCCTGACCACGTACGGCACGATGCGCTCGACGGCGGCACGGCTCGCCGGGCAGACCTGGGGCATGGTCGTCGCGGACGAGGCCCAGCACGTCAAGAACCCGTACTCGGCGACCGCCAGGGCCCTGCGGACGATCCCCGCGCCGGCCCGGGTCGCCCTGAGCGGCACACCGGTGGAGAACAACCTCTCCGAGCTGTGGGCCCTGCTCGACTGGACGACCCCGGGGCTCCTCGGCCCCCTGAAGTCCTTCCGCGCCCGGCACGCGCGCGCCGTGGAGAACGGCGAGAACGGTGAGAGCGCGGAGGCCGCGGCCCGCCTCGCCCGGCTCGTCCGCCCCTTCCTCCTGCGCCGCAAGAAGTCCGACCCGGGCATCGTCCCCGAACTCCCCCCGAAGACGGAGACGGACCACCCCGTCCCCCTCAGCCGCGAACAGGCCTCCCTGTACGAGGCGGTGGTCCGCGAGTCGATGCTCGCCATCGAGAACACCCAGGGCATGGCCAGGCGGGGCCTGGTCCTCAAGCTCCTGACCGCGCTCAAACAGATCTGCGACCACCCGGGGCTGTATCTGAAGGAGGCGCCGGACGAGGGCCCCAGCGGCTCGGGGACGGCCCGGCAGGCCGCCCGTTCCGGCAAACTGGCCCTGCTCGACGAGCTGCTGGACACGCTGCTCGCCGAGGACGGCTCGGCGCTCGTCTTCACCCAGTACGTGGGGATGGCCCGGCTGATCACGCACCACCTCACGGCGCGCGCGGTCCCGGTCGAGCTGCTCCACGGGGGCACGCCGGTGCCGGAGCGCGAGCGCATGGTGGACCGGTTCCAGAGCGGGGCGACACCGGTCCTGATCCTGTCCCTCAAGGCGGCGGGCACGGGCCTCAACCTCACCCGCGCGGGCCATGTCGTCCACTTCGACCGCTGGTGGAACCCGGCCGTCGAGGAGCAGGCCACCGACCGCGCCTACCGTATCGGCCAGACCCAGCCCGTCCAGGTGCACCGCCTCATCACCGAGGGCACCGTCGAGGACCGCATCGCCGACATGCTCGCCTCCAAGCGGGCCCTGGCGGACGCGATCCTCGGCTCCGGCGAGGCGTCCCTGACGGAACTGACCGACCGCGACCTGTCCGACCTGGTCTCACTGCGGAGGTCCACGTGATGTCTCCGACGGTCCGGCGGGACGAGGGCGACGGTCCGGACGAGCCCCACGGGACGGACCGCCCCGCGCCGTCCGTGCCGCCCGAAGGGCGCGGCTGCACGGAGGAGGGGCTCGCGAGTCAGGAGATCGCGCAGGCCGCCGGGACGGCACCGGCTGCCGGGGCGGCGGGGCGGACCGGCGAGGTGCCGCCGGCGGACGAGCCCCGCCCGGCCGGCGGGGAGCGGCCGGCCGACGCGGCTCGGCGGGCCCTGCGCGAAGCACGGCGTGGTGCTGCCGGCGCCCCGGGGCCGGGCCCGGCGGGAACGCCCTGTGCCGCGCCGGGTCCGGATCCGGCGCCGGACGCGCGTCCGGCGCCAGGCCTGCGGCCGGTTGCGGACACGCCTCCGGCGGATCCCGGGCGGCGGCGTGGAACCACGGAAGGCACCACGGCGCTTGGCTCCCGGCCGGGCGACGTCGCACGAGAGGCGCTGCGGCGTGCCGCGGGGACACCGGCGGACGCCGACCGGTGCGACGCGTCCTCGACTCCCGCGCAGGCGGAGCGGGCCGAGGGGGGATCCGAGCCGGCGGGGGCCGGCCGGCCCGACACGGGACCCGGGTCGACGACCGCGGGGCGACCCGGCACGGACACCGCTGTCACGGAGGCCGGACCGCCCGGCGGGGCCTTCGTTCCGGCGGACGCCGGACGGCGCGACACGTTCTGCGCTCCGGAGGAGACCGGCCGGACGCACGGCGTTCCCGCCCCGCCGGAGGACGGACCGGCCGGCGGCCCCGGTGGGGACGCGGTCCCGCCGGTGACCGGTCGGGCCCAGGCCCCCTCCGGAGTCCCGCGTCCCGGCGACGTGGCCCGCGAGGCGCTGCGTGCCGCGCGCACGCAGGCGGAGCGGGAGCGAACCGCCGCTCGGGCGAGCGGTGCCGGTGCCCGCGGGCACCGCGGTGGTGCGGTGCCCGCCGCTCCCGGCCCCCGCCCGGCCGCGTCGAGCCGTGAGGCGGCGGCACGGGTCCGGGAGATGGCCGAGAGGCTGGGCGACACCTTCGAGCTGTCGTCCCGGCTGGAGAGGGAGGCGCAGGCGGACGGGCCCGACGCCGGGCCGGCCACCACGGCCACGCCGGTGACGGCCCCGGACGCCGACATCACCCCGGCGCCCGGCACCTGGCCCGCCACGCTCGAAAGCCCCTCCACCGACAACAGCACCGACGGCCGCACCGACAACCCCGCTGTCCGCCCCGCCGACAACCCCGACAACCCCGACAGCCCGGCCGACAGCCCGGCCGACAGCCGGGCCGCCGACCGCGCCGTCACGCTCCCGGGCCGTTCCATGGCCGCCCCGGCCCGCGACGGGGAGCTGCGGCGCACCTTTCCCGCGTTGTCCGTCCGCCCGCCGGGTGCCGGCACGGGTGGGTTCGCCGAGACGTGGTGGGGCGACGCGTGGGTCGCCGCGCTGGAGGAGACGGCGCTCGACCCGGCGCGGCTCGGCCGGGGGAAGGCGTACGCGGAGAAGGGGCACGTCGACGCCGTCACCGTCACCCCGGGGCTCGTGCTCGCCTACGTGCACGGGAGCCGCCCGCGGCCGTACCGGGTCCAGATCCGGACGCGTACGCTCGCGGACGACGACTGGGAACGCTTCCTCGACGCCGCGGCCGAACGGCCGAGCCACATCGCCGCGCTGCTCGACAGGGACCTGCCCCACGCGCTCGCCGACAGCGGGGTGGAGCTGCTCCCCGGCCCCGGCGACCTCGTCCCGCGCTGCAGCTGCCCCGACTCGGGCCACCCCTGCAAGCACGCGGCCGCCCTCTGCTACCAGACCGCACGGCTGCTGGACGAAGACCCGTTCGTGCTCCTCCTGCTGCGCGGCCGGGGCGAGCGCGAGCTGCTGGACGAGTTGTCCCGGCGCAACGCCACCCTGGCCGCCCGCTCGGCCCGCGCCGCCGAGGAACCGGCTCTGCCCGGCGTACCGGCGCGCGAGGCCGTCGGGCGCCGGGTGCTGCCGCGGCTCCCGGCCCCGTTGCCGCCGCCGGCGCATCCGGAGCAGCCCCCGGCCTACCCGGCCTCGCCCGGCGGCCCCGACCCGTTCGCGCTGGACCAGCTGGCCACCGACGCGGCCGCCCGCGCGCACGCCCTGCTCACCACGGGCCGCGACCCGCTCGCCGAGCTGACGCTCTGGCAGGACGCCGTCCGGCTCGCCGCCGCCCGCCCGGGTTCCGGTCTCACCGCGACCACCCGTGCCTTCTACGGTTCCCTCGCCACCGCCGCCGGCCGCACCCCGGCCGACCTCGCCCGGGCGGTCGCCGCGTGGCGCCAGGGCGGACTCGAAGGACTCGCCGTGCTCGAAGAGGCCTGGGACCCGCCGGCGGGCCGCTTCGACCGGGCCCGCCCGCTCCTCCTCGCGGCCGACTTCCCCGCCTTCCGGCCCTGGCACAACCGCCTCACCCACCCCCGCGGCCACATACAGCTCCGTCTCGGCCACGACGGCCTCTGGTACGCCTACGAGTCGGAGCCGGACCACGACGACTGGTGGCCCCGCGGCACCCCCGACCTCGACCCGGTCGGCGCCCTCACCGGCCTGGGCTCACCGACCGGGTTCTGAGCGCGAGCCCTGACCGAGGCCGAGGTCGAGGCGTCCGCCCCGGCCACGCCGGCCGACCACCTCGGTCGGCCACCCCAACTACCCGGATTCACCCGCGAGCCGGCGCGCGGCCTCGTACCATGACGTCCATGATCTCCAGCCAGTGCCGCCCTGCCCCGCGGTTCCGCGTGCGCACGCCGCACGGCTGTTGTTGATCCTCGCCGAGCCGGAGCCGGAGCCGGAGCCGGAGCCCGAGCCCGAGTTGCAGCCGGAGCTCGTGGCCGGACAGCGGTGATCGTCGGCGGGTCTTCGTTCGGACCGTAACTGCGCCCTTGGCCGCCTCTCCCCGGCGCACACCATCCAGCTCGTCCTCCCCCCCCCGGCTCATCCCTCCCAAGCACGGTCCGGCCCGAAGGCCCGGCGAGCTCCGCCGTACCCGCACGCATGCCCGTGAACCTCCCGAGAGCAGGAGCCCACCCATGCCCCGCAACAGCGCGCGTACCAGCACATATACCGGCACACATACCGGCACGCATGCCGGCGCCCGTGACGAGGAGTCCGTCCACGACCGGCGCAGACTCCGGCAGTGGCTCGCGGGCGAAGCCCGGGCCGACGGCGTCGAACGCCGCGACATGCTCCGGCTGCTCGCCGCCGCCGGACTGGCCACGACGGCCACCGCCGCCACCGCGGGCTTCGCGCCACCCGCCCCGGCCGCTGCCGGAACCGCCGGACGGACCGAGCGGGCCGCGGCACCCCGGGACAGCTCGGCCGCCGCGGTCCCGGGGATCGTCAAGCCCCTCCCCGAGGCCTGGTTCACGTCCCGGGGCACCAACGCCGAGACCAGGTTCGAGGCCCTGGCCGGCACCGGCCACCACACCCCCACGGACCGCTTCTTCGTCCGGAACCACACCGCCACCCCCGTCCTGGACGCGAACACGTGGACCCTCACCGTCTGGGGGGACGGCCTCGTCAAGGGCCGCACCAGCGAGTTCACGCTCGACGACCTCAAGCGCCTGCCCGCCACCACCCGCAGCGCGTTCGTGGAGTGCGCGGGCAACGGCCGCAGCTTCTTCACGACACAGCAGGGCCAGACCGTGTCCGGCACGGCCTGGACCCTGGGCGCGGTCGGCGTGGCCCGCTGGCGCGGCGTACGGCTCGCCGAGGTGCTGCGCCGGGCCGGGCTGAGCCGTGGAGCCGTGGACGTCCTGCCCCGCGGCCTGGACGCCGACTACGTCACGGCGGACGGCACGAACCTCGGCCGGGTCCGCCGCCCGCTGCCCCTGTCGAAGGCCCTGGACGACGTGCTGCTCGCGTACGAGATGAACGGCGAGCCCCTCCCGCCGGACCACGGTCACCCCGTACGGGTCCTGGTGCCGTCCTGGGTCGGTATCGCGTCGATCAAGTGGGTCGGCGACATCGAGGTCTCCGCCCAGCCGCTGTACTCCCCGTGGAACACCGACTTCTACCGGCTGTTCGGCACGGCGTACCCCGAGGGCGGCAGCGCCCCGCTCACCCGCCAGACCCTCAAGAGCGCCTTCGAACTCCCCTGGAACGCGCGCCTGGAGGCCGCCGCCGACCACCGGCTCACCGGGCGTTCCTGGTCGGGCGCGGGCGCGATCGCCCGCGTCGACGTGAGCACCGACGGCGGCGTGACCTGGCAGCCCGCCCGCCTCCACGACGCCCCCCGCCGCGCCGACTGGGTGCGCTGGTCCGCCGACTGGCGTCCGGCGGCCCCGGGGGCGTACACCCTGCTGGCCCGCGCGACCGACACCACGGGCCGCACCCAGCCGCAGGCCACGGTCCACAACACCCAGGGCTACCTCTTCGACGCGGTCGTCCGGCACCCGGTCCAGGCCGTGTGACGCACCCTGCGCCCCGCGCTCCACTCCCCGCGACCCCGGCCGTGGCCCGCCGCACGACACGCGGCGGGCCACGGCCACGCGCCGTCCCGGGCCGTTCCGTAGCGGCGAACAGCCCTCGGTCATGACCATTGCCGACCGCAACACACCTCGCTATGTTAATCGAAAATCACATCGGTGCGACAAGGGTCGGCACGCGTCGGTCGCACAACCGGCGGATCTGCGCAGGTACCTGGACCATCTGTCCCTTCAGGGAAGCAGGTAAGTCAATGGAGAATCTCAGCAGACGAAGGCTTCTGTCCCTCGGCGCCGCACTCGGCCTCGTGGGTGCGACGAACCCCGCCCAAGCATGGGCGTCGACCGGTTCGGTGGCCGAAGCCGCCGCGGGCACCGGTCCGCAGTGGATCTGGGACGACGTGGCGGACCCGCTGATGGTCTCGATGCTCGACGGCGGCCACGTCCCGGCGATCAACGCCGCGTGGGCGTCGTGGGTGGACAACGACGACGCGCTGCCCGGCGGCCTGCCGGCCGACTTCACCGCGTACCTGCGGCAGGTCAACCGGCTGCCGTCCTGGGCCGATCCCGTCAAACTGGCCCGCGCCGCCGACTTCAACCGGCGCAGGGACACGTACCTCTTCATGCTGTACGGCCTGGGCGGCGGCATCATGAGCACCGTGATCCCGCGCGAGGCCAAGAGCGTCTACTGGTCCGCGGGCGGCGCCGACATGCAGGACCGCGCGGCGAAGACGTTCACGTTCGGCTACGACCTGTCCCAGCTGAAGGCCTTCGAGCCGACGGGGCAGTTCGTCGTCACCGCCAACAAGACGCGCGTGGTGCACGCCGCGGTGCGGCACCTGCTGCCGCAGTCGCCGCACTGGCGTGCCGTGGCCGACGAGAGCGTCCCGATCAGCGCCGCCGACATCCTGGTCACCTTCCACAGCCTGGGCACCTTCGTGTACCGGAAGCTGCTCGACTGGAAGATCCCGTTCCCGGCCGCGGACCAGGAGGCGTTCCTGCACGCGTGGCAGGTCGCCGTCCACCTGCTCGGTGTGCCGTACGAGCACATCCCGCGGACGTGGGCGGCCGCCGAGAAGCAGGCGGCACAGGTGCTCACCCCGATCCTCACCCCGTCGACCGAGGGCATCGCACTGGCCGAGGACCTGCTCGGCCTGACCGCGCAGATCGACCTCGGTGTCACCCGCGGGTTCCTGAACGAGTTCGTGCGCTACGTCCTCAACGACGAGGTGGGGGACTGGCTGGGGCTGAAGCGCGACTACGCGTCGGCGGCCCTGGTCCGCACCGCCTGGCCGGCGTTCATCCTGTTCCGTGAAGGGCTGTCGCCCGTCATGCCGGGCACCTTCTACGTGTTCGACCAGTTCGTACGGGCCCTGGCCATGCTGTTCCTCAACAAGGGGTCCTCCGGGAGCACCACGCCCATCACCATTCCCACGGGGAACAGAGCGGGTTGAACCGCCGCTCCGGTTCCGCCGGCCGGTCAGAGGCCCAGCGCGGCCACGACCAGAGCGGTCACCGTCTCGCGCCGGTCGGGGCTGTCCCGCCACCGGAGCCTGCGTCCCGCCTCGACCACCACGCCGAACCCCGCGTGCACCAGCACCCGGGCCTGGCGGGGGTCCAGTTCCGGGCGGGCCAGCCGCAACTGCCGTTCCCAGACGGCGATGTGCTTGCGCTGCGCGAGGACCACGGGCCGCCGCGGGCCGGCCGGCAGGCCCGCCAGCTCGGCCTCGGCGACGCTGTTGAGCGCGGTGTGCTCGAAGCTGTAGGCCACGTACGTCGCCGCCAGCGCGACGACGGCGTCGTGCGGGCCGGTCACCTCGCGCAGACTCCGCTCCACACCCTGCGCCAGCAGCCCCGCGGCCTGGAGGCACGCCGCCGCCAGGATGTCGGTCTTGCCGGGGTAATGGCGGTAGAGCGCGGACGGGGTCAGGCCCACGGCCTCCGCGATCTGCTCGTTCGTGACGCTGGCGAACCCGTTCCTGGCGAACAGCGGGACGGACGCCGCGAGGATCTCCTCGCGGCGCGTACGCGGCACGGGCCGGGCGGGCAGCTCGACGGGGCGCGCGCCCGGCCGGTCCGCCGCGGGACCGCTGGCGGCCACGCGCAGCGCGGACGCCAGCAGCAGTTCCTCGGCCCGGCGCCCGGCGATGGAGGTGCGATGCATCGTGACGGACCCGATCGCGCCGAGGGCCGCCGTGGCCCGCAGCCGCCCGTCGGGCAGCGGATGCTCGCGCTGCACCGCCTCGTCGACCCGTCCGACGAGGCGGCCGAACTTCGCCGCGAGACGCCGGCGGTCCTCGCGGCCGAGGTACCGGGCCTCCCACCGGTACACGCCGCCCGACGCGCGGTGGGCGACGGTGATCCGGGTGACGGCGGTGAGCACGTCCGTCAGGGCCGCCCCGGCCGGCACCTCGTCGAGCGCGGCGACCAGCCCGTCCACCATGACGTCGGCGCACTCCGCGAACAGCGCGTACTTGTTCGGGAAGTGCCGGTACAGGGCGGCCGCGGTGATCCCCACGGCGGCGGCGACCTCCTCCATGGAGGCCGTGTGGTAGCCGCGCTCGCTGAAGACCCGCCCGGCCGCGTCGACGATGAGCTGTCTGCGGTTGCGGGGCCGCGTCGCCGGGCCCGGGGTCGCCGCCGAACGGGCGGACGGGGAGGCGGGAGCCATGCGGATCAGTCAACCACACGCCGTCCGGGGGCCGGCCGGACGAAGGTGAGGACCGGTTCGACCGCGCTGCCGTCGCACAGGACGGCCACGGCCGCGCCGATGTCCTCGAACGGGAAGGTGGTGCCCAGCCGGTCGAGCGGGAAGAGGCCCCGCACGTCGAACGTCACCTCGCCGCCGAGGAGGGCGAGTTCGCCACGCGGGCGCAGCGCGCCGACGGCCCGGCGGGCCGTCGGCGGACGGCCGGTGGCCCCGACGACCTGGTACGCGGCGCCGAGCGCGATGGCCGACGCACGGCGGGAGGCGGCTGGGCCGCCCTTCTTCCGGGGCTCGTGGAACCGGGCGCGGGTCTCGGGCACGTCCAGGTGCGGTGTCCTCCCGTCGGTGCCGGCACGCAGGAGCGGAACGTCAGGATGGTGCGGGTCCGGGAGGTGCCGTGGACGACCGCGCCGCCCCCGGCCGCCGGGCGGCGGCCCGCGCGAGGGAGGCGGACCGGAGGGGGGCGGAGGACCGGGGGCGGAGCGTCGTGGGAACGGGAGCGCAGGGTCACCGGTGACCGCGCCGCCCGCCGTCCGGGCGGAGGTGGACCGGGCGGTCGCCGCGGCCGACTCCCGGCTCAACCGCAGCGAGCAGGTCAAGCGGTACGAGCTGCTGACCGAGGAGTGGGGTCCGGCGACCGGCGAGCTGACGCCGTCGCTGAAGATGCGGCGCCGGGTCATCCGGGACAAGTACGCCGACTCGCTGTCCGGGCTCTACGAGGGCTGAGCCGGACCTTTTCGCCTCCGCCGCCGCGAGGCCGGGCGGCCGTTCCCCCGCCGGCAGTCAGCAGTCAGCAGTCGGCAGCCGACAGCCGGCCGGGGGAACGGCCGTCTGCCGTCTCTTCCCGGCCGCCTGCCGTCCCCGACGCGGTCGGGTGCCGTCATTCCCGGTCGGGGGACGGCACCCGGCAGCGTCAGGGCCTTCTCGGAGTCCGTAGGTTTTGCCGATGACGTCCCGCTGGATCTCGCTGGTCCCGCCGTAGACCGTGGAGACCACGGCGGCCCGCAGGTGACGCTCCATGTCGAACTCCGTGGCGTAGCCGTAGCCATAGCCGCCGCCGGAGCCTGCGTACTCCTCGGGCAGGCACACCCCCAGCCGGCCGAGGCCGGCGATCCTGCGGTACAGCTCGGGGTTGTGGGCCTCGCGGCCGCCCGAGGTCAGCGCGTCGCGCTGCTCCCGGGCGCCGCACTCCCGCTTGGCGAAATCCCGGACGGCCGCGACGACATCGGCCTGCTCCTCGGTGAGGCGACGGCCCATCAGGTCCTCCAGGATCGGTGTCGCATGAGGGGACGCACTGTTCGTCTCACCGGCGCCGGTGCAGCGCCCGGGCCAGCCGGACCGCACGTTCCCGCGTGGCGGCCGGAACCCCGAAGGAGGTCAGCGCGACCGGCGGGGTGAACCGCTGTACCGTCGTCGACTGGACGGAGGTGAAGGCGCGCAGCCCCTCCTCGCCGTGGATCCGCCCGAAGCCGGAATCCTGCGAACCGCCGAACGGCAGCGCCGGCACCGCCGCGAAGCCCAGCACCGAGTTCACCGACACCGCTCCCGCGCGCAGCCGCGCCGCGATCGCCGCACCGGCGCGCCCGCCGCGGCAGAACACCGCGGCCCCCAGGGCGTACCGCGAGGCGTTGGCCCGCTCCACCGCCTCGTCCACGTCGGCCACCGGGTTGATCACCACGACCGGTCCGAAGGTCTCCTCCGTCATCGCCGCCGCGTCCTCCGGGACGTCGGTCAGCACGACCGGCGCGATGTACGGGGCGCGGACCGACCCGGGCCCGCCCAGCAGGGCCCGGCCCCCCGCCGAGACCGCACCGCTCACGTGCCGTTCGACGACCGCGACCTGGCCCGGCAGCGTCATCGGACCGTAGGCTGCGCCCGCCCCGCCGCCGGGGCGCAGCGCCCCGGCCCGCTCGACCACCCGCTCGCACAGCTGCGCGTGGACCTCCCGCACCGCGTAGACGCGCTCCACCCCGGCGCAGGTCTGCCCGGCGTTGCTCAGCGCGCCCCACACGATCGCGTCGGCAGCCGCGGCCAGGTCCGCGTCCGCGGTGACGATCACCGCGTCCTTCCCGCCGCACTCGGCGAGGAACGGCGTGAGGGTCGCGGCGCACACCGCCATCACCGTGCGGGCGGTCCCCGGCGATCCGGTGAAGGCCAGTTTGTCGACCCCGGACCGGGCCAGGGCGTCCCCGGTGGACGCCGGGCCGGTGACGGTGCCGAGCAGCCCGGCGTGCCGGGGCACGGCGGCGTCGAAGAGCCCGGCCAGCAGGACCCCGGTGCCCGGGGTCAGTTCGGACGGTTTGAAGACCACGGCGTTCCCCGCCGCCAGGGCATAACCGATGGAGCCCATCGGCGTGTACAGGGGATAGTTCCAGGGGCCGATGACGCCGACCACGCCGAGCGGCCGGTGCACCAGTGAGGCCCGCTGGTGGAGGGCGAACGGTCCGGTGCGCACCTTGCGCCGGCGCAGCACGCGGTCCGCGTTGCGGGCGGCCCATCCCAGGTGCTCCAACGTGAGCACGACCTCCAGCGCCGCGTCGCCGGCCGGCTTGCCGGTCTCCTCGGCGATGGTGCGGGCCACGGTGTCCAGTTCGGTGGCCAGGGCCTTCTTCCAGCGCAGCAGGTGCTCACGGCGCCGGGCCGCGGGCAGCGCCGCCCAGCCTGCCTGGACGGTCCGGGCCCGGACCGTGGCACGGGAGACCGCCTCCGGCCCGTGCACCGGATGCTCGGCGATGGGCTCGCCGGTCGCGGGGGAGTACGTGGTGAAGACCGCGGCGTGCGGTGCGGCGGCCGGGGTGGTGTCGGTCATCGGGTCTCCTGACGGGGGACACGGGGGACACGGGGGACGGACGACTCCTCCGGCCGCGGGGACGCCGCCCGGACCGGCGGACGCGGCCCGAGGGGACACCCTGGGAGTCGAAGATACTGAAACTATTAAACTGTTTCACGGGACGTCAATACTCCGGACACGGCGGAGACAAGAGGGCATCCGTGGCGGTGCCGTCGCCGCGGTCCCGGGCCGTGCCCGGATTCCTGCGGAGGCCCTGTCGCGGCACCGAAGGCCCTGTCGCGGCACCGGAGGCCGTGTCGCAGGAGGCGCCTGTTCCGCGATCGCACGTACCGACGCGTACGCACGCACCGCCTCGTAGGTCCACCGGGCCGGAGGCGCCGCCCGGCCCGGAGATCCGGCCCGCGGGCCGGCCGGGCCATTTCTCCTGCGCCACGGTGACGGGCGCCACCGGACTTCGGCGCCACCGGACTTCGGTGCCACCGGACTTCGGCGCCGCGGGAGGCGCGCCGTCAACGGCGGATCGACCAGCCGCGTTCACTCAGGGCGGCGGTCAGGGCGGGGGCCGCCGCGGGGCTCACCATCAGCTGGACCAGGCCCGCCTGCCGGCCGGTCGCGTGGTCGATGCGTATGTCCTCGACGTTGACGCCCGCGCGCCCGGCGTCCGCGAAGATGCGGGCCAGTTCGCCCGGCTGGTCACTGACGAGGACGGCCACCGTCGCATAGGAGGCGGGCGCCTCGCCGTGCTTGCCGGGCACCCTGGCCCGGCCCGCTCCGCCCCGGCGCAGGACCTCCTCGATGCCCGCCGCGCCGCCGCGCCGTTTGGACTCGTCGGCGGACTGCAGGGCGCGCAGCGACTCGACGGTCTCCTCCAGGTCGGCCGCCACCCCCGCGAGCACCTCCGCGACGGGACCCGGGTTGGCCGAGAGGATCTCGATCCACATCCGCGGGTCGGACGCGGCGATCCGGGTGACGTCGCGGATGCCCTGGCCGCACAGCCGTACCGCCGTCTCGTCGGCGGCCTGCAGCCGGGCGGCGACCATCGAGGAGATGAGCTGCGGCGTGTGCGAGACGAGGGCGACGGCCCGGTCGTGGGCGGCGGCGTCCATGATCACGGGCACGGCGCGGCAGAGCGCGACCAGTTCCAGGGCGAGGTTCA
Source organism: Streptomyces sp. V3I8 (assembly GCF_030817535.1). Lineage (NCBI taxonomy): Bacteria > Bacillati > Actinomycetota > Actinomycetes > Kitasatosporales > Streptomycetaceae > Streptomyces > Streptomyces sp. V3I8. The sequence goes on along the minus strand of NZ_JAUSZL010000002.1, from coordinate 1,863,112 downwards.
GCGCCTCCGTGTCGGTGTCCGGCGTCGGGGTGAGCACCCAGGGCCGGCCCTCGAACAGATCGGCGCTCGCCCCGAGGGGGCCGGAACTCTCCTTGCCCGCCATGGGATGGGTGCCGATGTACGAGCGCAGATCGAGTCCCAGGTCCTCCAGCTCGCGCCGGGGCCCGCCCTTGACGCTGGCGACGTCGGCGTACCCGCGCGCCGTCCCCGTGCGCATGGCCCCGGCCAGCACGGAGGCGGTGTGCGCGGGCGGCACGCAGACGAGCGCGAGGTCCACCGGGCCGGGGGGTGGCTCGTCGCTGCCGGCGCCGAGGGCCGCCGCGGTCCGGGCCCGGTCCGGGTCGTGGTCGGCCAGATGGACGACGACGCCGCGTCCGGCGAGCGCCAGCGCCGCGGACGTACCGATCAGACCGGCCCCGATGACCAGGGCGGTCCTCATCGGAGGCCGCCCTCGTGCCGGGTCGCCGCGCGGCGGGGGAGGGCCGCCGGCCCTTCGTGCTGCTGCTCGGTGTCCACGTGCTCCATCCATGTCCGGAGGGACCCTTCACCAGGATCGCGCCGGTCCGGACGACGGGCCCGGCGCGCGTGCCGCGGCCGGCCCCGCCCGGATCCGGACCTGGTGTGGGTGCGGGTGTGGGTGCGGCTTCAGTCGGCCCAGTGTTCGAGGACCCGGCGGCGGATCCGCTCCGGATACGCCTGGGCGAAGGAACTGTGCGGGAGCCGGTCCTCGCCGGGGGCGGACAGCAACCCGTCGTGGAAGACGATCGGGCCGGACTGGGCGGCGCGCTCCTCGCGTGTGTAGCAGTTCAGCAGCGGGTGGACGAATCCGTACCACGCCTCCGCCCGGTCCAGGGGGTGGATCCGGGTGGCCAGTGCCCACAGCAGGTCGGTGTCGTCGGCCGGGTCGATGTCGTCGTCCAGGACGAAGGTGGCCGCCGTGGCGCGGCCCGAGTGGGACCCGGAGAGCACCTTGCCGATCCGGTGCGTGAGTGCGGCGGAGTCGACACCGGGCAGCCGCTCCCGCCAGTCCCGGGGGACGGTGACCACCATCCAGTGCGACGCCGCACGCAGGGGCGACCAGGCAGTGGTGACCGGCAGCCCGGCGGCGCGCAGCTCCGCCAGGACTTCGGCCGCCTGACCGACGCCCGTCACGGTGTGGAACTCGTCCACCGGCCGGCCCTCGGCCACCAGCGGCCAGATCGGGTCGTCGCGGTGGGTGATGGCCTCGACCGTGTACACCGGCTGCATCGACGTCTCGGTGGAGCCGTATCCGGCGAACTCGCCGAACGGTCCCTCCCGCGCGTCGCGGCCGACGGACAGATGCCCCTCGATGACGATCTCCGCGCCCGCGGGCACCTCCAGATCCACCGTCTCGCACCGCACGACGTCGACCGGCTCGCCGTGCAGCGCCCCGATGTAGCCGGCCTCGTCGACTCCCGGCGGCAGCGGAACGCCCCCGACGAACGGGATGGCCGGGTCGCCGCCCTGCACCAGCGCGTACGGCATCGGCTCGCCGATCTCCACCCACTGCGACCAGATCATGCCGATGTGCTGCGCCGGAATCACCAGGCCGGTCATGTGCCTGCCGTCGATCAGCATGATCCGGGCGATGGACCAGTTGGTCCACCGGCCGTCCGGTGTCCTGGCGACGATGATGCCCCAGGTGTTGGCGTAGGGTCCGCCGTCGAACTCGTGGACCCGGGGCACCGGGAAGCGGTCGAGGGTGGCGTCGTCGCCCAGCAGCACGTTCTGCTTGCAGGGCGCGTCCTCCCGTGCGACCGGCCGAGGGGGCACGGGCTTCGCCTCGCGGGTGCGGGCCAGGTGGTCGACCAGTTCGGCGGCGGTGGTCCCGGCGGGCAGGCCGACGGACAGGGCGACCCGGGCCAGCGGCTTGCCGGGAGCGGAGCTGAGCGCGGCGGGCGCCCCGAGCAACCGGAAGCCCGGCGCGACGCCCTCGACGTTCTCGAACAGCGGGGCGGCGGACTGCCGTTCGCAGGACAGACGGCTGATCGCGGCGGCTTCCAGGTCGGCGCTCACCGGTCGTGTGACGCGGTGCAGGTCGCCGAGGGCCTCCAGTGCGTCGAGGTAACCGCGCAGTTCACCGAACCGGATCACCGGCCCGGCCGTGGGGTCGGTCGTGGGGCTGGTCGTGGGGTCGGCCGTGGGGTCGGTCATGAACGGGCGCTCCTCTGTTTCGTGCCGTTGTGGCGTGTCGCGGGGGCGTCGGCCGCGGGGCCGGCCGGCGGCCGCGGGAAGCCGTCCCAGCGCCGGGCGCCGGCGGTCCCGAGCCCGAACTGGTCGAGGACTCGCATGACGATGTGGCCGACGATGTCGTCCACCGACTCCGGCCGGTTGTAGAAGGCGGGCATGGGCGGCACGATCGAGACGCCCATGCGGGCGAGTTCCAGCATGTTCGACAGATGGATCTCGTTGAGCGGCGTCTCCCGCGGCACCAGAACCATCCGGCGCCGCTCCTTGAGCGTCACGTCGGCGGCGCGGACCATCAGCCCTTCGCCGTACCCGGCCCGGATGCCGGCCAGCGTCTTCATGCTGCACGGGACGATCACCATGCCGTCGGCGGGGAACGAGCCGGAGGAGATCGCCGCCCCCTGGTCGTCGGGCGAGTAGGTGACGTCGGCCAGCGCGGCCACCTCGCGGGCGCTCAGCCCGGTCTCCAGCTCCACCGTCGTGCGCGCCCAGCGGCTGAGCACCAGATGCGTCTCCACCTGCGGGTTCCCGCGCAACTCGGTGAGCAGCCGAACGCCCAGCGCCGCACCGGTGGCGCCGGTCATTCCCACGATCAGTCGCATCCTGCCTCCACCGAAACCTTCCGTGTACGGAATATCCTTGTACTGAATATAGTGGTCGCCATGACGAACACAAGCCCCCGACCGCGGCCACAACTGGAAGAGGCGCTGCCGCATCAGCTGCGCCGGGCCGGACAGACCTGGACGGCGCTGTGGCAGCAGCGCCTGCCCGACCTGACCAGTCCTCAGTTCGCGGTGCTGCTCGCCCTGGACGACCACGGCAGCCTGGATCAGTCCGCGCTGGGTGCCCTGGCAGCCGTCGACCGTTCCACGCTCACCGTCCTGCTGGACCGTCTGGAGGCGCGCGGCCTGCTGACCAAGGAGATGGACCCGGCGAACCGCAGACGCCGCATCGTCGCCCTCACCGGCGCCGGCCGCCGGCGCCTGGCCGAGGCGGTCGAGGAGGCCGCGCGACTGCACGCGCGGGTGGAGGAGCTGCTGGGCGAGAAGCGGATGGGGCAACTGGTCGAGATGCTCCGTGTCCTGGGCGACATGCCGCAGTCCACTTCCCCTCAATAGAGGGATGGGCCCTCCGAGCCGGCGCTGGAAGTGTGATCAGCGAACCGACTGGCTCCGACTGGGAGGGCTGACACATGTACGGACCGGCAACCGCGCAAGGGCTTGTCGACCGCCTTCCCGGCCCGGTGCCGGGGGCCGGGGGCGAGGGACGTGCGGCCGGGGCCGCCGGGTTCGGCCGGGCCCCCGGCATCGGCCCGCGACGGCCCCGCCGCACGGGACGCCCCGCAGGTGCGCAAGGCCGTCGCCTTCGCGGCCGGGACCGGACCGCTCGCCGCCGGGACCGGACCGCTCGTCGGCGCCCGCCGGGCGACCGGCGTGACCACCGGCCCCGTGGCCCGGGTCGTCCGGGCCGAGGCCGGCGCGCGGGACGCCCGGAACACGTCGTGGACGGCATGGCACACCACGGAACGGGCCGCAGCCGTCCCGGCCTCCCCGTCCCCGCCGGACCGGGGACCGCCCGGCCGGGACCGCGCGGTCCCGGCCGGCCACGCGGTCCCGGCCGGCCACGCCCGCCCGCCCGGCCACGCGCGGCCGGGCGGGGTCAAGGCCCGGTACGACCCGGAGAACCCCTTCCGGTTCGACCGCACCCTCCCGCCGCGTGCGAGGGCCGTCCGAACGTCCCGCGTGAAGAACCCCCGACCGCACGAAGACGCCGACCCGGCACACCTCAGGAATCCTGGAAGGGACGACTCTCGATGACGACCAACAGTGCGGTGCAGGCCCCGCCGCGAACCGCACCCGGTGCGGGCTCCACCGGACTCAGGCTCGGAGCGCTCTTCGGCCCCGTGATCTTCGGGGTGACCGCCGCGGGCGTGGCGCTGCCCGACGTCGCCATGGAGATGGAGGTCCGCCCTGCCGTCGCCGGCTGGGTGCTGACCGCGCACGCCCTCGCGCTCGGTGTGGGCACCGCGTTCTTCGGGCGGCTCTCCGAGAAGTGGGGGGTGCGCAACACCCTCCTCACCGGCGCCCTGTTCCTCGCCGTGGGCGCGGTCCTGTGCCTGGTCGCCCCGGGCTTCGGCACCTTGATCGCCGGCCGGTTCGTGCAGGCGGTGGGCTCCGGCGCCATCACCTCCAGCGCCCTCACGCTCGCCTCGGCGGCGGCGCCCGCACTCCGGACGAAGATCCTGGCCATCTTCGGCGCGTCCATGGCGCTGTTCTCCTCCACCGCCACCCTCATGGGCGGCATGGTGACGGACTGGCTGGACTGGCGGCTGACCCTGGTGCTGCCGGCGCTCTCCTTGCTGATGGTGCCCTTCTGCCTGGAGCTCGCGGCCTCCCGCCCTGGCTACGGCAAGGCCGTCGACGTGACCGGTGGGGTCCTGCTGAGCGCCGGCGCGACCTCGCTGCTCCTGCTCATCCAAGCCTCCTCCCTCGACCTCGACACCTTGCCGGTGATCGGACTGGCAGTGCTCCTCGTGGTGTCGGTGGCCGGCCTGCTGGTGCACATCGGCAGGCGGCCCGACGGCTTCCTCCCCCGTGAACTGGCCACCGACCGCACCTTCCTGACCTCCGCGATGATCGGCGTGGGCGGCTACGCCGGACTGTTCGCCGCGATGTACGCGGTGCCGCAGATCCTTGCCATGCAGTACGGCTGGGGCGTGTTCAAGATCGGTGCCTGGCTGCTGCCGGGCGCGGTCGTCGGCGCCGTGGCCGCTCGTGTGGCCAGCAAGCTCGCCGCCGGCAAGGGCGGCAGCCTGCTGCTCGCCGTGACCGCCGTGAGCTGCGCGGTGTTCCTCGGCATCGTCGGTCTCGTCGACGGCGGCATCGTCGTCATGCTCATCGGCACCTCCATGGGCATGGCGACGTTCGCCGCTACGCAGGTGCTCACCACCGCCGTGCTCTCCAGCCGCCTCGAGCCCGCTCAGCGCGGTGGCGCCATGGGCGTGCTCAACCTGCTGTTCTTCGTGGGCGGCGGTATCGGCTCGGCCGCGGCCGGGACCCTCTCCGAGCACATGGACCTCACCAGCGCGCTCGCCGTCGTCGCGGTTCTCCCGCTGCTGGCCGGCCTGATCGCCTTGACGCTCCCGCCCGCCCGGGTGCAGCAGGAGGCCTGACGCGTACGGCGCCGAGGTGGGAACGTCCCTCCCTCCGGTCCGCTCCGTCGCGGACGGGAGGGAGAGACGCCGTACGACGGTTCAGGAGGCCGCGGCGCCTGCATCGCCGTCGTTCAGGTCCAGCCACAGGGACAGGATCCCGCGGAGCCCGTCGCGTTCCATGCGGAGCAGGTCGTTCTCCAGCCGCAGCTGCTCCATCGGGTCGCCGGTGATGTCCGGCGAGGCCTGTGAGAGCAGTGAGAGGCAGGCCGGACGACCCCGGTGGCCGTTCGCGTGGGGAGAGGGCGGTGCCACCGAGGCCGAAGGGCGTGCGGCCGTGGAGGAGAGCTGTCCCGCCAGGATCGACTGGTGCAGGACGTGCAGGTCGCGGGTCGGCTCGATGCCGAGGTCCTCGGAGAACCGCATCCTGGTGGTGCGGAAGGTCTCCAGGGCGTCCGCCTGGCGACCCGAGTGGTACAGCGCGAGCATCAGCTGGGCACAGGCGCGTTCCCTGAAGGGGTTCTCGGTGACGAAGCCGGACAGATCGCCGATGATCTGCTGGTGGCGCCCCAGCTTCAGCGCCACGTCGAAGTACTCCTCCTGCAGGGTCAGCCGGTCCTCGTGGAGCTTGACGACGAGCGAGGCCAGCGCCGGGCTGTCGAGGCCCGCCACGACCGGTCCGCGCCACAGCGCGAGCGCCGATTTCAGCAGCCTCTCGGCGCGCTCCAGCTGGTTGTCGCGGACCATCGCCCGTCCCTGGGAGACCAGCCGTTCGAACGTGAACAGGTCCAGGGCGTCCTCGTCGTGGACGTTGATCCGGTAGCAGGAGGGATGGGTCTCGATCACGCTGTCGCGCTCTCCTCCCCTGAGCAGGCGGCGAAGACCGGAGACGCAGATGCGGATCTGTCCGTGGGCGGACGCGGGCGGCTTGTCGTCCCACATGGCGTCGACGAGCCGGTCCAGGCTGACCGTCTGATTCGGCTGAAGAAGCAGCGCCGCCAGTAACTTCTGCCGGCGGATCCCGCTTATTTCGATCTGTTCCCCTCCGTTCGTCACGAACAGTGGGCCTAGTATTCGGAATTCGTAGGCGGCGCACATATCTATACCCCCGTTAGTGATGTGCGAGTGTTGACGTATGAGCGTGTGAACGCCGGCAACTGTGCCAATACAGTTGCCATCGGCATCGGTGAGAATGTCGATGGCAACTGTCGTCGGTGGCACGGTGGATCCGTCGTGCAGGCTATTTTTTGATGCCCCCCGGGGCGGCGCTATTCGTAGCGGTAGAACTTCGTGGAGTCCAGCAGATCGGCCGGCGTCATCGTGTACCAGGGCGCGAGTTTCGTGTGCAGCGAGGGGACGTCCGGGTGGTCCTCCACCGGCAGGTACTGCGGAACGTCCGGGTGCTGCTTCTGCCAGATCGACCAGGCCCTGTCGAGGAAGCAGTGGTGCATGAAGAAGATGGGATCGTTGGGCGACCCGATGTACAGCATGTGGCCGCCCACCCAGGTGTGGCCGGCGCCGTGCAGCTTGCCGAGGTTGGCCTCGTAGGGGAACTTCGCGTACCCCTCCAGGTGGTTGCGCAGGGACTGCGTCTCGGTGCCGTACCCCGAGGTGTAGTTGTAGGGCGGCGTGTCGTACGTCGGGATGGCGAGGGTGTCCTCCAGCTCCTTCGTCGTCGGCAGGTCGGGGTTGACGGTCCCGAAGTCGCGGACCAGGTAGTCCCGGTCGTCCGTGGTGTAGTGGCCGTTGAACGCCGGGTGCTCGTCGCCCACCGGCACCACGCTGATGTTGAGCTTCCAGCCGTTGCGGCGGGCGAACGGGCCGGTGGTGACCATGCCGTCGCCGGGCCGGCCGTTGCCGCCCATGAAGGTGTCGGCCCACAGGGGCGAGTCGAGGCTCTGGTCCTTGGTCCAGTCCCAGTACGGGATGGTGACGGTGGGATCGATCCGCTGCAGCGCCCGCTCCAGGACCAGCAGGTACTGGCGGTGCCACGGGAACAGGCCCGGGCTCATGTGGCCCCAGCGCTTGCCGACGCCACCGTCCTTGTCCAGGTAGTCACCCGAGTTGATCTTTATGTGAAGCCGGACCAGCTCGTCGTAGACGCCCGTCTCCTTGACCCGCAGCAGCGCCCGGATGAAGCGTCCCTTCTCCCTGGCGGTCATGGCGAGGTGGTTCTTGCGAACGGGAACCATCGGTTTCTTCCCTCTCGGTTCTCCGGCGGCCCGGTCAGGCATGGTGGCCGCCGGAGGGCAGCAGGTTCGCCCCGCGCAGCTCGTCGACGGCCTGCCGGCCGGCGGCCAGCGGGGTGGGCTCGAACCGGTAGTGGCACATCGAGCTGAGGTAGGCGTCCTCACCCAGCTTCATCAGGTGCAGTTCGCTGCCGTCGATGTGCACCTTCTCGGTGCTCTTCGACACGGTGATCGTGCGGCCCTTGTACTGCTCGGTGTACAGGTCCCCGGACTCGTCGGCGGCCCGGGTCGCGGCCGTGTCGTCGTTGGACGCGGCCCAGGTGTTGCCTGCGTGGATGACGGCGGCGGGCGCCGCCACGACCGCGGCGGCGCCCGCCACGCCCTTCATCACGTCACGTCGTTTCATTTTTGTTCTCCCATCAACAATCACAAACAGCGGCAAGCATTCCCACCAGACTTTCAAGGACATATATCGGCGGGGTATTTTTCCGGTCGGGAGTGCGCGTGCGAGCGGCGCCGTGTGGACTTTTCGAGGTGGGGCGGGGTCAGGCCGACGAGGGGCGTGGCACGATATTGTGGTTGAATCGGAAAAGATTGTCCGGATCGATGCGGGTCTTGATCTCGGTCAACCGGGCGAAAGTGGCCGGTTCATAACCGCTCTCGGCGAGGTGCGCGGTGTCCGGACTGGCCAGGAAGTTGAGATAGCGCCGTCCGGTGCCCCATGCCGCCATGCCGTCCACCACGAGCGGGGGGCGGTTGTCGGGCAGTGAGAGGGTCGACAGCGCGAATGCGGCGTCCCGGTGGTCGACGGCGTTCGGCCGCTCGGGCGGCCGGCCGACCGCGCCGCCCAGCTGCCGCAGTTCCACGACCAGGTCGATGCAGTCGGCACCCGGGCCCGCCAGCTCCAGCAGCGTGTCGACCGCCGCCGTGTCCAGCTCGCGGAGCATCATCGACCGCTCGCTGTAGGGGATCGGCTCGGTCGGGTCGTTGTGGATCTCCCCGAACCTCGTGTACGGCATGTCGGCGAGGGTGTCGACGACCAGCGGACCGGCGGCGCGCAGCGGCTCGACCAGCTTGTTCCCGTCCTCCGCCGAGCCCAGATAGGCGATCCGCACGTGCACGGTCAGCCGGCCGCGCAGGAAGGGCGGGATCTCCTCGACGTCCGGCATCCGCAGCAGTGCCAGCGAGGAGGTGAGGTCCTCGGGCACGACCGAGGTCCACGCGCGCCAGGCGTGCAGCACCTCCACGGCGGCCTCGCCGGGGAAGAACAGCCCACCGCCGTACAGCCGTGTCACCGGTACGAGGCCGAACTCGAGGGCGGTGACGACGCCGAAGTTGCCCTTGCCGCCGCGCACGGCCCAGAAGAGGTCGGCGTCCTGGACGGCGGTGGCCCGGCGCGAGCGCCCGTCGGGCGTGACGATCTCGACGGCGGTGACGTGGTCGGCGGCGTAGCCGTACCTGCGGGCCATCAGCCCGAGGCCGCCCCCGAGGGTGTAGCCGATCACCCCGGTCAGCGGCGAGGAGCCGTTGAGCGGGGCGAGGCCGTGCTCGGCGGCCGCCTCGACCACCTCGAACCACTGCGTGCCGCCCTCGACCCGGGCGGTCCGTGCGGCCGGGTCGATGCTCACGCCGCGCATCCGGCGGGTGCTGATCAGCAGTCCGCCGTCCGCCGCGGCGGACGGGCCGTGGCCGGTGGCCTGGACGGCGATCGGTATCCCGCGGACGGCGGCGAAGGCCACGGCTTCACGCACGTCCTCGGCCCCGGCCACGACGGCCATCAGGTCCGGGGAGTGCTCGGTGATCTGGTTGAACCCGTCCAGCTCCTCGGCGAAGTCGTCGTCTCCCGGCAGCAGGACCCGGCCGCGCAGCCGTTCGGAGAGTTCCGCCGCGGTCGGCCTCACGATGCTCTTGCCTGTCGTCATCCTCAGTCCTCCAGGACCCGGTTGTTTATCGGGATGTGAGGACTCTTTCAACCGCGGGAGACGCATCCCATCCCCCGTTTGGGGAGGATGCGGCGACCGGCGACCGGCCGCCGGGGGACGGGGCCCGGCGGCCGGTCGTGGTCACAGCAGGGAGGCGACCCCGTCGAGGACCCGGCGCCTCACGGCGGTCTCGCCGCGCATGGCCGCGCCGAGTTCTTCCATGTCCTCGTGGACGAGCGCCTGGGGTCCGTCGCACAACGCGGTCGCCGGGTCGGGGTGCACGTCGACGATGATCCCGTCGGCGCCGACGGCCAGCGCCGCCCGGGTCAGGGGAAGCACGAGGTCGCGCCGCCCACCCGAGTGCGAGGGGTCGACGATGACGGGAAGGTGCGACCGCCGCTGGACGATGGGCACGGCGGAGATGTCCAGAGTGTTGCGCGTGGCCGTCTCGAACGTCCGGATGCCGCGTTCGCACAGCACGATGTCGAGGTTGCCGCGTTGCGCCACGTACTCGGCGGCCATCAGCCACTCCTCGATGGTCCCGGACATCCCCCGTTTGAGCATGACCGGCTTGCCCACGTCGCCCACGGCCTGCAGCAGCGCGAAGTTCTGCGCGTTGCGGGTGCCGATCTGCAGCATGTCGGCGTACGAGGCGACCAGTTCGACGTCGTGGGCGTCGACCACCTCGGTGACGACGGGCAGGCCGGTCTCGGCGCGCACGTCGGCGAGGATCCTCAGCCCGGCCTCCCCCAGGCCCTGGAAGGCGTAGGGAGAGGTTCTGGGCTTGAAGGCGCCGCCCCGCAGTACGGTCGCGCCGGCCGCCCGGGCCATCAGCGCCGCCCGCAGCGTCTGCTCCGGCGTCTCCACCGCGCAGGGCCCGGCGATCAGCGTCGGCGCGCCGGGACCGATCGGCGTCCCGCCCACCAGGACCACCGAGCGGTCCGGGTGGCTCTCCCTGCTGATCAGCTTGTACGGCGCCGAGATGCGCACCACCTCGGCGACCCCGCGCAGGACGCCGAGGTCGAGCGTGCCGAACTGCTCGATGTCGCCGACCAGTCCGATGACGGTGCGGCTCGTCCCACGGCTGACGAAGGCCTTGCCGCCCGCCGACTCGACCCGCGCGACGACCGCGGCGATGTCCGACGCGGTGGCCTGTGGCGCCATCACGATCACCATGTCTCAACCCCGGACAACGGCTTGCCCCCAGTCCTCGTCGGGCCCGAACAGCTTGCGCGGCTTCATGGCGTCCAGCTGCTCCGCCAGCAACGCGGTCGGCACCAGGGTGCCCTCGGGCACCGCGCCGGCCGCACAGGGCACCCCGAGCTCCGTCTCGACGGACGCCGCGAGCGACGCGGCGGCCTCTTCGCCGTCCGGACCGGGCGCCTCGAACTCGACCACCAGACGGTCCTGTTCGGCCCTGGCCCGCCAGAACAGCACGCCGTGGGAGGCGGGAAGCCGGTGGACCATCTCCTCCACCTGGATCTGCCCGAGACGCCGTCCGGCCACCGTGTGGCCCTGGCCGAGCCGGCCCATGACCCGCACGGTGGGGAGGTTCCACCCGCAGGGGCAGTCCTCGTACCGCAGTTCCACCAGGTCCTCGAGGTTGTAGCGCACCAAAGGCATCGCTTCGCGGTACAGCGGGGTGATGACCAGCTGCCCGGCGCCCTCGGCGGCGATCTCCCCGGTCTGCGGGTCGTAGATCTCCGGCAGCACCCGGTCGGCCCAGAAGTGCATCCGGCCGTACGGGCAGTCACTGCCCAGCGGGCCGACCTCGGTGCAGCCGTACTCCTCGATCACCGGGGCGTCCCAGATCTCCTCGATCCGGCGGCGGCGCGCGTTGCTCATCGGTTCGCCCGCCACGTACAGAGCCCGCAGCGACGTGAAGGAATCGGCGGGGTGGCCGGCGGCCTTGGCCGCGGCGACCCACAGCAGGCTCTCGCTCGGCGTCGACCAGGTCAGCGTCACCTCGAGGTCGCGCAGCACGCGCACGACCCGCGCGTAGGGCACCGCGAGCGAGCGGCAGTCGCCGGGGACGACGGTCGCACCGCTGCGCATGGCGGCCCAGTGGGCCATGTGCCCGGCGAGCACCAGTCCGTAGGGGATGCGCACCAGCATGGTGTCCTGCGGACCGAGCGGGACGGCCTTGCGGACGAACCGGTCGGCCAGGTCGGTCCACTCCGCCTGGGTGAAGTAGGCGGGGGTCGGGTTGCCGGTGCTGCCGCTGGACTCGTGGTAGGAGGCCAGCCGCTCCCTGGGCACGCCGAGCATGCCGAACGGGTAACTGTCGCGCAGGTCCGACTTCCCGGTGAGGCCCACCGTGGACAGCTTCTGCCCGGCCTTCAGACGCTCGGCGTAGAACGGTGAGTCGAGGGCGTGCCACAGCGTCGGCTCGATCCGCTCCTGCTGGAGCGCCCGCAGTTCGTCGAAGGACTTCCAGTCACCGATGGCCGGCAGCGGGCCGGACGCCGGACCGGAGGGGGCCACCCCGGTGTTCGCGGTGGCGGTCACAGGTTCCCTCCCGCCCGAGCGGCCTCGGTGACGGCGCCGGAGATGATCATCTCCACGACCGCGGCGATGTCACCGTCCATCTGCCGGTCCTTGGCGGCGAAGGGGACCTCCTTGCGGATGCGTGCGTGCACGGCCTTGGTCCGAGGGCTCATCTCGTCGACGCCGCGCAGTTCGACGGCCTGGCAGGCGGCGAGCAGGTGGATGGCCGCGACCTCACGGGTCAGCTCGATCACGTTGCGCGCGTCGCGCGCCGCGATCGGGGCCATGCTGACCTTGTCCTGGTTGTGGGCCTCGGTGGAGCGGGAGAACGTGGAGGCCGGTCCCGCGTGCTTGAGTGCCTCGGCGGTGAGCGACGAGCACGCGATCTGCATGCCCTTGAAGCCGTGCTGGAGCCCGGCCTCGGTGTCGTCGTCGGCCACCCGGGCGATCAGGTTCGGTGTGAGGCCGTTGTTGAACTTCTCGTCGACCAGGAGCGCGAGCTGCCGGTCGAGCAGGTCGGCGATGCCGGCGACGGCCGTCTTCAGCGAGTCCATCGCGGTGACGACGTGCCCGCCGTAGAAGTTGCCGCCGCTGTACACGGCGCCCGTGGAGGGGTCGAACAGCGGGTTGTCGCTGGAGGAGTTGATCTCCACCGTCATCCAGGCGCGGACCCAGTCGAGCATGTCCCGCAGGACGCCGTTGACATGCGGGGCGCAGCGCAGCGAATAGCGGTCCTGGATGCTGCGCGTGAGCTTCTGGTAGTGCCGGCCGTCCAGCGGGACGTTCAGGTCGACGACCTGGTCGTACGTCATCGCCAGTGAGGAGCCCTCGAGCAGATCGTGGACGAACGCGGCGCTGTCGCCCTGGCCGGCGTGCGGCTTCTCGTTGTGGATGAACGGCGCGTAGTGGCCCCGGTTGCCGAGCATCCCCTCGCTGGCCAGGGCGGTGCAGATGTCGGCCACGTCGGCGAGTTCGGCCGCCGCCTCGGTGTTCAGGACCGCGAACGCCGAACTGAAGGAGGTGCCGTTGATCAGCGCCAGCCCGTCCTTGGCCTCCAGTGTCACCGGCTCCAGGCCCAGTTCGGCCAGCACCTCCGCGGCCTGACGTGTCTCGCCGTGGTGGCGCACCCTGCCCTGGCCCGTCAGGGCGTGGGCGAGGTAGCAGAGCGGGACGAGGTCGCCGCTGGCGCCGACCGAGCCGCGCTCGGGGACGGTCGGCAGGATGTCGTGCCGGAGGAAGTCCAGCAGCAGGTCCACCACGGGGAGGCTGACGCCGGAGTTGCCCCGGGCCAGGCAGTTGGCGCGGATCAGCAGGGTGGCGCGCACGACCTCGTCGGAGGCCAGCGGGCCGGTTCCGTTCAGGTGGTAGCGGATCAGCTCGTTCTGCAGTCGCGCGGTCTTCTCCGGCGATATCTGCCGGTTGACGCTGTCGCCGAAACCCGTCGTCACCCCGTAGATGGGCTTGCCGGTCGCGAGGATCTCCAATTTCAGGTTCCGGGAGGCGTTCATCGCCCGTAACGCGTCCTCGGAGACCGCGAATTCCGAACCTTCGCGGGACGCGGCGGCCACGGTCTGGGCGATGCTCAGGCCGTGCCCGTCAATTTTCATGGTCGTCACTTGTGGACACCTTTCTCGCCGGTTTCCCAAGAGTCTTGACCGCTGATGTTCCCCGTCGATATCGGAAAGGCGTCGCACGCGATATGTGAATGAGACACCGAAGATAGCTGCCCTCTTCAGGGTTGGTGCAAGACCGGCACGGAGAAATGAGGAAACCCCAATGATCTCCAACGGCGCGTTCGGCAGGCGACTCCGTCTGCGGCGCCTCTACCGAAACGATTCCGAACGGTTGTTCATCGTGCCGCTGGACCACTCGGTGAGCCAGGGACCGATCACCGGCGCCGAAGGGCTCGACACGCTCGTGGGCCGGCTGGCCGCCAACCGGGTGGACGCGATCGTCCTGCACAAAGGCAGTCTCCGGCACGTCGATCCCGCCTGGTTCGGCAGCACCTCGCTCATCGTCCACCTGAGCGCCAGTACCGTGCACGCTCCCGACCCGGACGCCAAGTACCTGGTGGCCGGCGTCGAGGAGAGCCTGCGGCTGGGCGCGGACGCGGTGAGCGTGCACGTCAACCTGGGCTCGGACGGCGAGCAGCGGCAGATATCCGATCTGGCGGCGGTCGCCGAAGCCTGCGACCGCTGGAACGTACCGCTGCTGGCGATGATGTACCCCCGCGGCCCCCGGATCAGCGATCCGCGCGACCCCGCACTGGTGGCGCACGCGGTGACCCTGGCCGCTGATCTCGGCGCCGACCTGGTGAAGGCCCCGTACGTCGGCTCGGTGACGGAGATGAAGGAGATCACCTCCCGCTCTCCCGTCCCGGTCATCACCGTCGGCGGTCCGCGCAACGACGACGAGGGCCAGGTCCTTGCCCACGTCGGCGAGGCGCTGAGCGCGGGCGTCGCGGGCGTGGCCATGGGCCGCAACGTCTTCGAGGCGCCCGATCCCGGCGTCATGGCCGCGAAGCTGGCCGACCTCATCCACAGCGAGTGACCTCTAGGAGCCCCGCACATGAAGCTCAGCTGGCTGGACATCCGCAACGTCGACGAGGCGCGGGACGCCATCGTCCAGGAGGCGCTGCACCAGCGGGTCGACGGCATCGTCGTGGCGGACCCGGCAGCCCTGGAGGGCCTGCCCCCGACCGTCACCAAGGTGCTGTTCCCCCGCGGCAAGACCCTTCCGGAGGACTTCGGCGAGGCGACCGTGGTCATCGTGGACCCCGACTTCCACAAAATCACCCCCGCCGAGCTGAAGCTCGAACACCCGGGGCTGGAATTCGGCCGGTTCGTGGAGATCGTCGATGCCGGGACGCTGGAGGACGCCTGCCAGTCGGCGCGCACCGAGCAGTGGAGCCTGCTGCTCTTCCGCGACCCGACCAAGATCCCGCTGGAGATCGTCATCGCGGCGTCCGCCTCCTCCCGGGGCAGCCTGATCACGGTGGCGGCCGACGTCGAGGAGGCCGAGATCATCTTCGGCGTGCTCGAGCACGGCTCCGACGGCGTCATGATGGCGCCCCGCAAGGTCGGCGACGCCACCGCCCTGAAGACCGTGGTCAACGCCGAGACCCCCGACCTGACCCTGACCGAACTCGAGGTCGTCGGCACCGAGCACGTGGGCATGGGCGAGCGCGCCTGCGTCGACACCTGCACCTACTTCCGCAAGGACGAGGGCATCCTGGTCGGGTCGCACTCCAAGGGCATGATCCTGTGCGTCAGCGAGACACATCCGCTGCCGTACATGCCGACCCGCCCGTTCCGGGTGAACGCCGGCGCCATCCACTCGTACACGCTGTCCAAGGACGGCCGCACCAACTACCTCAGCGAACTGAAGGCCGGCAGCAAGGTCGTGGCGTCCGACGTCGAGGGCCGCACCAGGCTCGTCACCGTCGGCCGGGTCAAGATCGAGACCAGGCCGCTGATCTCGGTGAACGCGGTCTCCGCCGACGGCCATGAGGTCAATCTGATCCTGCAGGACGACTGGCACGTACGGGTGCTCGGCCCGGGCGGCAAGGTCCTCAACAGCACCGAGCTCAAGCCCGGCGACAAGGTGCTCGGCTTCCTGCCGACGGAGGACCGGCACGTCGGATACCCGCTCGACGAGTTCTGCCTCGAGACGTGACGCGGTGGACGCGCTCCTGTACGTCCCGGTCCGGGGCGACGACCTCGGTGGTGCGGCGGCCGTCGTGCGTACGGCCCGGCCGGGTGCCGGCCAGGAGCGGGTCGGCCTCGCCTTCACCGGCGAAGAACGGCTCCACGCCGCGCTGGGACCCACCCAGCGGTGGATCCGGTTGTCCTGGCCCGCACTCCTGGCGCTGCTGCGGCCACTCGGAATCCAGCACGTCCGGATCGACGCGCTCTACGTCGGACCGGAGATACCGAGGATGCCGGAGGCGGCCGACCTGCCGGCCGTGGACGTCTGCGGGGACGGGCCCGTCCTCGTAGGTTCGCGGCGGTACGCGCAGTGGCTGCCGGACGAGGTGTGGTGACGGCCGGCTCCGCCGCCGTCACCGGCCGGGAACCGCCGAGTGGCGTACGGTGGTGTGGAGTTGGGACAGGCAAGGGTCACCTCAT
Source organism: Streptomyces sp. V3I8 (assembly GCF_030817535.1). Lineage (NCBI taxonomy): Bacteria > Bacillati > Actinomycetota > Actinomycetes > Kitasatosporales > Streptomycetaceae > Streptomyces > Streptomyces sp. V3I8. Next base: position 1,847,028 of record NZ_JAUSZL010000002.1, on the reverse strand, counting down.
CATCCGTGGACCACCCCGGAACGGAGTGCCGCAGATGCCCACTGCGCCCGGTCGTGACGAGCTCCTCCTGCGCGCCGGACGCGCGGACAGCCCGCACACGCTGTTCAGCACGCTCGCGACACAACTGCGCAGGGCGGTCCCGTACGACGCCGCCGTCTGGCGGGCCACCGACCCGGAGACCGGCATGATCACGTCGCCGATCTTCGCGGAGAACATCGAGGATCACAGCTGTGCCGTCTACTGGCAGTACGAGCTGTTCACGGAGAAGATCAACCTGTTCCGGGACCTCGCGCTGGCGCCGGTGCCGGTGGTCAGCCTGTGGGACACCACGGGGGGCGAACCCGAGCGCAGCTCCCTGTACCGGGGGTTCCTGGCGCCGCGCGGAGTGCACGACGAGTTGCGGGCCGTGCTCCGGGTGGACGGCCGCCCCCACGGGTACGTCAGCCTGTTCCGGGAGAAGGGGCGGGCCGAGTTCTCCGCCGGGGAGCGCAGGTTCGTGGAGGACCTGAGCACGCCGGTCGCGCGCCTGATCAGGGCGTACGCCAAACAGCGCCCTGATCCCTCCGGCGACGCCCTGACCGGCACCGGACTGCTGCTGTTCGACGCCCAGGGCACCCTCGTCTCGGTCAACGACGAGGCGCGGCGCTATCTGGAGGAGATGCCGAAGGGTCCCGCCTCGCTCACCGCGCTCGGTCTGCGCGTACCCCTGTGGGCGTACGGCACCGCGATGCGGGCCAGGGCGATCGCCGAGGAGCGCGGCGGGGGCACCGCGCGCATCAGGATGCGCACCCGCACCGGCCGCTGGCTGGTGTGCCACGCGTCCTGCCTGCGCGGGCCCGACGGGCACCTGGGCGTCTCCGCGGTGATCATCGAACGCGCTCCGGTCTCCGACGTCACACCGCTCGTCGTGCAGGCCTACGAGCTGTCGGAGCGGGAGCTCGAGGTCACCCAGCAGGTGGCGCGCGGACTGTCCACCAGCGGGATCTCCGAGGAGCTCCATCTCTCGCCGCACACCGTGCGCGACCACATCAAAGCGATCTTCGAAAAGCTCGGCGTGTCCAGCCGCGGGGAGCTGGTGGGGCGGCTGTTCACCGAGTACTACCAGCCCACCGGGCCGTACTCCACAGGCCGGCCGAGTTAGGCTCCGGCCGAGGGTGCGATCGTCTTCCGCTTTCCGGCCGTCGGCGGAGGCAGACCCTTCGGATTCCGTCATGCCCTTGCTCCTTCCGGACTCGAACAGGCCTCCCGTGCCGCACAATTCGAGCGCATCGCCGAAAGAGGCCGCAATTCACGCGGTTTCTGGCGCGGTGTCGAAAGGCCGATATCTCGCGGATCTCTCCTGTTGCATCCGGCGCAGGGGATTCTCGGTGTGCGCAGGCGGGGCAGCCGGACGGTCTTCTGCCCGATTTCACGTGTCCGTACGGCCGGTTGAAGACCGGAGCGGCTCTTCCCGCCATCGGTTGCGCGTTCGGGACCGCGAAACCACGGACGGGAACGGCCCTCGCGGAGTCCGTCTGTACGATGCTCGGGCGTCGTGCTTGACCTGCCTGGCGGACAACGGGGTGCCGGATCACCCACTCGCCGTGCGGGCCGGGCACATCGATGTGGAAACGACCGAGAAGTGGTACGTGAAGCCGGACGTGGCGGACCTGCCTCCAGCAGCGGAGGTATGGGGAGGTCTCGCGGGGGGGTGTGTGACGGATCGTGACAGATGAAGGTGTGAACCCGTGACCGAAGCCATGATCAATACGCTGCAGTACCGCTTTGACGGGCCGGAGGACGCCCCGGTGCTGATCCTGGGGCCGTCCCTCGGCACCACCTGGCACATGTGGGACCGGCAGGTTCCGGAGCTGGCCAAGCAGTGGCGGATCTTCCGGTTCGATCTGCCGGGCCACGGCGGGGCGCCGGCGCACCCGGCCGGATCGGTCACCGAGCTCGCCGAGCGGCTGCTGGCGACCCTCGACGCGCTCGGCGTCCAGCGGTTCGGTTACGCGGGCTGCGCGCTCGGCGGCGCGGTGGGCGCCGAACTGGCGCTGCGCCGCCCGGACCGTCTCGCCTCGCTGACGCTGATCGCGGCCTCCCCGCGCTTCGGCACGGCCGACGAGTTCCGCCAGCGCGGTGTGATCGTCCGGTCGAACGGCCTGGACCCCATCGCGCGCACGTCCCCCGAGCGCTGGTTCACGAGCGGTTTCGCCGCGGCGCAGCCCGCGATCACCGAATGGGCCGTGCAGATGGTGCGCACCACGGACCCGGGCTGCTACATCGCCGCCTGCGAGGCGCTCGCCGCGTTCGACATCCGCGCCGAACTCGGCCGGATCGGGGTGCCGACCCTCGTCCTGGTCGGCTCGGACGACCAGGTCACGGGGCCCGCCGAGGCCCGCACCCTGGTCGCCGGGATACCCGACGCCCGCCTCGCGGTCGTGCCCGGCGCCTCCCACCTGGTGCCCGTCGAACAGCCCGCCGCGGTCACGGACCTCCTCGTACGGCACTTCTCCACCGCCTGGCAGCAGCCGGCCTACGACTCGTCCACCGGACAGATGGCGGTCGTCGTCCCGCCGGCGCACCCGGTGCCCGCCGCGCAGCAGCAGATGTCACCCGTCGCCGAGATCGCCCCCGCCCCCCAGCCCGAGGCGGTCGTGGGCCGGGCCGATCCGTACGACGCCGGCCTCAAGGTCCGCCGCGAGGTGCTCGGGGACGCCCACGTGGACCGGGCGCTGGCCCAGGCCGACGAGTTCTCCGGCGACTTCCAGGAGTTCGTCACCCGCTACGCGTGGGGCGAGATCTGGGACCGGCCCGGTCTCGACCGGCGCTCGCGCAGCTGTGTCACGCTCACCGCCCTGGTCGCGGGCGGCCACCTCGACGAGCTGGCCTTCCACACCCGGGCCGCCCTCCGCAACGGCCTCACCCCGGTCGAGATCAAGGAGGTGCTCCTCCAGGCGGCCGTCTACTGCGGCGTACCGGCGGCGAACAGCGCCTTCAAGGTGGCGCAGCAGGTCATCCGGGAGGAGACCACACCGCAGGAGTGAGTGCCGCGGGGCCCCTCGGGTGAGCCCGCGCCGGCGCCCGGAGGCAGGATGGGAGGCATGAGACTCACGAAGAACACGCACGCCTGTGTCCGCCTGGAGAAGGACGGCCGCGCCCTCGTCATCGACCCCGGCCTCTTCAGCGAGGCGGACGCCGCGGTGGGCGTGGACGCGATCCTCGTCACGCACGAGCACCCCGACCACTTCAGCGAAGGGCACCTGCGGGCCGGTCTGGAGGCCAACCCCGAGGCGCAGATCTACACGCTGAGGTCCGTCGCCGACCAGCTCTCGGCCGCGTTCCCGGGGCGGGTGCACACCGTCGGCCACGGTGACACGTTCACCGCCGCGGGATTCGACGTACAGGTCCACGGTGAACTGCACGCCGTGATCCACCCCGACATCCCGCGCATCACGAACGTCGGCTTCCTCGTCGACGGCGGGCGCGTCTTCCACCCGGGCGACGCGCTCACCGTCCCCGACCACGCGGTCGAGACGCTGATGCTGCCCGTGCAGGCACCCTGGAGCAAGATCTCCGAGGTCATCGACTACGTCCGTGAGGTCAAGCCGCAGCGCGCGTACGACATCCACGACGCCCTCCTGACCGACCTGGCGCGCCCCGCGTACGACCGGCAGATCGGCACGCTGGGCGGTTGCGAGCACCTGAGGCTGGCGCCGGGAGAGACCGCCGACCTGTGAGTGTCGGAGGTGCCCGGTAGGTTGTGAACCATGCGTATCGCCACCTGGAACGTGAACTCGGTCACCGCCCGTCTCCCGAGGGTGCTGGCCTGGCTGGAGAGCACCGGCACGGACGTGCTGTGCATCCAGGAGACCAAGACCACGGCCGAGCAGTTCCCGTCCGACGAACTCCGCGAGCTGGGCTACGAGTCGGCGGTGAACGCGACGGGGCGGTGGAACGGCGTGGCGGTGGTGTCCCGGGTGGGCCTCGAGGACATCGTGCGCGGCCTGCCGGGCGGCCCGGACTACGAGGGCGTCGAGGAGCCGCGCGCCGTCTCCGCGACCTGCGGCCCGGTCCGCGTCTGGTCGGTCTACGTGCCGAACGGCCGCGAGGTGGGCCACCCGCACTACGCGTACAAGCTCCAGTGGTTCGAGGCCCTGAGAGCGGCGGTCGCCGAGGACGCGGCGGGCGGCCGCCCGTTCGCGGTGCTGGGCGACTACAACGTGGCGCCGACGGACGACGACGTCTTCGACCGGTCCCTCTTCGAGGGCTCCACCCACGTCACCGAACCGGAGCGCGCCGCCCTCGCCGCCCTGCGCGGCACCGGCCTCACGGACGTGGTCCCGCGCCCCCTCAAGTACGACCACCCGTTCACGTACTGGGACTACCGCCAGCTCGGCTTCCCCAAGAACCGGGGCATGCGCATCGACCTGGTCTACGGCAACACCCCGTTCTCGAAGGCGGTCACCGACGCCTACGTGGACAGGGAGGAGCGCAAGGGCAAGGGCGCCTCGGACCACGCCCCGGTGGTCGTGGACCTGGACGTCTAGAGCGGCCCGTCCTCAGGGGCGCGGGGAACTGCGCGCCCGGCCACAGCCGACCGGCACCCGGATCCCGGCCCGACCGGCCCCGGAACCGCCCTGCGCCCGGCTCACGCACACGTCTACAGCAACTCCAGGTCCACGGAATCGGCCAGCGCGGCGAGCCCCGCGTCCCCGGGATGCAGATGATCCCCGCTGTCGTAGGCGGGCAGCAGCCGCGCGGGGTCGGCCGGATCCCGCAGCACGGCGTCGAAGTCCAGCACGCCGTCGACGGCGGCCCCGGCCCCCGCGCCGGCCTGCTCCCTGATCCACCCGTTCACGGCGGAGCGCTCCGCGTCGACGGCGCCCGTGCACCGTGCCTCCCCCGCGCAGGGCGCGATCGTCGCGGCCACCACCCGGAGCCCGCGGCCGCGAACACGCTCCGCGACCTCCCGCAGCCCTTCGACGACCTGTTCCGCGCTCGCTCCCCACCGCACGTCGTTCACCCCCTGGAACACGACGACCGTCCGCGCGGACGTCTGCGCCAGAACGTCCCGGTCCAGCCGGTGCAGCGCACTCACCCCGCCCGTGTCGGTGGACACCCCGTCGCCGGCGTACCGGTCCGTGACCACCCGGTTCGCCGAGATCCCGTGGTTGAGCACCCCGTAGCGCGGCACCGCGCCCTGCGCCCGGAGCCGGTCGGCCAGCAGGTCGGGCCAGCGCCGGTTGGCGTCCCGCGTGGACTTCTCGCCGTCCGTGATGGAATCGCCGAGCACCACGACGGACCCCGGCCCGCCGGCCACGTCGACACCGGTCAGCAGCGGCCAGCCGAGGATCGTCGAGGTGTACGCGTCCGGCCCGGCGTCCGCCGCGTGGTCACCGGGCTCGCTGACGTACGACTGCTGCACGGCCAGACTGTGCACGGGCGCCGCCGTCACCGTCCCCGGCAGATGGAGGCTCACGAGCAGATTGCTGTCCGCGGGCACGTCGAAGCCCAGCGGATCGCTGAACTCCTGGGCCCCGGCCGGAAGGTCCGGACCGGCGGAGCCCTTGAAGGACAGCGGCACGGGAGCGCCGCGCGGAGCCGCCCCGGACGCCTGCACGGCCACCGTCGCGCCGCCGATCCGTACGGGTGCGGCGGCGAAGGTGTTGTCGAGCCGGATGCGCACCCGCGGCCCGCCGGCCGAGGTGTGCACCACCAGGCGCAGCGTCCGGTCCGTCCAGGGCCCGACCGCGGTGTAGCCCGAGGAGGAAGCGGCCCAACTCCCGGTCCAGCCACGGCTTTCGGGGCGTACGGACAGGGCGAACACATGCAGGTCGCCGTTGACCGGCAGCCGCACGGAGTCCACCGCGCGCCCCCGGGCGAGGGGCACGGTCACGACGTACAGCTTCGTCTTCCCGGCGAGCTGCCCGCCGGGGGTGTTGACGTGCGGCAGGGCCACGGCCTTGGTGGCGAGCGGCCCGCCGCGCCAGTCCGGCGCGGTCAGCCGGTAGGAGGAGCGCGAACCGTCGCGGTACCGCACCGCACCCGTGCCGCTCTCCTCGCCGCCACCCGTGCCCGCGACCAGGAAGGCGAGCGCGTCACCGTGGCCGCGTACCCGCACGGACTGCCCGTCGGCGCGTACGTTGTCGGGCTCGCCCGGCGTCCGGCGGGGCAGGGTCAGCCGGGCGCCCTGGACCGTCAGCGAGCGCCCCGGCGTCCAGCCGGCGGCGGCCAGGTCCTGCGCCGACAGGGAGCCGCCCGAGCCGTCGAAGTCCGCCTCGGCGGGCCGCGTGTCGTCGCTCACGGCCGTGTTGTCGAAGTGCCGTTCCAGGGGGACGGGCCGCACCGCGGCCCGTGACGCGGCCTCCACGGGAACCGCCAGTGCGACGGGAACCGTTGTCGACAGCAGAGCAAGGGCGACGGCATCGCCCCACACACGTCGGCGCACACCGAACTCCTCCCACTCGCGGCTGCTCACCGGTGCATCGCCGGTGCTCACCGACGAGGCGACAGATGCACAGTGAAGCTAAGGAGACGACAGGGACTCGTCAATGAGACAGGCGCGAACTGCGTGCGAACGCGCCGGGAACGGCGGGCCGCGCGCCCTGTGGTGCACCGGGTGATACGAATGAAAGGCTGTGTGTATGAACATCCCTTTCCTGGGCAACTGGCGCAAGAAGCGGGGCCCCGCCAGGGGAGTCGCGATCTTCTCGGACGGCGAGAGCGACCACGAGGGGGTGGCCGGACTGCTCTCCGAATGCGAACTGCTCCGCTCCCAGGCCCAGCAGGCGGGAATCGAACTCGACGACTCGGCCGCCTCGTTGGAGGCGCTGGACCAGCTGCTGCCGCGCTGGCGCGACGACGAGGAGAGCCTGCCCTGGCTCGGCAACGACGCCGGCCTCTACCTCGGCACGGTCATCGTCCGCTCGGTCCCCGGCGCGGTCTGGGAGGTCTGGCCCAACGGGCAGCCCGTCGTGCGGCTGGAGTCGGGACGGGAGATCGACGTGGTCGTCTCGGGCCACGCGTGGGCGGCCAGCGGAGTTCCCGAACTGTCCCAGCTCTACGCCGAGGTGGCGGAGACGTGAGTCCTGGCCTGGACCAGCGGGATAAATACGGCTAATGCCCGATAAGTGCGTGTCGCGTATTTGCCCCGCTCGAGGTGTGGATAGTTTGCGGCGACCGCGACACGGCTGAGAGTGGGTAGGGCTGAGGATGGCCGTTGATCCGTTGATCGAGCTGCGTGACGTCAACAAGTACTTCGGGGAACTGCACGTCCTGCGGGACATCACCCTCACCGTCGGCAGGGGGGAGGTGGTCGTGGTCATCGGCCCCTCGGGGTCGGGCAAGTCGACCCTCTGCAGGGCGATCAACCGTCTGGAGCCCGTCCAGTCGGGTGAGATCAGGCTGGACGGGCAGCCCCTCGCACAGGAGGGCAAGGACCTCGCGAGGCTCCGTGCCGAGGTGGGGATGGTGTTCCAGTCCTTCAACCTCTTCGCGCACAAGACGGTCCTGCAGAACGTCTCGCTGGGACAGATGAAGGTGCGCGGCCGGAAGAAGGCCGAGGCCGACAGGCGCTCGCTCGAACTGCTCGACCGGGTGGGGCTCGCCTCGCAGGCGCCGAAGTACCCGGCGCAGCTGTCCGGCGGCCAGCAGCAGCGTGTGGCCATCGCCCGCGCGCTCGCCATGGACCCCAAGGCGCTGCTCTTCGACGAGCCGACGTCGGCGCTCGACCCGGAGATGATCAACGAGGTCCTGGAGGTCATGCAGCAGCTCGCGCGTGACGGAATGACGATGGTCGTCGTCACCCACGAGATGGGATTCGCCCGCTCGGCGGCCAACCGTGTCGTCTTCATGGCCGACGGCGCCGTCGTCGAGGACCGGACCCCGGAGGAGTTCTTCACCGCCCCGCGCAGCGACCGGGCAAAGGATTTCCTCTCCAAAATCCTCACACACTGAGCGATGGGCATGATCATGACCCGTACGGCACGTGAACGCCCCGTCCGGCGGCGTCCGACGTTTTCCCCGCGGTCGCCTCCCGCCGCCCGCACGCCTCCCGCAGAGCCTGTGGTGGGGCCCAACTCGCCGACCGTACAGCCGAATCGACGCCGTCCGCCGGCTCCGGTGCGTGGCTCCACCGTGCCGGTGGGCCCGCCGGGCCGGGCCTCGACTACGCTTTGTCGTTCATCCCCGCGGTGACAGAGGCTGTCGAAGGCGCCTCGGCCGACCCGGGGACGCTGCTGCCGGGCACGCGGTGGCGAAGGGCAATGGCCCGTCCGGCAGCAGCCGGAGATCACTGCTCGCGCAGCGGGACCGACCGGTACGACGGGTCGGCCGCGGCGGGCGGAAGGTCAGCTGCGCCGGTCGGGTTGTCGCCCCCGGGAGGTGCCCCGGCAGACGCCACGGCAGACGCCATGGAGATCCGCCACAGGCTTCCCAGGAGGCCCGGTGGGTGGTGCCCTTGTCTCCGAGGAGGGTCTCGGGGCGGCGGCGGGGCCTGCCCGGGCGGCCGGCGACGGGCGGGACGCCGTCGACCAGGGCGAGGGTCCGGGTGACGTCGTTGACGCCTGCCGCGGTGGTGATGACCTTGGCGGGGTGCCATGTCCGTCGCGGATCAGGTGGTGTCTGCTGCCCGTCTTCCGCCGCTCGGCCGGCGACGGACCGGTGTCGGCTCCCCTTTTTTGGCGCGGCCGTGGGAGCCGTCGACGCATGCCCCGGACCAGTCCAGTTCGCCGGCCGCGTGCAGTCTGGCGAGCAGGATGCGGTGCGGTCGGTCGAAGGCTCCGGTCTGCTGCCACCGTTCGAGGCGCCGCCGGCAGGTCTGCCCCGAGCCGAATCCCATGATCTTCGAGGTGATTGGATCGCTCCAGGATCGACGAGGTGGGGGTGCGGGGTGGCACGGCCGAAGCCGTGGGAAGCCGACGGCGAGCTGTGGGCAGTGGTCGAACCGCTGCTGCCCAAGATCTAGCGCCGGACCCGGCATCCAGGGCGCAAGCGCCATCCGGACCGGCTGGTGTTCCAGGGCATCCCATTCGTGCTGCATACCGGGATCGCCTGGGAACATCTGTCGCAGGAACTTGGCTTCGGCTCGGGCATGACATGCTGGCGCCGCCTGGCCGCCTGGCCGCCTGGCCGCCTGGCCGCCTGGCCGGATGGACCGAGGCCGGCGTGTGGCCTCAGCTGCACCAGGCCCTCCTCGCAGCGCTGCGCGCCGCAAAGGCTTGGACTTCTCCCGCGCGGCGGTCGACGGCTTCCACATCCGGGCGTTGACGGGGGAGCCAAGACCGGACGAAGCCCCGTTGACCGGGGCAGGACGGGCAGTGAGCATCATCTACCGTCCGGCGGTGGCGGTGGCGGTGGCGGTGGCGGTGGCGGTGGCGGTGGAGACACCGAACCCGGCTCCCACCCGGTGCAGCGTCTCGTTCTTGCGCAGGTGCACCAGCACAAGGAAAGCCTGCTGGAAGCAGCTCAGCCGCCGCCAACGCGCACGCAGTTCACGCCTTCCGGCGCAGATGAGCCAGGAATCATGCTCAACCACCTCGTGCGGGATGTCGAGCATGGCTCGATACGGGCCAACAGGGCTCCTGTGTCGAGACGTCGATGAGTGGGATCACCAACCGGACGACCAGGAGCCCTGCCACGTCACGCACTCCCGTCAGCCCTTCGTCATCAACCTCAGACCCCAGGACGAGAAGAGTTCACCAAGCTGCTTCAGGCGAGGCCGTCGATCAGGGCCTCGAGGTGGCGCTCTCCGTCCCGGGTCTGCGCGCCGGCGGCCAGTGCCGCCTCTCCGCGGCGGCCCGCGTCGGGAGTGCTGAAGAGCTGGCCGAACAGTTCGTTCGCCGTGGCCAGGCCACCGGCGGTGGACACCGCTGCGGCGTCCACCGCCTCGACCGTGGCGCGGGCAACGCCGGGCGCCAGGGCGGCGATGCGGGCGGCCAGGGTGTCGACGACGTGGTCGAGCTCGGCAGCCGGCACGGCCCGGTTCACCCAGCCCATCCGTTCCGCGGTCGGGGCATCGACCAGCTGGCCGCTGAGAATGATCTCCAGCGCGCGTGCGCGGCCGACGAGGCCGGGCAGATAGACGGTGCCTCCCGCGCCCGGGATGATGCCCATCGTGTCTTCCGGCTGGGCCAAGCCGGCATGCTCACGAGCCGCGAACCTCATGTCCATCGCGGACAGCAGTTCCGCACCGCCTCCGCGTGCCAGCCCGCGCAGTTTGGCGATGGTGATCTGCGGCAGGGTCCGGATGCGTTCGTGCAGGCGCATCATCGGATTCAAGGAGGGGTCCTGCTCCGAGGCGATATCAAGCGCCGCGAACGACTGAGGGTCCTCGGCGATGCGCATGTCTCCGTGCGCGATGAAGAAGTCCGGATCCGCGCTGTCGAAAACGATCACTCGGACGTCGGCGGCGGCGAACATGGCGCCCGTGAACCGGTCCAAGTCCGTCATGAGGGCGGCATCGAGCAGGTTGACGGGAGGGTTGTCGATGATGGCGTACGCCACACCGTCGGTGACAGAGACATGCAGGGTCGAGTAGGTGTCGGCCATAGGGAGCCTTCCTCACGGATCGAACTACTAGATATCCAACGTATATCTAGTAGTTCTGGTATACTGCAACGAAATCAGGTATCCCCGAGGAGACCGACGTGACCCACATAGAGCTCGGTGACAACGGTCGACAACTACTCGACCAGCTCTTCGACAAGTGGTCGCTACTGGTGCTGGACGCCTTGTGCGATCGCCCCCGGCGTTTCAACGAGCTTCGCCAGCACCTGCCCGCGGTCACCCCGAAATCCCTGACGGCATGCCTGCGGCGGCTGGAACGCAACGGCGTGATCGAGCGAGTGATCCTGTCCACCGAGCCCGTGGCGGTCGAGTACCGCATCTCCCCTCTGGGGCGCACCCTCCAGGACCCTCTGCAGACCCTGCTGAGGTGGGTGGGCAATCACCTCGACACGGTGGACGCCTCCCGCTCCCGCTACGACCAGCGGCATACGCGCAGTTGAAGCCGAGGCCCACGCCGTCCGTGCATGGTGAACGCGACCGAAGCGGAACCATCGCGTCGTGGGAGCGTTTCCCCACGGAAGTCGGTCCTCGGAGGCGAGAGCTACGGAGAAGAGCCGCGCCCCCGTCATGGCCTGCTCAGGGGTTCCAGAAGACGGTGGTGAACACGCGCTCGAAGCGTCGGGCCGCGAGGTCCTCGCGCTGGATCACCCAGTGGACGGTCGCGCCTTCCCGCCCCTTCACGTCCCTGCCGGCGTACCAGTCGGCGAGGAGCACCCAGTCGGCCACGTCGTCCGAGACGGGACCGTCCCAGTGGCCGGCGTCCACCGCCTGCGCCGCGAGGGACGCCGCGACGTCGACCGGGTCGAACTCCACGGCCTCCTCGTCCGCGTATCCTCCGAGCTGCATCTGCGCCGAGGGAGCGATGAGGTCCTTGGTGTCCTCCCAGATCTCGACGAGTTCGGAGCAGTAGGGATGCCCGGGAAGGTGTACGGCTTCCTCCTCACCGGCGGGAACGATGAACTGGTGGTGGGGGAGCGACACGTCGGTCCGCACGCGGAGCGGCCCCTCCGGATAGCTCGCGAACACCCTGTCGTCCTCGGCGATGTTCGCCGAGTTCCAGGCGTACGGATCCCGACGTGTGACGGCCGCGTCGGCCGGCACGTGGATCACCGTTCCCATGGAGGTGTCGTCCCCGGCCTCGGGCAGGGCGAAGAACAGCAACCGGCCGTCGGGCGGCAAGAGGAGGTCCGTCGCGCCGGCCGGCAGTGCGGCCAGGTCGACCGAGGCCACGAAGGGGTGTCCGGGGTCCGGGGTGTCGGCCGCAAGCAGCAGGGGGCCGCCGAACCGTCCCACGACCGGTCCGGGGTCGTCGTCGGACAGTGTCAGGGTGGCGCAGGGACGGGCTGTGGCCAGCCACCGCTCCACATCGTCGGCCGGCACGCCGTGGACCTCGGCTTTTTCACGGAAGGGACGGAACCGGGCCCGTATCGCAGATGTCATGGGCGCACCGTACCGAGCGAAGCGGAGGGCGGCGTCGACGCATCTCCCCTGCAGGAAACACCCGTTGGCGGTCGACGACAGGGCGCCACGCGCAGACTCCCGAAGGCTCCTCCGGCGGATTGGACGGTGCCGCTCGCCCGACCGACGCACCGTCAGCCGAACGGCAGGACCACCAGCGGGACCTGACGCAGGGCGCTCAGGGTGAGCGGGAGGCCGGCCAGAGCGCAGACGGCACGCATGGCGATGGAGCTGTCGGCCTCGCCCGGCTCGATGCCTTCCTCCTCCACGGTGCCGGCGGCTTCGAAGGCCGCGCGCAGTTCGGCGGGCATACGGGGAAGATCCTTCTCCGGGGCGAGACCGCCGACGTCGACCCAGGCGACCTGCTTGCCGTCGACGGCATAGGTGAGGCTGGCGTCCCCGTTGATGCTGAACACGCTCGTGGCCGCCGTCCGTCCATCGGCGGACAGTGCCTTCGCCGCGTTCTCGGAGGTGAACCCGGAGTCGTCGTAGACGAAGGTCCACTCGCCGACGCGTCCCGCCAACAGCGCCGCGGACGATCCCGGGTCCATACCGAGAGCCGCGCACGGCAGTGACGTCCACTCGTCCGGCCTGCTGTCGGGCAGTTCGCAGGGCTGCGTCAACCTCGTCCTGGCGCCGAGCCTTTCCAGCGCCTCCGCCGGTTCGACGCCGTGCACGACGTGCAGGATGTGGTACGGGTCTTCGGAGGCCAGATCAGTGATCCATATCGGCATTCCTTCGGGATCGAGCGTATGCGGCGGGAAGCCGGGCGTGGGCATCATGGACCTCTTTCCTCAGCGGCGCGGGCGGCCTCCCCGGCAGCGGTGCCGCAGGTGACGCCGGGAGGACCTGCGTCCGGCAGTGCCCCCATCGGGGAATGACGACGGTTACCGTAGCCTCCCGCCCCCCGGCCCCCCTCTCGCCACATCCCTCAACTGGACGTGCCTCACCGGTAATTCAGAACGACGAGATGCATCCAACGAGCACACGTGCTCGGGTATTGCTTTCGGTGATCAGGGCGGTGAGTGCCGCAGCCAGGGGCTTCGACGGCGAGAAGAAGGTTGACGGCCGAAGCCGCAAGTGGGTCAGGAGCCTGCAAATGTGTCGGTGCCGAGCACGGTCAGCAGGGCGAGCTTGTCGTGGCTCTCCGTGCCGGGTGTGGCGGTGAAGATGAGTAGCGACTGTCCCTGGTCGGGGTCGAGCAGTGTCTGGCAGTACACGTCGATGCGTCCGATCTGAGGGTGGACGAAGCGTTTGGCGCCGCTCCACCGCAGTCCCACTTCATGGCGGTTCCAAAGCTCGGCGAATTCCTCGTTGTGCTGCAGGTCGGCCACGAGTAGCGCGGCTGAGGACCCGGGCCCTTGCGCGGCGGCGCCGGCGCGCAGGGTGGAGACATAGACGCGGCTGTGCTGATGGTGGTCTTCGGGCAGGTACCGATGGCGGGCGCCGGGGTCGTTGAACCATCGGTAGAGGGCGCTGCGCGCCGGGCCGGTGTGGTGCGTTTCGTTGCCGAGCAGCGCTACGGCGGGCGGCGTCTGCTGCAGCGTTTCACCGACCGGGCCCACGATCTGTGCCGGGGTGTCCTGAAGCCGGTCCATGACGCGCAGCAGCCCAGGACTGATGTGCGCTTCGCGTAGGTGCCGTGTCGGGAGGCGGTGCCCGCACAGCAGGAACAGGTGGTCGCGTTCGTCCGGGGTCAGGCGCAGGCCCCGGGCGATGGCCGCCGCCATCTGCTGCGACGGCTGGGAACCGCTGCCGCGTTCCAAGCGGGCCAGATAGTCGGCCGACATGTCGCACAGTTCGGCGACCTCTTCCCGGCGCAGCCCGATCGTGCGCCGTCGCACACCGCGGCGCAGCCCGACGTCCTCGGGTTGCAGGGACGTCCGGCGTCCGCGCAGGAAATCGGCCAGACCATCACTGTCCAGTGCCGTGTCCGCCATGTGCTCCCCACTTCGCACGCTGTCTGCCTCCACCTCATTGTCCGGCAGGTGAACGCGGGTAGCCACGCCCTGCCATTCAGTGGCTGGGCAAGTCCTTCATCCGCCGACACAGGCCCTTTGTACTGGACGACGTCAGGAACCCGGTAAGAGAGCGTCTGGAGAGTTTCACCATGGCCGAATGGACTGCGGACCGGCTGCCGAGCATGACCGGCGTGACAGTAGTGATCACCGGCGCCGGTGGGGGGATCGGGCTGGTGACCGCTCGCGAACTTGCACGGGCCGGCGCTCACGTGGTGCTGGCCGTGCGCAACGTCGACAAGGCGCGCCGGGCAGTGGCCGGTATGCGCGGAGATTTCGATGTCCGGCACCTCGATGTCGCCGATCTGGACTCGGTCCACGCGTTCGCGGCCGCGTACACCGGTGCCGTCGATGTTCTGATCAACAACGCTGGGGTGATGGATATCCCGGCGGCGCGCACCGCGCAGGGCCTGGACGTTCAGACCGCGACGAACTATTTCGGGCCGTTCGTGCTCACCAACCTGCTGCTGCCCCGGCTGACCGACCGCGTGGTGACGGTCTCCAGCCAGCTGCACCGCTTTGGCAGGCTGGACCTCGACGACCTCGACTGGCGCACCCGCAAGTACAACGGGCTGGCCGTCTACGAGGCGTCCAAGCTCGCCGTGGTGCTGTTCTCGCTGGAGTTGCAGCGCCGCTTGACCGCCTCGGGCAGCCATGTCCGCTCGGTCGTCGCTCACCCTGGCGTCGCGCGGACCGGACTGGTCACGCACTCGCCGCTGAGACTCGTCAACCGGCTCCCGTTCCTGGTCCAGGACGTGGAACACGGAGCGCTGCCGCTCATGTACGCGGCCACGCAAGACGTTCCTGGCAACGCCTACGTCGGTCCGGACGGGTTGTTCAGCTTCACGGGCTCCCCACTGGTCCGCAAGCCCAGCCGGGCCGGCCTGGACGGGGCCGTCGCCAAGAGGCTCTGGCAGGCAACCGCCGCTCTCACCGGAACCGGCATCTGAGACCAGGCACCAGGTGCGACTTCGGGTGCAGCTCCCTCGGGCATGGGTTCACCGGCACCGAGCCGCGATACGGCGATCGCCCAGAACTTGTTCGCGTGTGGGATCGGCGCCCGATGGTGCGGGGCATACCTCCCGTCCGCTCACGCCGCGGCCCCCGCCGACGCAGACCACACCGCCGCTGAGACCTTCCCGGCATCCCGTCGGCGTCCTGTCCGGGCAGACCCGACGGATGAGGGCCGTCTGTGTCCGGGCAGTCTCTGCCTCTATCGAGGGGTGACCAGCTCGGCCCGGCGCGCGATGAAGTAGTCGACGATCGGGGTGGGTGCTCGCCCGGTGAGCCGTTCCACCGCGTGGGTCGTGATGTCGAACCAGCCGTTGCGCTTGATGATGCCCGAGGCGCTCCAGGCGTGGGCGAATTGCTCGGTGATCCCCTGTTCGACGAGCCGCTGGGGCTGCTTGTCGTCGCTGACCTCCTCGTGCCGTACGCGGCGGCCGGTGGCCTCGGTCAGCGCGGCGGCGATGTCGGCGTCGGTCACTGCTTGCGGCCCGGTGACCTCGACCACCTCTCCCAGGCTGCCGCCGTCGGCCAGTACGGCGGCGGCCACCGAGGCACTGTCGTCGCGCGTGAGATGACCGACCCGTCCGCTTCCCGCATTGCTGGGAAGGACTCCGGTGGCCACGGCTCGGCCGGCCACCCCGACCAGGGTCAGCATCTCCACCCATACGTTGAAGCGCAGCACCGTGAACGGCACCCCGGATTCCGCCAGCAGCCGCTCCGTGGCCCCGTAGTCGGGAACGAGGGGACTGGGATGGCCCGGTTCGGCGGCGCGGGTGAGCGAGGTGAAGACGATATGGCCGGCCCCGGCCTTCGCCGCGGCGTCGATGGCCCGGGCGTGCTTGGGCAGCCGGTCGCCGGTCCCGATACTGACGATCAGCAGCCGTTCCGCACCGTCCAGGGACCGGACCAGTGAATCCGGTTCGTCGAAGTCGGCGTGGCGGGAACGGACCCCCAGATCGCCGATCGCGTCCGGGGTTCGCGACAGCGCGAGGACGCGGGAAGCGTCGATGCGCTGTACGAGGTGTTGAACGGTCCGCCGACCCAGGTTCCCCGATGCCCCGCTCACCATGATCATGAAGCTCTCCTCTGTCTGCGCCGTGTGCGTAACCTGATGATTGGCGACCCACGTTGCTCCCGGAAGAAGGCACATTGATGTCACCTCCCCATGAGATGCCGGAAGTTGAGCCCGCTGCCGGAGTCACTTCGCCGGTCACCGTCGCCGATCATCAGTACTGTCCGGCAACGGCGCTGCTGTCCCGGATCGGGGACAAATGGAGCCCGCTGCTGCTGTCACTGCTGTCGCGACGCAGCTACGGCTTCAACGAACTCGACCGCTCCGTCGAGGGCCTCAGCCGTCGCATGCTGGTACGCACCCTGCGCTCGCTGGAACGTGACGGGCTCATCAGCCGGACGGTCCACCCGAGCGTGCCCCCAAGGACCGAATACGCCCTCACCGACCTCGGCCGTTCACTCCAGGAGCCGCTGTTCGCACTCGGCCGGTGGGCGGTCACCCACGAGATCGAACTACTGGCTGCCCGCGCCCGGTTCGAAGCGGCACCGTGAAGGAGGGAGAGACCCACAGCACCTGCCCGGTCACGACCTGCCCGTTTACGCTGTGGCGGCGTGCATGAGCGAGTAGTCGTCACCGACCTGGTCGCACCAGGCGG